>JAKSIM010000045.1 GCA_024398845.1 Fibrobacter sp. | reverse complement strand
CTCGGCGAAATCGTGAACGTCGCGGCCGACGATTCCGTGCTCGACGACGCGGGCAAGGTGGACGTGAAAAAGCTGAACCCCATCTGCTACGACACTTCGAATCACGGATACTATTCCATCGGCGAACGCATCGGAAACGCCTTCAGCGACGGGAAAGAAATCAAGTAGCATGAAAATCCAGATTCTCATCGATAACATCGCGGGCTGTTCAAATTGCGCGGGCGGTTCCAACCAAAACTGTGTAGGCGGTTCAAACCGTAACGACACGGGAATAAATGGCGCAGGCGGCGTGCAAAACCTGTGCGCGGAATGGGGGCTTGCGGCCCTCATCGAATTTAGCGGCAAGAACATTCTTCTAGATACAGGCTCTTCTGCAAAGTTCGCGAAAAACGCCGCCGCCATGGGAATCGACCTTTCGAAAGTGGACGCGGGCGTCTTAAGCCATGCGCATTACGACCACGCAAACGGCATGCGCGCCTTCTTTAAAGCAAACGACCACGCCCCATTCTACCTGCGCCGTGCGGCCCTTGAAAACTGCTACCACACGCACAAGATTTTCGGACTCTTCACCTACCAGGAATACATCGGGATTCGCCGCGGCACCTTGAAACGCTTCGCAGACCGCATCCGCTTCGCAGAGGGCGACGTGGAAATTTTTCCGAGCATAAGCATCATTGGCCACAAGGACTGCGTTTTAGACGCTACGGGCCGCGCCGCCATCGGGTTCCGCGCACATTTCGCCGTCAAGGAAAACGGCAAGTACCGCACCGACAGTTTCGACCACGAACAGAGTCTGGTATTTGACACGCCCAAGGGGCTTTTCGTAATGAACAGCTGCAGCCACGGCGGCGCCGACAACATCGTAAAAGAAATCGAGGCGACATTCCCCGGGAAGCCTATTTACGCCATCCTCGGAGGATTTCATTTGTTCAGAACGCCGGACGCTGACGTGCGCAAATTCGCAGAACGCCTGCGCGAACTTGACGTGCAAAAAATCTACACCGGGCACTGCACGGGCACCAAAGCCTACGAGATTTTGCACGAAGTTCTTGGCGACCGCGCAGAACAACTGCACACAGGGAAAGTCATCGAAGTGTAAGGGAACTGCGCAACTAAAAAAAGCGCTAATCTAAAACGCACAAATCAAAATCGTGCGCTAATTCCTGTGCATTTTCTGCACGCTTTCGCGGTGAGCCTGTTTAACGGATTCACTCACATTAACGCACTGCTGCAAAGCGCGGTACCATTCTTCAAGGCGGCGCGGAGAAATCACGGACTTGCGTCGAGCAAGCGCTTTGCCAAGCACATTTTGCAATTCGCCAAAATGAATCACCTGCCAGGTATTTCCGAAACTGCCGAACTCGCCGCGCGACGGCACGTTCTTCATAACGCAGCGGTCACTAAAGACAACATAAGAGCAAATAATCGCGTTTTCTAGACGCACACGCAACTGTCGCAACAGTGCTCCCATATGCCCCTGATTCTGGCGAATCGGGTTGTAGAGCGTATGCGTATAGCGTTCATTCAAAACTTGCGTCCAGCGTTCCAATTCCATGCTTCCCGAAATTTCGCCCGAAATGTTCTTGGTTTCAAAAACAAAAATACCCGTCTCATGCAAAAGCACCGTATCTATTTCGGTATAGCCCGTGCGCGTCGGAATGTACACATTTTGCAAAATAAAATGATGGCGCTTGTCGTTAGCGGCCGCGCGGGCCACAATCGCAGACGTTGCCGCCTCGCCAAAAACACCATGACGGTCATCGGCCAAAGCAGCGTCAATCCCGCTCATTTTTTGAGAATCCACAAAGGGAACCGTTTCATTGCGGTACTCCACATTCCTGGCACGCCAATAATCACCACCATTAAACGCACGGTAATCGCGCTTTTCGTTTTCGCGAACAAATTCTTTAAAAGCTCCGTGACGCGGGGCGCGGTATTCACGCGACTTCCCAGAGGAACTCTTGCGACGAGTCGCCACAAGCAGCGCGCATAAAAGCAAAATACCTATAACAAAATAATAGCCGGACATAAATCTCAGTGCGTGTAGTCGCGTTCGCCGAACAGGGCGGTACCCACGCGAATCATGGTTGCGCCTTCCTCGATGGCGACCTCCAAATCGCCGGTCATGCCCATCGAGAGCTGGTCGAATCTTGCAAACACGCCACCGCGGGCGAAGAACTTGTCGCGCAAGTTGCGCAGGAACGCAAAGCATTCGCGGGAATCCTCTGCGACGCCCGTATTCTTGCCAATCGTCATGAGCCCGCGGAAACGCAAGTGCGGGAATTTTTCGCTTTTGCCTTCGGCGTCACAAGCGCCCGCACGGCTTTCAAGTTCCGCCAAAAAAGCCTCGGCATTCGCAACGTCCAGACCGCTCTTGGTTTCTTCTTCACCGGCGTTCACCTGGAAAAGGATGTCGAGGATTTTGCCACCCGCGACGTTCCTCGTGGCATTCTCCGCGACGTTCCCGGCACCGGGCAGCGCCAAACCAGCGCAAACCTTCTCTAACTTCTCCACCGCCTCGATGCTCGCGATAGAATGGATGCAGTCGGCGACAATGGCCGCCTTCTTGAGTTTGTTACTTTGTACAGGGCCAATCACATGGCACTGCACCGGAGTCCCGTCCTTTGCAAAACGGCGCACGCTGAACTTGCTTTCGGCCTCCTGCACGCGGTTCTCGCCAAAAACCTTTGCGCCAAGTGCAATCGCATTTTCTACAGCCTCGGCCGGGTGGAACTTGCTCACCCACACGAGGTTCACACTTTCACGAGTACGGCCCGCCATGCGGCAAGCTTCCCCGATCCGATTCTCCAAAACCGCCAAATGTGCGGCCATTTCATCACGCGTGAATTCCATCTTGTTTCGCCTTCACCTTCAAAAAAAATTCCTTCGCCATGCGAAGGAATCTCAAATTTAGCTTAACCAAAAATCTTTGCGCAGAGTTCCGGAGCAAATTTACTCAAATAACCCTGAATTAGGAGCACCGTGATAAGCGCTGGCAAAATCCACTTGAAATAGACCTTGATGAATCCGTTTATCGGGAGTTTAAGGCCCTTACCGGTATTCACTTCCTTAAAGAAGTTCTCCTGGCCCCAACCATAGCGGCTGCTGCAGAAAATGGCAAAGAACATACCACCAAGCGGGAGCATCGTGTTGCTCACAAAGAAGTCTTCCAAGTCGAGCACGCAGCTCCCCGGACCAAACGGTTCAAAACCAGAGAGAACGTTAAAGCCAAGAGCACACGGGAGCGACAGGAGAATCACCACCAAGATGTTCCAGCCAGCGGACTTTTTACGGGAAACTCCCTTCAAATCCATCCAGAACGAAACGATGTTCTCGAACACGGCAATGAGCGTGGAGAGGGCGGCAAAGCTCATGAACAGGAAGAAGGCGGCACCGCACAAGCGACCTGCAGGCATTTGCGCAAACACATTCGAGAGCGTCACAAAGATAAGTCCAGGACCCTGGCCCGGCGCCTGTCCAAAGGCAAAGCAAGACGGGATAATGATGATGCCCGCCATAAGGGCCACGAACGTATCGAGAGCGCAAACACTCGCCGCCTCTTTCGGGAGGGAGTGATCCTTTTTGATATAGCTACCAAAAATAGCCATACTACCGATACCGATACTCAACGTGAAGAACGCGTGAGCAAATGCGGCAAAGATAGCTTCACCTATACCCTTGCCCGACTGGGTCAAACGCTCAAAGGACGGAATCAGGTAATAACGCAAGCCTTCGTCTGCACCGGGAAGCGTCACCGCGCGAACGGCGAGGAGCACCATAATGGCAAGGAGGCAAATCATCATCTTCTTGGTAACGCTTTCTACGCCCTTCTGCAAGCCAAGCGAAACAATGCCGAGGCCAAGCACAATAGCAACCGTCATCCAGAAAATGAGGAGAGCCGGGTTCGAGAGCATCTCGCCAAAGCCCGCCGCAATCTGGTCCGGAGTCCCCTTGAGGAACCCCTGGTCGGTTATCATCTTGTAGAAGTAGTAAAGCATCCAACCCGTGACCACGCTGTAAAAAGCCATGAGCACGTAGTTCGAGAAAATCAAAATGTATTTGGCCTTATGCCACTGTTTGCCCTGCGGCTCCAAGTGGTCAAAGCCCATAGCGACACCGCTACGGCCACCACGACCAACAGCCAATTCCATCATCAATATGGGCAGACCAAACAAAATGAGGAATCCCAGATACGGAAGCACAAAGGCGGCACCACCGTACTGGCCAGCAATGTAAGGGAAACGCCACACGTTGCCAAGGCCAATAGCGCAACCGGCGGCTATGAGAATAAATCCTAATCTAGACTTAAAATTTTCGCGCTCCATAGTTTCAATTATAATTAAAAACTGAAACAAATTCAAACACGAAAATTTTATTTACCTAGCTAGCCCTTATTTTTAGGAACCTTCGGGAAAAGCACCTTGATAATTTCGTCAATGTGCTTGTGCGTGTAAATTTTGAGGCCCTTCTTTGCCGGGGCCGGGAGTTCATCCACGTCCTTCTGGTTCTGCGCCGGGAGCCTAAGCGTTTTTACGCCGGCCTGCAATGCAGCCAAAGCCTTCTCGTTGAGCCCGCCAATGGGGAGGCAAGAACCCGTGAGGCTCACCTCGCCCGTAAAGGCGATATCGGGCGGAATCGGCGTTCTCGTAAAGGCACTCAACAGGCAAAGCGTAAGCGCAATACCCGCCGACGGCCCGTCCTTGGGCACGGCGCCCTCGGGCACGTGAATGTGAATGTCGGTCTTCTTTACAATCGCCGGGTCAATTCCAAAACGCTGTAGGCGCTCGCGCACAAGCGAAACGGCAATCTGCGCCGATTCCTTCATCACGTCGCCAAGCTTACCCGTCATAATCAGCTGGCCCTTGCCGCTCAAAAGCATGCATTCAATGGGCAGGATTTCGCCACCCACGCTCGTCCAGGCGAGGCCCGTCACAATACCCGGACGCCCCGGTTCGGGCAGCTGGCTCTCGAGGTAACGCGGAGCGCCCAAGTATTCTTGCAGCTGCTTGTCGGTCACGTCGGGCTTGACTTTTTTGCCCATCACAATTTCTTTGGCGCGGTGACGTACAGCGCTCTCCAAGGTGCGTTCAAGTTCGCGCACGCCCGCCTCGCGCGTGTATTCGCGAATAACCTTCTGGATTTTTTCGTCGGTAAGCTCCACCTGTTCGTGCAGTTTCACGCCCGTGCGCTCGCAAATGCGCGGCATCAGGAACTTGCCCGCAATCTGGAGCTTTTCGTGCGGATAGTAACCGGGCAGGCGCACTACTTCAAAGCGGTCACGCAAAGCATCGGGAATCTCGGACTCGGAATTCGCCGTCGCAATAAACAGTACGCGCGAAAGATCCAGTCCCACTTCCATAAAGTGGTCCGTAAAATCGTGATTCTGTTCGGGGTCCAAAACCTCGAGCAAAGCGCTCGCCGGATCCCCGCGAAAATCGCTCGCCATCTTGTCGATTTCATCGAGCAAAATCACCGGATTCATGCACTTGGCACGGCGCAGCGCATGGATAAAGCGGCCAGGCATGGCGCCAATGTAGGTGCGACGGTGACCACGGATTTCGGCCTCATCGCGCACACCACCAAGCGTAATACGAACAAAGTTACGCTGCATGGCCGTGGCAATCGATTCCACCAAAGTCGTTTTACCAACACCCGGAGGACCCACAAGGCAAAGGATCGGAGCGCGGCGTTCCGTGCCCGTCAGCTTGAGCACCGCGACGTACTCCATAATGCGTTCCTTGACCTTGTCCAGGCCAAAGTGCTTCGCATCGAGTTCCGACTTCACCTTCTTCATGTTGAGAACGGTGTTCGTGTATTCGCCATACGGCATGGCGAGGAACCAGTCCACATAGTTGCGGCTCACCGCATATTCCGGGGATGTCGGCTGCATCAAGCGCATGCGCCCGATTTCTTCCTCGAGCTTTTCGACAATCGCCGGGCTAAAGTTCTTGGCCTTGATCTTCTTGAGCAACTGGTCCGGCTCGTTTGCAGAACCTTCGGCGCCATCCAGTTCGTCTTGCAACTGGCGAATCTGCTCCGAAATGAACCATTCCTTTTGCTGCTGGGCCATCTTCTGGCGCACGTTCTGCTGCACGCGCACCATCACGTTCTCGTTGTCCTCGGTGACTTCCATCAACGCAAGCAACTTTGCCGAAGCCTCTTCCAAGGTCGTAAGTTCCAAGAAGCTCTGCTTCTCGGCGAGCGACACCTGCAAAAACGGAATCATCCCGTAAAAGGCGTTCAACTGGTTCTCCATGCCAAAGAAGGCATCGACCATGCCCTCGGCAATGTTACGCTTGGCCGCGTATTCGCGGAACTTCGCGAGCACCTCGTCAAAAGACTTTGTCTTGGCGTTTTCGGGGATGCGCAACTTGCGGGGCGAAGCCGTCACATGCAGGAACCCATCCTGCATAATAATGGAGCGCAAGTCCACAACCTCGTCGCCCTCGAGCACGACCTTCACGCACCCGTTCGGGAACGGCGTCACGTTCGAGACGTGTGCTGCCACGCCCACCGAGTAAAGGTCTATCATCGGATTCTGGAATTCCTCCAGCGAGACATCCCTCTGGGCCACCAAAATAATTTCGTTATCATGAGCCTCGGCATATTCCAAGGCACGCAAAGACATGTCACGGCCCACCAAAATGCGGCGAGTCGTGCACGGAAACACAACAGCATCCCTCAAAGGGAGCAAAGGGTAAGTTTTCGAAAAATCAAATGCCATACTTGAATTATAACTAAGTTTTCGGTACTCATTAAGAATAGAGTCCCGATTTAGTCCCTATTATAGTTTTGGCTAGCAATAAGTTAAGCGACGTTTTTGTCGGCTTTTTTCTTGGGCTTCTTGGCGGGTGCGGCTTGCGGTTTGAGGCCGTTCCTCACCATCTCGGCGGTGAGCACGAGTTTTTTAACGTCAGAGCCCGGCATTTCGAACATGGCCTGCTGCAAGGTGCGTTCCATAACGGAGCGAAGCCCGCGGGCGCCAGTCTTGCGGCTCATGGTCTCGCGCACAATTTCCTTGAGAGCGTCCTTTTCAAAGTCAAGTTCAATGCCGTCCATGGCAAACAGGCTCTTGAACTGCTTTACCAGGGCGTTCTTGGGTTGAGTCAAAATGTTGAGGAGAGCGTCTTCGTCCAGTTCTTCGAGCGGAACGGCAATCGGGAGGCGGCCTACGATTTCGGGGATAAGCCCGAACTTGATAAGGTCATCGGGTTCCAGTTGCTTAAAGAGTTCGCTCAGCGTGTTATCCTTTTCGCTGCGGATGTCGGCGCCAAAGCCCATGCCGCCCTTGTTCACGCGTTGGGCGATTATCTTGTCCAAAGTTTCGAAGGCGCCACCGCAAATGAACAGAATGTTCTTGGTGTTCACCTGCACCAGCGGCTGTTCCGGGTGCTTGCGGCCACCCTTGGGCGGGACTGCGGCCACCGTGCCTTCCAAGAGCTTCAAGAGTCCCTGCTGCACGCCTTCGCCGCTCACGTCGCGGGTAATGGACGGGTTCGCCGTCTTCCTTGCAATCTTGTCGATTTCATCGACAAAAATAATGCCGCGTTCGGCCTTCGCCACATCGTAATCGGCAGCCTGCAGCAGACGCACGATAATGCTGTCGACGTCTTCGCCCACATAGCCGGCCTCGGTCAAGACCGTCGCATCGGCAATGGTAAACGGCACGTCCAAAAAACGGGCCATGGTCTGCGCCAAAAGCGTCTTGCCGCTGCCGGTGGGACCCACCAAAAGCAGGTTCGACTTTTCGACTTCAACGTCGTCCTTGGAATTATGAGTTTGTTTGTAACGCAGGCGCTTGTAGTGGTTATAGACCGCCACAGAGAGCGCCGTCTTCGCCTGGTCCTGGCCAATCACAAAGTCGTCCAGGTGGGCCTTGAGTTCAGTCGGGAGCGGGAGCGGCTTCTGCACGGCGGCTTCGGCCTGCGCCTTCTCTTGCATGGTACGGGAACGATCCTCTTCAATAATCCGGTGGCACATGGTGACGCAATCACTGCAAATGTGAACGCCTGCCCCCGTAATCATTTTTTCGACCTGTTCAGCCGGCTTGCCACAAAAACTGCAAGTCACGGCCGGGTGGTTCTTCCCGTTACGATACATTAAAACTAAACTCCCTCTTTACGCGGAACAAAAATCTCGTCAATGACGCCAAAGTCCTTGGCTTCTTCGGGACCCATGTAAAAGTCACGGTCCGTCTTTTGGCGAACTTCGTCAATCGACTTGCCGGTGTGCTTTGCGACGATTTCGGCAAGCGTGTCCTTGGTGCGCACAATCTCTTTGGCGGTAATCTGAATATCGGTAGACTGGCCGGTAGCGGCTCCGGACGGCTGGTGCAGCATAATGCGGGAGTGCGGGAGCGCATAGCGCTTGCCCTTGGTCCCAGCTGCCAAAAGAACAGCCGCCATGGAGGCGCAACTGCCAATGCAGATGGTCGCGATATTCGGGCGAACATGCTGCATGGTATCGTAAATGGCTAACCCTGCCGAAACGTAACCACCCGGGCTGTTGATGTACAGCGTGATATCCTTTTCCGGGTTCTCGTACTCAAGGAAAATCAACTGGGCCATGACGTTGTTGGCCACTTCATCGTTAATAGGGGTTCCCAAAAAGATGATGCGTTCCTTGAGGAGGCGGGAATAGATGTCGTAGGCGCGTTCACCGCGACCGGTGGTCTCAATGACGGTAGGGATAATCATCGACTAACCTCTTGTTACTTGGCTTCGGCGCGAATACCCACGAGGAATTCGCCAGCCATCTGGAAGCGGAGTTCTTCGCGGAGCTGGTTGATGCGGCCGGACTGACGGAAGTGACCCTTGAGGGTTTCAAAGTCCACCTGGTAGGCGGTCGCCATCAGCTTGAGGCGTTCGTCCACGGCGTCCTGAGTCGGCTTGATCTTTTCCTTAACGGCCACGAATTCCAAAATGCGGTGCTTCTTGATTTCGCGGACAGCTTCGCCAGAGAGGCTGTTGATCTGTTCTTCGGTCGGTTCAACGGCGTCCTTCGGATCCTGGACGTTGCGGTTGATGGTCCACTTGATGAGGTCGTACACGCGAGCCTGCGGAACTTCGAACGGGTTAGATTCAATGAGCTTGTCGATAGCTTCGTCAATGGCCTTGGCCTTGGCTTCGTCCTTCTTGCGGTTTACGAGGCTTTCGGTGATGTTGTCCTTGAGTTCGGCTTCGTCCTTCACGCCAATCTGCTTGCAGAATTCTTCATCGAACTTCGGCGGAACGATTTCGCGAACGTCGGTGATTTCCACATTGAACTTGGCGGTCTTGCCGCGGTAGCGTTCTTCCTTGTGGTCAGCCGGGTACGTGAAGTTGATTTCCTTCTTGTCGCCAGCGTTCACGCCCATAAGGCCTTCGTCGAATCCCGGAGAAGCGCTTTCGCCGAGGAGGCTGCGGAATTCCTTGTTTTCCGGAAGTTCCTGCTTTTCGCCGTCGATCACGACTTCAATGTAGTTACCGACAACCACGTCGCCCTTGCCGGCAGCGCGGTCCACATGCTGGTCCCTGCTCCACATCTGGGTCATGCGGTCGAGTTCGGCCTGCACTTCTTCTTCGTGAACTGCGGTAGCCGGAACGGTGATGCCGAGATCGGCATAGCCCTTGATGTCGATTTCCGGGTCAATTTCGGCTTCAACGGTCAAAGTCACGCCGGCTTCCTTGTCGTCGTTGAACTTCGTGACCTTCAACTGGCTCACCGGGACGATGCCCGCCTTCTTGAGCTCTTCGCCAATAACCTTGTCGACGGTTTCGTTCACCACTTCGTGATGGATGGCGTCACCGAACTGCTTCAGAATCATGGCCTTCGGCACCTGACCCTGGCGGAAGCCCTTGAGAGCCACCTGCTTCTTGTACTGGGCGAGCTTCTTTTCGAAAGGAGCCTTGAGGTCTTCCTGCGAAATGCTCACTTCAAGGGTGCGCTTCGTAGCGCTGGTTTCTTTGATTTCAACGGACATTATAAACTCCGATATACGGTTAGATTGAAAATTTCTGCGAGGGGTGGGAGTCGAACCCACACACCGAGGTACCAGATCCTAAGTCTGGCGCGTCTGCCAATTCCGCCACTCTCGCGTTTCCGCACCCAAAGTTAGCAAAATCCCTTTGAGGCGAACAATGACTAGATGTAAATTATGCCGTAAAAACGCGACGGGTAGCGCTTTTTAATAAGGCCGAGCTTGTTCAACACACGCAGGGGGAGCGTATAGAGCCAACCGAACACGCGCGGCGTAAACGATTCCCTAAGAACGGCAATGGCCGCCCGCGGGTAAAGGCAGTCCCCCATCTCTAGACTGAATTTCACGCCGAGCTTCGAGAGCAGGGCTTCCATTTCGGTCTTGGAATAATGGTTCAAATGATCCGAAACGGCAATATGCGAATACGTCAGGTTGAGTTCGAACAAACTTTCAAAATCGTTGGTGCAAGGCAACGTAAACAGAACGCGCTTGCGGGCATAGCGAATCGCATTGCGCAAGAACTGTTCCGGGTCCTCCACGTGCTCCAGAACCTCAATCAAAATCACCGTATCGGCAATCTTTTCGTCCAGAACCTCGTCTGGAGCGATTTTCTGGGTCGCAAGGCCGTTCTTTTGCGCAACAGCCAGAGCATTTTCGTCAATATCCAAAACCGTGGGCTCAAAGCCCCGTTTTTTGAGTTCCAGGGAATAGGCGCCACAACCACCGCCAATATCGAGTACGGATTCACCTTGAATCTCCCTGCACAGGAATTCAACTATAGGCTTGTGGGCTTCGCCCGGCACAGCCGGCGGACCTGGCCTAAAAAAAGAACTTTTGCCTTTTAATATTCCCATGACTCAAATATACAAAAACAAATCTTTGTATTTTTACAAAGTGTTTCAGGCCTTCCGCAATATAAGAATTGGCGTATTTATCGCGTTCGTGAATCTCCTTATCCAAGGAATCTCGTTTTTTGTACAGAATTTTATTGCAAGGAACCTGGGCACCTCGGATTACGGATTCTTTGGAATCCTGCAAACGGACTATTCCATATTTTGCGCCATCGCTGATTTTGGCATGAGCACCCTGATTCTCGCCTTTTTTGGCATGCGCGCAACCCAGGGGCGACTCTTCCGCAGCATTTTACAACTCAGACTCCTGTGTACGGGGCTAACCGCCTGCCTCATGGTGGCCTTCGCCTGCCTTTTCCGCAAGGACCACCCCATTTTTGCGGGCGAACTCATTCTCACCTTTGGGCTGTTATTCCAGCACGCCTTTTTTGACTGGTACTTTATTTGCGGCAAGTACTGGAAAAAACTGTTCTACTCAAAACTTTTGCACACGCTCTCGTACTCCGCGGTCATGGGATTCACGCTGCTCTACTTTAAAGCCGAACGCATTGAACTCATCGCCCTCGCGATGGTCCTTGCCGCCCTCCCCGCCTTTTTCTTTGGCGTTACGCAAGCGCTCAGCACTTCCATTTTTAAAGTCACCCACCGCACAATGCAGTTTTGCAAACTCATGCTCAAGGCGGGCGTCCCGTACGCCATTGCAAGCTTCGCCGCATTCGCGTACCTGCCCGTGGGCCTCTACGTGGCCGATAGTTTTGCAAGCGCCGAATTCCTGAGCGCCTATAACTTTGGCCACAAGATTCTTTTGCTCTGCTCAGGAATCATGGTCCATTTTATTTCGTCGAACCTAATTACGCTCCACATGTCCAAGGATAGCGACGTTCACGTCAAGGACGTCGCGGTGTTTACGGCGTTCATCGCCCTGTGTTCTTCGCCGCTCTGGCTGTTCCCGCAACAGTTCCTCAAAATTTTCTTTTTCGCAGTCCCGTGGACCGATCCCTCGCTCCTGTGCAGCGCGAACATTTTGCGAATCCTCTCGTTCTCGCTTTTGTTCCAGGCGGCACGCATGACGCTCATATCCGCCCTGCTCAAAAGCAAGCGCATTTGGACCTACGCCATTATAGTGAGTGCCGCGGGGCTTACAAACATCATTGCCTGCACCTGCGCAGGCCTTATGCTCGAAAACAGGTTTATACCGCTATTCGCCCTCACGGGCGACGTCGTGATTACCCTCGTGCTCTGGATTTACTTTGTGCGTACCAAGCAAGCAAGATGGTAAAACCAGGCCCTTGCCGCTACTAACGGTACAAACAAACACAAAGAACGTCATCCACACCCAGTACATGCTCTGCTTGTAGCCCGTGGTAAAGTTCCACAAAATAACCCACATCATAAACGTCGAGGTAATCAGCACAACGAGCGGGCTCCTGGCCACCGACATTTTACGGTAACAGTACGTGAATAAAATTCCAAAAAAGAACGGCAGCAAAAAGATGCCCGGAAGCCCAAAATCCTTGTAGGCGTCCCATAAATACGGAATGGTGTTCAAACCTACATACTTTACGACACTTTCATTAAAAGGCGTATCCCAGCCAAAACTCGTTTGCAGGCCATCGCCAATATGCATCAGGTGAGTAATGCCAAAAAAGGCATCTATGCCATAAGTCCAGTCATGTTCGGGCGCGTCGCTCAGGCGGTTAAACGCATAATCCAAATTCCAATAGTTGTTGGCTACGTACTTGTATGGCAGCAAAGCCACTTCCTTCGCGATTTTACTATCGGTCACATCGGAATTACCGTACTGCCCCTTGAGTGCCGCAACGCCAATAAAAAAGAAAAACACAAAAACGCCAACCACGGCGAGCGAGCGCCACGAAAAGCGCCCGTGCACAAAATTGATTAGCAGCAAAAGCATGCCTAAGCAAAGCATATTAATACCGCGGCTTGGGTACGTCATAAAGCTCAAGATTAGCGTAAAAATGACCATGAACTTTGAAGCATTGCGAATCCAGCGCACCGGGTTCATAGACTTGAACGACGCCACGCCAAAAAGCCCGACCACCATGGACCCCGAGGTAAAAAAGTCGGCGTAGCGCAGCACATCGCAATCCTTACCCGAAAGCCACATGGACGGGTGCGGCGTCAAAAGCACCAGGTTCCCCGCCACCGATATCACACCGATTACGCCCACAAAAAAATAGGCGAAAGCAGAGAAACTCAAAAAGAAGTGCGTATGCCAGTTGTACTCCGCATGCAATTCAATCTTTTGCGGCATCTCCGGGCCACCCGCCGAGCGCCAGGCCATGTCCGTCAAGAAACACGCGCCAATAAAGCTCGCCATACCGCCGCCCCACACAATCCAGGTTGCGGGCCTAAAGTCGCTCATCATGGGCAACAGCTGCAGATACGAGACACCGAGCATCACCATCTGCACTAAAAAGTACAGCGTAGACGGCCTAAAAAAGTCATCCTTAAAAATGGACACCAGAACCAACACCACAATGGCTAGTGCGAACATCACACTGGATTCAGGGCAAGCCATTATCGCGTCGAGCATAATCGACCTTCTGGTTATTTACGCCAAAAGCAAAGTTTGCCGACAAAAGCGTTCCATTCAGAAGCCGCGGCGGTTTTACGTTCCCCTTCGGAGCGCATGTATTCTATAAAGTTGCTGAGAATAGATGCAATAAGGAACGTGATGAACACCGTAAACACCATAATGAGCGCTCTACGCGGAGAAATCTTTTTGTCGTTTTCCCAGGGCGGTTCCAGAATGTGCAAGTTGGTGAGCATCTTGGCTTCTTCCAAACGCATTTGTTCGCTCTGCTGGCGAAGCAACTTGTACAAAGCCTCCTGCACCTTAATCTCGGCCTCGCGGCGCATGTACTCGGTAAACAGTTCCGGTGACTTTTTAAGTTCAATGATACCTATGTTCTCGTGCCGACCCTTCAAGGTCGAGGACATGGCAGAATTCATGCCCTTATAACGCTTAGAAAGTTCTTCGTAGCGGCGGCTGTTTTCACCGCGGTCCATCTTTTCGTAAGCAAGTTCAACGCCAAGCTCTTCGCGGGCCGACTGCAATTCGCTCAAGTACTTGATGGTAGCTTCCATTTGCACCGTCGGTTCATAAACGTTGTTCTTGACCTGGAAGTCAACGAAGTCCGCGAGCAGGGAATCGAGCTCATGTTCGCAAGAATCAAGCCTAGACTGGAAATACTCCCTGGACTGGCGAGCCTGCGACGTTTTGAACACGTTAAAGGCGGAGTCCGCCTTTACAAGCATAAAGCGCAAAACCTGGGCGGCGAGCTTGTAATCCTCGTCTTCAAAGTACAGCGCGAACATGTTCTCGTTGTTGCTCTCGAGACCAAAACGCTTGCGGAACTTTTTAAGCATGTCCGCATGGAACTTGCCATCAAACTCATAATGGCGTTCCAGGTCAAATTCCTTAATGACCTGGTCATGAAGTTCCCAGGAATTCAAGATGGTCCACACGGCGTTGGCGTCGTCGTCCTGGCCCGCCAAACCAAGGAGCGATGAGAAACCCGATCCGGTACTGCCAAGCATGCTCGAAAGCCCGCTCAACGACGGCGTGCTAGAAGACGGAGGCGTAACAATGGCAGAAGCCGCATACATGGGTTTAACCACCCACATGACCATCACAAACGCAAAAATCGTCGGTATCACTATAATGGCGAAACACAACTTGAAATGCTTCAAGTCGTTATTCAGAATGCGAAGGCAAACTTCTATAAAGCCTATTGATTCTTTGTTTTCCATAAGCTACTTGTAGTTGACGTAAATAATGAATGCCGAAGACACCACAGTCAAAAGGGATGCGACAAACAGCGTGAAGTCCTTGAACGCCTCGTAACGGCTCTTGGGCACCTCAATGTAGTCGCCCGGCAAAATCTGGTCTTGAGCCACATTGACGCTCATGGCCTTGGGCTTTTCGCCACGCCACACCTTAACCTGGTTCCAGGACCCGGTAATTGTATTGATGCCCGCGGCGCCAATGTAGTCAATGGCGCGCCACGACGGATTGTAGGGGTAACGGCCAATCATCGCGACGGCTCCGCCCACATATACCAACATCTCTTGCACCGAGAATTCCACCTCGGTATTCGGGGCGACCTTGGTCGTTTTCATTTCAGAGAGCGTAATCCAACGCGGGGCAATTCCCGGCTCGCGAATGCACACGGCCTTGTAACCAAAGTTGTGCATACGGCTAGCACCCGAAAGGTCAAAATAATCCTGCAAGGTTCTATCGGGATCATAAGCAACGCTTGTACGGTATCCCGGGAACAAGAGAGCAATATTGTCGCCCATCTCTACAAACGGCACATAAATTTTGTCGCCCTGCTGCAACATTACGTCCTGATCGAACACACCCTTCGTAGACATGGCGCTATAATCGATATGGAGCGTATCCTTTTCGCGAATCAAGAGGATGTCCTCGGTATTGGCGTTCGGGAGAGTTCCGCCAATCTGGCGAATGAAAAAGCTAAGACGGGTTTGCGCCTCAACCATGTGCTGCCCCACCTGCGTCACGGCGCCCATCGCATTCACGCGGAATTTTTTTAGGGCAGCCAGCTGCACAAAGCAGTATTCCCTCTTGTAACGCTTAGAAACGAGGTCCAAAATGAGCTGCCTAGCTTCGCCGAGAGTCTTGCCACCAACATTGACGGCACCGCATTCCTCAATGGCAACGGAACCGTCCGGGTAAATCTGCACGGACAGATATTTATCCTCGAGCATCAAATCCAAAAAATCGCCCGGGCCAAGCACATAGCTGGAGTCAACGCTCTGCTCCGCATAGGTCGGCGTCAGCGGGACAGACCCGCGTGTCACCGTATTCGTCCCCCCCATGCCGGAGGCGAGCTTAGAAAAAGAATTATCAGCCGAAAACGCTGTCGTAAAGGCGACCAGCAGGGTAAAAATCAAAAAACCTAAAGAAGTTGACTTATCATTGACAGTCATAAGTCTTATAATAATACAAAAAAAAGGATTCAAAAACTCGTTGCCGTACAACGATTTACACAATTTTGACTAAAAACGGATAGTTTTTAAATAAAAACGTCTCGCCACTAAACAAAAGCGGCCCGCCGGGTATCCCGACAGGCCAACTTTTAAAGCGCTTAACCGTTAGGTAGCGGACTTGCTTTCGCCTTCGACCATGCTCACGGCTTCGGACTTGGCAGGTTCAGCAGCCTTCTTGGACTTGGCGACGATTTCGTCTTCGACGAGACCGATCAAGGCCATTTCAGCGGCGTCACCGGCGCGGTTCGGACCGAGCTTGATGATGCGTGTATAACCACCGTTGCGGGAGGCATAACGCGGGCCGATAGTGTTGAACAAATCCTGGAGAACCTTCGGGTCCATAATGAAGCGAGCAGCTTCACGACGGGCAGAAAGGTCACCCTTCTTTGCATAGGTAATCATGCGGTCCACATTGCTGCGAACAATCTTGGCCTTGTGGAGCGTAGTGCGCACGTAGCGACCGGTCTGTTCCGCTTCCATACCCTTACCAATGATGGAGGTAGTGAGGGCGCGGAGGATGGCACGCTTGTGTTCGGCGTTCACGCCGAGTTTCTTGTTTTTTACACCGTGTCTCATTGTTAATCCTTCAAGTAGTCATCGACGTCCATGCCAAAGCTTAAGCCCATGGAGGTCAATACTTCGTTAAGTTCAACCAAGGACTTACGACCGAAGTTCTTGTATTTGAGCATATCGTTTTCCTTGTTACGCACAAGTTCGCCAACGGTATGGATGTTTGCCATACGGAGGCAGTTGCTGGAGCGAACAGAAAGTTCGAGTTCGTCCACGCGAGTGCGCAGGAGCGTTGCAATACGCTGACGTTCTTCGTCCATCTCCAATTCTTCGGGGCTTTCGAGATCGCCTTCGAAGTTGATGAAGATTTCCAAGTGGTCCACGAGAAGCTTTGCAGCGTATGCAAGAGCGTCTTCGGGATCAATGGAACCGTCAGTCGTGATTTCAAGTTCCAGGCGGTTGAAATCGGTACGCTGTCCAACGCGGGTATCGCTGATGTGCATAGCGACCTTCTGCACCGGGTTGAAGTTGGCGTCCATGGCGATCACGCCGATAGGAGCGTCCTTGTCCTTCAATTCGTCGGCAGTGACATAGCCACGACCGCAGGAGATCTTCACATCCATAGACAAAGAAGCGTTTCCGTTCAATGTCGCGATATGAACATCCGGAGTCAAAATAGCGACGTTCGGATTGTCCATGAAGTCTTTCGCCGTGACTTCGCCATCACCGGACATGTCCAGGTGAAGGGTTTCATCGTGGTCGGAAAGGAGCTTCACGCGGATGCTCTTCAAGTTCAGGATAATGTCGGTGACATCTTCCTTGACACCCGGAATTGTAGAAAATTCCTTTTCCACGCCTTCGATTTTCACGGAGACAATAGCCGCACCCTGCAGAGAGGAGAGGAGCGTACGACGGAGAGCGTTACCGAGGGTGATACCCCAGCCACGTTCCAAGGCTTCTACGACAAACTTTGCGTAGCGGCCATCTTCGCCGGTCTCAACTTTCTGGAAGCTGCGCGGCATCTGAAGTGATTTCCACATCATTGGCGATACCTCTTTGGATTAGATTCTTCTCTTCTTTTTAGGACGGCAACCATTGTGCGGAATGCCCGTCACGTCTCGAATAGAGAGAACTTCGAGGCCCGCATTCTTGAGTGCGCGGACAGCGGATTCACGACCGCCACCAGCGCCCTTCACGCGGACGTCCACCTTACGCATGCCGAGATCGAATGCCTTGTGGGCAGCGGTTTCAGCGGCGAGCTGGGCAGCAAACGGAGTGCTCTTGCGGGAGCCCTTGAAACCGGAGTTTCCCGGAGAACCCCAAGCGACCACGTTACCGCGAGCGTCGGTGATAGAAACGATTGTATTGTTGAAGGAAGCGAACACGCAGGCGATGCCCTGGATGTCAATACGCTTCTTGCCCTTCTTAGCCTTAACTTCTTCAGTTGCAGCTGCGGCCGGAGCTTCAGCAGCGGCAGCAGTTTCTTTGATTTCTTCTTCAGCCACGATGAATCTCCTTACTTCTTCTTGTTAGCCACAGTCTTCTTGGGGCCCTTACGAGTGCGGGCATTGGTACGGGAACGCTGACCGCGGACCGGGAGGCCCTTGCGGTGGCGGATGCCGCGATAGCAACCAATATCCTGCAAACGCTTGATGTTCAAGGTGATTTCTGCGCGAAGCTGACCTTCTACAGAATATTCATCTTCCAAGAGATGACGAATCTTACCTTGTTCTTCTTCGGTGAGGTCATCGCACTTCTTGTTCTTGTCAATGCCCAACTGAGCACAGACCTTGTTTGCGGTGAACAGACCGACACCATAGATTGCCGTCAGACCGTATTCAACAGTCTTGTTTTTCGGTAAATCGACACCAGCTATACGTGCCATACGATCTCCTTATCCCTGCTTCTGCTTGTGACGGGGGTTCTTCGAACAGATGATGCGCAATACACCCTTACGACGGATGATCTTGCAGTTTTCACATCTGGGTTTGATGGAGGCTTTGATTTTCATAGGTTTGACCTTCTTTGAAAATACCTATTACTTGTAACGGTAAGTTATTCTTCCACGATTTAGGTCGTAGGGAGAGATTTCTACCAACACTTTATCGTCCGGCAAAATTCTAATGAAATGCCGACGCATCTTTCCTGAAACATGAGCGAGAATCTCATGGCCATTTCCGAGCTGGACACGGAAGAAAGCGTTGGGAAGAGCTTCCAACACAACGCCTTCTACTTGAATGCCTTCTTCTTTAGCCACTAAGATGCCATCCTGCCGCGAATGCGGCCATTCTTCAGGAAACCTTCATAATTCTTGGTATGCAGCTGGGCTTCGAGTTGACGAAGAGTATCCAGTGCAACACCAACCACGATGAGTACCGAGGTGCCCCCAATATAGAAACTCATATTGAGTGCGTCTTTCATATGGAGCGGTCCGACGCTAATAAAAGCGAGGTAAAGAGAGCCCGGCAATGAAATTCGGGTCAAAACATGGTCAATGTATTCTGCCGTCTGCTTACCCGGACGAATCCCCGGAATAAACCCACCAGACTTCTTGAGGTTTTCGGCAATGTCGTTCGGGTTGTACTGGATTGCCGTGTAGAAGTAGGTGAAGAATATAATCAAGAGCGCATCAGTCACGCTGTAGGACAGGTGGCCTGGGATGAACGCAGTAGCAAAAGCCTGCATCGCAGAAACATTCGGGAACCAAGATGCAATCATTGCTGGAATGAACATGATGCAGCTTGCGAAAATCACGGGGATCACGTTAGCGGTATTCACCTTGAAGGGCAAATAGCTGGACTGACCACCCATAACCTTGTTTCCGACGGTCCTGCGCGGACTTTGGAGTGGAATGCGACGGTTCGCCTGCTCCACGAAGACGATGAAGCCAACAATCACGACCACGAGCGCCAAGATGAAAATTTCAATGGCGAGCGGCTGGATGCCTTCCTTCAACATTTCCGTTTCTGCCAAGACGGCCCGCGGAAGGCCGCCGACGATACCGGCGAAGATAATAAGAGAAATACCGTTACCCACACCATGAGAGGTGATCTGTTCGCCGAGGTACATCACAAAGACCGTACCAGCGGTGAAGGTCAGGGTAGCGAGTAAACGGAAGCCGATGTTGCCGGCACCGCTTGCGAAATCGTCCGCGAGGGCCGAAACGCCAGCACCGGCAGCGGTAGTCACCTTAAGGGAGGAAAGCCATACAGAAATGCCCCATCCCTGCAAGGCGGAGAGAACCACCGTGAAGTAACGAGTGTACTGGTTCAGCTTCGCACGGCCTTCCTGACCCTCCTTCTGGAGCATCTGGATGGCAGGAATAACGGAGCCCATCAACTGAATGATAATGCTCGCGCTAATGTACGGCATGATACCCAAGGCGAAGATCGTCGCTTTCGCGAAAGCACCGCCAGTGAAGGAGTCATACAGACCGAACAAGTTATTCGAGTTTTTGAAGTATTCTGCCAGCACGGCAGCATTTACTCCAGGGATGGTGATGTGAGCGCCAAGACGGTAAATCACGAGGACCGCGAGCGTGAAGAACAACTTCTTACGCAGGTCCTCGATCTTGAAGGCATTGACGAACGCATCGATAGCTTTCTTGAGAGCTTCCATTAGATGATCTCGACTTTGCCGCCAGCAGCTTCAATGGCAGCCTTTGCCTTTTCGCTGATAGCGTTAACCTTTACATTGATAGCCTTGTCAATAGCGCCAAAAGCAAGAACCTTGACCGGAAGATCGATGTTCTTGATGAGGCCCTGATCAAACATAGCCTGTGCGTCGAATTCAGTCACGCTGCTTGCAGCGAGGCGCTTGATATTCACAATCTGGAAATCAAGACCGGCGTGCTTGAAGCCGCGCTTCGGGATACGACGATGAATCGGCATCTGGCCGCCTTCGAAAGCGACACGACCGGCCTTAGCACTCTTACGAGCGCCAGCACCCTTCTGACCACGGCCAGCAGTGGTGCCCCAACCGGAACCCGGACCACGGCCGATACGCTTGCGCTTTACGACCTTGGCCTTGCCAGGATTGAGAGTATTGAGTTCCATCTTAGATCTCCTCGACCTTGACCATGTCGGCCACGGCATTGATCATGCCCTGGATGGCTGGGGTCAGATTATGTTCAACAGTTTGTCCGATCTTGCGGAGACCGAGAGCAGCCACGTTAGCGCGGTGCACCGGGAGACGACGGACAGTACCCTTGATCAAAGTAATACGAACTTTCTTCATTGTATTACCCCTTAGGCGTTAAAGCCGCGCATTTCAGCGCAGTCCTGTTTATTCTTCTGAGAAAGCAGGCCTTCAAGGCAAGCGCGGACGACCGTGCTCGGATTGGAGGAGCCGTGAATCTTCGTGAGGATGTTGCGCACACCGGCGAGTTCGAGAACAGCACGTGCAGCAGCACCGGCGATAACACCAGTACCAGGAGCAGCCGGCATGAGAAGGATGCGGGTAGAACCGGCCTTCACTTCGATGTCGTGCGGGATGGTGCCGTCCAAAAGACGAACTTCGACCAAGTTGCGCTGTGCAGCTTCGGTACCCTTGCGGATAGCTTCGGAAACTTCCTTAGCCTTGCCGAGACCAACACCGACCTTGCCGTTCTTGTTGCCAACGACAACGAGAGCGGAGAAGGACATACGACGACCGCCCTTGACGGTCTTTGCGCAACGGTTGATGTGTACAACCTTGTCTTCAAATTCAGAAACTTGAGCTTCGCGTTCCAAAGTGTACCTCACTAGAATTTGAGTCCGCCTTCACGAGCTCCCTCAGCGAGAGCCTGAACGCGACCGTGATAGATGTAACCGCCGCGGTCGAAGACCACGGATTCAATGCCCTTGGACTTGGCGACTTCAGCAATCAAGAGACCGAGCTGCTTGCTCTGTTCAGACTTCGTCATTTCACCATACTTGCCCTGGAATTCCTTGGAAGTAGTGGTGAGCTGAGCGATAGACTTATTGTTTGCGTCATCGATAATCTGGGCGACCATGTGAGACAAAGAACGGCGAACAGCCAAACGAGGGCATTCTGCAGTTCCGACAACAGACTTGCGTACGCGAGCATGGCGTGCGATTCTGGACTGGATTCTTTTCTTAGCAATTGCAGTCATAGTTTACCCTTATTTACCTGTCTTCTTACCTTGCTTACGACGGACGATTTCGCCCTCGTACTTCACGCCCTTGCCCTTATACGGTTCAGGACGACGGTACTTACGGATTTCCGCGGCAGCCTGGCCGACCTTCTGCTTGTCGATGCCGGAGATGGTAATCTTCAGCGGATCAACAGCCTTGAGTTCGACGCCTTCCGGAGCCTTGAAAATGACCGGATGAGAGAAACCAAGAACGAGGTTCAGGTCCTTGCCCTTCTGCTCGACGCGGTAGCCAACGCCAACGATTTCGAGAGTCTTCTGGAAACCCTTGGTAACGCCTTCGACCATGTTGTTGACGAGAGCGCGAGTGGTACCGTGCATAGCGCGGGTGAACTTTT
>JAKSIM010000044.1 GCA_024398845.1 Fibrobacter sp. | reverse complement strand
ATCATCGTTATAATAGTCACTCTGAACATATTCACGGCTAGCAAGACCACCCATGGAATGGGCTATAAGAATATTGCGATGGGTACGGTAACCTAGAGAATCGTCGCGACCTCTATAAACCTTTGGATTTGACCTACGCAATGCCAATGTGTCGCGTCCCTTATTCCTCATTTCCTCCGCTTCTTCAATCAGCGAACGGCGAACGCTACAATTATCCCTACCTTTCCAAGCTCTATTTCCAATTTCACCGCCATTTACAACAGGTGTGTTAGCGGGGTTTAAAAAAGGGCGGTTTAAATAAATTCCAAATCTATCCTTTTCTTCGCCATCAAGTATTTTGTTATTTATCCAATCCGGCAATGTTTTAATCATTCCCGTTGCATTAGAACGACTTGTATCCATTTTTGTCAAATCAAAGCCATCATCTCCAAACGGATTTAAACTCGGATCCCATGATATATCATAATAACTTTTCGTTCGCCCAAACGTCTCATCAGTTCCAGGCATTTTATAATACGAATAAGCTTCTTCCAAATCAGGAGCTTCACAATACATGCCAGATAAGCTGTCGGCAGCGCCATGGACCAAAATTATATTGTAACGTTCTATACTTTCCATTGGTTTCGCATAGAGACCTATTACAAAAAGCAAGCTCATCAAAAAATAACGAGACATAATCTTTCCTTTAACAAAAACTCACATTCTTTTTACAATTCATCAATCTATTTTTACAATAGAATTTCTATCAAAAATATGATTTTCATAATCAACTCTAATTAAGGCAAATCCTAAACTGATATAACTATTTAATTTATACGGAACAAGTGACCCATCCAATCCATAGTCACCATTAAACCACAGCGTATCAACAAAATCTATTTTGCTATTTTTTAAAGCCATTCCATAATCAAAATACCAATTGTGATTTTCATACACGCCCTCTTCATCCATGAACGGATTTACACAATACTTAACTCCTTCATGATCCCATAAATCCGAGCAGCCTTCCGCAAATTCGTCTAGTTTTTCATATCCAGTAATGGTCTTTTCCCTCACATCTACAATAGCATAAGCGCAATTTTCGTTACCACCAACTAAACGCCATTTTCCTTCGCCCCACGGACGAATAGCCTTGACATTTCGGCTCGTGTTACAACCAGACCATGAAAAGCTTCCTAATTTTTCACAATCCTTTTCCAAAGTCCATTTATAAAACTCGCTCTTCTCTTTATTAAACTCAATTATCGTAGAATCATCAACCAAATCATAAACATCTACAATGTATTTATCGTCAATTTTGCCACTTTTCCACACATTTTCCTTTGTATAGAAATTATCCATAACAATTCGAGTTCCCTTTTCTCTAGTGGAACAATCCGCTCCGGCAGGTTTATGCTCACAGGTCTCTTCATATTTTTCTTCTACATACACAACAAGAGAATCACCCGAGAAACCAATCAAGCTGGTCGAAGAAAGTTCTTCAACATCCTCTTTCCCGCACCCCCACATGCCGGCGCAGGCAATCGCCAACGCCACCGTTAAAAAGAGCCTAAACATTTTCTTCATCATAATCAAACCTCCAACATCATCCATTCAGCCCGCAAAGCACACGGGCGTGTGACGTACATCACATGCAAATATATTCAAAATTTCGAACAAATCCAAGGAAGTCGAAGTAGCATTTTTGTAAACATTTTCAGTTAAAAAAGAACGCAATGGACTGCCACGGCCTTCGGCCTCGCAGTGACAATGCGAAAAGGGAATGGTCGAGCAGTGACAATGCGGAAGGGAACACCCGAGCAGTGGCAATGCGGGAAAGAGCATCCGAGCCGTGACTGAAAATAAAAATTACTTGGTGGCTTTCGCTGGTTCCTTGGGAGCTTCTTTCAGCAGCATTCCCGTAACGGACTTTTCGCGCACAAAGGTCTTTTTCGCCACGTTCTGCACGTCGGCGGCAGTGACCTTGTCGAGTTCATTCGCCCAGTTGAGGAATATGCGATAATCGCCGAACATTTCGTAATAAGCGAGCATCGTCGCCACGTTTTCCATGTCGGTGAGGCTGCGCACGAGGCCCGCGTAGGCATGGTTCTTGACTTTCTGGAAGTCACGCGCGCTCAACGTTTCGGTCTTCAGTTTTTCAAGTTCGTCCCACACGGCGGCTTCGACCTTCGCCGGGTCCGCGTCGGGGCGCAAGTTCACCTGCACCGAGAATTCCGAGATGTACTTGTTCGGGCTGTTGCTGGCGCCGACACTGACCGCCAATTTTTCCTGTTCGACCAGGCGCTTGTAGAGGCGTCCGGAACGGCCATTCAGCACGCCTTCGGCGATGTCGAGTGCGTACAAACTGGAGTCCCCGACTTCGGGAGTCTTGAACACAAGCGTGTACGAGTTCGGGGCATCGGGGCGCTTTACCACCAGGCGCTTTTCGCCGGCCTGTTCCGGGTCGCGAATCGTGAGCGGCGGAAAGGCCTCGCCTGCCGGGATATTGCCAAAGTACTTCTTGATCATTTCCATGGTCGAGGCGGTATCCAGGTCGCCCGCCAAGACCAAGATGGCGTTGCGCGGTTTGTAGTACTTGCGATAATGCTCCTCGGCCATTTCGCGGGTCAAGTTCTCGATGTCGCTCGGCCAGCCAATTGTAGGCACGCGGTAAGGGAACGCCTCGTAAATCATGGAGTTCAAGGTTTCGTAGTAGCGGCCCGTGGGTTTGTCGTCATAGCGCATGCGGCGTTCCTCGCGCACCACGTCACGTTCCGAGTAGAATTCGCGAAGCACAGCGTTCTGCATGCGGTCCGCCTCGAGCCACATAAAGAGTTCAATCTTGTCTTTGGGGAGAGTCACGATATAGGCCGTCATGAGGTCGCTCGTAAAAGCGTTGAGGCCCGAACCGCCAGCCGACTGGTAGGCGCTCCAGAGTTCATCCTTCACAAAAATTTTGCGGTGTTCGTTGAGCACGGAGTCGTGCTCGGCGGTCAACTTGCGCACGGTCGCGGTATCGCCTGCAAGTTTCGCAGGGCGGATCAAGGCCTGCAGGCTATCTTGCGCAGCCATAAAGCGGGCGTCGGCCACACTGTCTGCAATGCCGACCTTCTTGGAACCCTTAAAGAGTTCATGCTCCAAAATATGGGCGAGGCCGGACTTGCCAGGAACCTCGTGCACGGAACCCGTCACGTAGAACAGGCGGCAACTCACCGTAGGAGCCTGCTTGTTCGGGTGCAAAAGCACCGTGAGACCGTTATCGAGAACTTCCTTGTGGACGTTCAAATTCACAGCAGCCTGAGCCGAGGTCGCCCAAAAGAAAGCGACCGCAGCACCACTCAAAACCATATTTAGGATTTTATTCATGCCCTATAATTTAACAAAAAGGAGTAGGGCAAAATAATTTAAAGGTCATCTATTTGCAAAAGTTGCGCCATATCAAACGGTGAAATTTCAAAGTCCAAGTCCGCATTAAGGCGGATTCGTTCTTCGTTTGCCGATTTCGGGATGGGCAAAAGTCCAAGTTGCAAATCAAAGCGACTGGCAAGTTGCGCCACCGTCACGCCATACTTTTGCGCCATTTCAAAAATCTCCGGGACCAACGCCAAGCGTCCGGTCGCATTGGGCGAATAAGCCTCCACCAATATTCCGTTTTGCTGGCAGAACTCAATAAGTTCAAACGGCACATGCCCAATGTGCACGCGGATCTGGTTCACAACAGGTTTTACTTGACCGTTATCCAAAATATTATGCAGGTCGTCAATATCAAAATTCGAGACTCCAATGCAACGGAGTTTCCCGGCAAAATACGCTTCCTCCAGGGCCATCCACACTTGCAAATTTTCCTTGAAGTAGTTGTAACCGTCCTTCCACATTTCATTCCACGGCTTTGGCGCATGGATCAGCATCAAATCAATGTGGAAACTGTCCAAGTTATCCATAGAAATTTGGATATTGCGAACGGTCTCTTCGTAGCTTTTGACTTCGGCTGGAATTTTAGAAGTGATAAAGATATTCTCGCGGTGCAAGCCAATCGCCTTCAAGCCTTTTTTTACACCCTCGCCCACGCCCTTTTCGTTACCGTACGCAACGGCGGTATCAATATGGCGATACCCCGCTTCAATAGCACAAGCGACAGACGTCGCAGCAGCTTCTATGGAATCCTGCCATGTTCCAAGCGCAATTTTGGGGATGCGCTGACCATTGTTCAGTTTATAAAATTCGTCAATTATCATAGAAGCCTCGCATGGTATCTAAAGTACCAATATAAACCTAAAAAGTTTCAAATGAACAAAGCTTCAAAATCCACTTTGGAATATTAGCGGTCAATCGTTTTGATTTCCACGCGATTCGCTTTGGCGGGGTCAAACGGGTCCACATGTACCAGGGCGTCCACCACGTTTTCGCCCGAGTCAATAAGCATCTGTTCGACTTCTTCGGCGGTATCGTGCGCAAGGCGGAGCGGCATTTCGGCATCGACCACAATGTGGAGGTCAATGTGCAGGTCACTCCCCACATAGCGCGTGCGAAGACCGTGAATGCTCATCACCTGGGGGTGGCTCAAGGCGACCTTTTTTAGTTTTTCAGAAATCTCGGCACAGGCTCCACGGTCCGCCACCTGGTGAATCCCGGGCCATGCAATTTCGTAACCGGAATGCAAAATAAAGAAGGCCACAATCAAGGCGCCCACGGAGTCCGCAAACCACAATTGCGGAAACGCAATGGCAGCGACCACGGCTATCAAAACCGGAATGGAACTGTAGGCGTCGCTCCTATGGTGCCACGCGTTGGCTTCAAGCGCCTGGCTACGGATTTTACGTCCAGCGGCCCGCGTATAGCGGAACAACGCTTCTTTTACAATAATGGAAAGAAACGCCATTACCGCCGCAAGAATTTCGGGATGGGATCCCTCGCCCGACAAAAGGGCCAAAACAGCATTGTAACCAAGTCCAACGCCCACCGCACAAACGGCAATGCCAATAGCAATGGTAATAAGGGTTTCAAAACGCCTGTGCCCATACGGGTGCTCGGCATCGGGCGGGGAATTCCAAAAATGGCTCCCGACAATTACGGCCACGTCCGTCACAAAATCAGAGGCGCTGTGGATTGCGTCCGCCACCAAGGCCTGAGACCCACCCACAAAGCCGCCCACAAACTTGGCTATCGTCAAAACGACGTTCCACCCGAGACCCACCCAGGTCACGTGGCGAACATCAGCTCCATCATCTTTTTTACGAACTCGTGTCATTACCTTTAATTTAACACATAAAGAACACCTCATGGCAACTTTTCTAGAAGAACGCAACTAATTACCATTCAAAATCATCTAAATCATTGAATTTGATATATGTATATTTGGTTCAAAAGGTTTTTATGAAAAAATTTTTGAAGTTTTTAATTGTTCTTGTGGTTCTTGGCGCCATAGCGTTCGCCGCCAAGACATATTTTTTTGACACCAAGGCAAATACCGAAGCGGGCGACCTCGTGAGCGTCAAAGTTTCGCAAGAGACAATCTCCACGACCATTTCTGCCACAGGCTCCCTGGAACCGGTGGACCAGGTAGAAGTCGGCACCCAGGTTTCGGGCGACATCGCCAAGATTTTCGTGGACTTCAACACCAAGGTCAAAAAAGGGCAGGTCATCGCCGAACTCGACAAAAGCAAATTGAAGGCGACGCTCTCCCAAACCGAAATCGCCTACAGGTCGGCAGAAAACGACTTCAAGTACAAGCAGAGTTCCTTTGAACGCACCAAGAAGTTGGCCGAAAGCGGCAGTGCGAGCGCCGTGGACCTGGAAACCGCCGAATACAACATGAACACGGCCAAACTTTCCATGGAACGCAGCAAGAACGAAGTGGACCAGGCCAAGTTGAACCTGAGTTACGCCACCATCAAGAGCCCCATCGACGGAGTCGTTTTGCAGCGCGCCGTAGACGTGGGCCAGACAGTCGCAGCCTCCATGAGCACGCCCACCCTGTTCATCATCGCAAAGGACCTCAGCCAAATGAAGGTCATGGCCGACGTCGACGAGGCCGACATCGGTCAGGTAAAAGCGGGCCAACGCGTTGAATTTACGGTAGACGCCTTCCAAGACGACAAGTTCACGGGCAAGGTGCAAGAGGTTCGCCTGAACCCGACCACCACAAGCAACGTGGTCACCTACACCGTCGTGATTACCGCCGAGAACCCGGACCAAAAATTGCTCCCCGGCATGACAGCCACCTGCACCATCGTCACGCAAGAAATCCCGGACGCTATAGCCATCCCGGTAAAAGCGCTCAAGTTCACGCCCGCCGAGGGTACCCCGATGGTCGACCGCAAGGATATGCCTCACCACGAAGGCAACTTTGGCAAGTTCGGCGACAAGGGAAAATTCGGCAAGGGCGATTTTGGCAAAGGCAAGACGCCACCTCCGCAGGCTGGCATGGGCGCAGGAGGCCCTCCAGGCGGCTTCCCCGGATTCGGTGGCCCGGACGGCAAAAGAAAACGCCCTCAGTTCAAGGGCGACATGGTCTGGGTCAATATCAATGGCAAGTGCGCCCCGCGACGCATTAAGACAGGCATTAGCGACGGCGTAAACATACAGATTTTAAAAGGTTTAAGCGTTGGCGACTCCGTAGTCGTGGGTCAAGAAACCGTCACGACCAAGAAGTTTGAAAAGTCCGAAGCCCAGAGCCCATTTATGCCTGGGCCTCCGGGCAAACGCAAAAAAAAGTAAAACACACCTAAAGACCTCCGAACCATCATCTAAGACGCAGCTAAATACATACTCTTGACAAAATGACAAGGCTTTGTCCGTGGACAGCCCCTTCACTTTGTGCAAAACTCTATTACATTATAATTGATGTATTTTTAATGCATGGAGTTTTTGGTAAAAGGAGTATACATGGAGAATAATCGCTGCACTTTTTCAAAGGTCACATTGTCTTTGACGTTGGGCGCCCTGCTCTTTTCTAATGCGTTCGCCATTACCAAAAAGCATTTTGACTTTGTCGTAGGCGTCGATGGCGACTTCAAGGCTGCGATTGCAAAGGCTCCGGGCACCAGTTCCAATGGACATTTTCTTATATTCGTGCCAAACGGCGAATACGACATTGGATCCCTCACCGGAGATTCAAACCAAAAAACGGCTTTTGAAAAATCAAATATTTCTTTGATTGGCGAAAGCACCGACAAGACCGTCCTATACAACCATTCCATAAACGAAGCAATTGGCACTACCGCCACCCTGTACATTCACGGGAACGATGTGTACGTGCAAAACATGACCATCCAAAATAAGTCGGGAGGCCCAAACTGTAACGCAAGCGCCTGCCGCCATGTAGCTGTGCAACAGCAGGGCGACAAAATCATTTTTAATCAAGTGAAGCTTTTGAGCGGGCAAGACACCTACTACACCAAGGATGGACGCACCTACTGGAACGGCGGTGAAATTCAAGGGACCGTGGACTTCATTTGTGGTGGCGGCGACGTATTTTTCGAAGGCACGAATCTCGTGATGCTCCGCTCGGGCGGCTACATTACCGCATCGCAAAACCCGGGTGACTGGGGCTACGTTTTTAACAACGCCAAAATCAACACGAGCAACAGCAGTTTCAACGGTTCCTTTTACCTCGGGCGTTCCTGGGGACGCGCTAAAACGGTATTTTTGAACACCACCATGTACGCCCAGCCAAAGGCCGAAGGTTGGTACCAGCCCATCAATTACGTACCCGTGGTCTTTGCCGAATACAACAGCAAGGACGGCAACGGGAACGCTATCAACCTGAGTAACAGGCAAAAAAATTATACCGACAAGAATGGAGGATCGGCAAACCTCAATCCGGTACTTTCGGCATCCGAAGCCGCCAAGTACACCATCTCTGCGGTATTGAGCGGGGCCGACTCCTGGGCTCCCGACAAACTCACGCAAAACGCCGCCACCCCGACGATTAGCCAAAACGGAAACACCATCACGTGGGCTCCCGACGACAACGCCCTCTGCTGGGTTGTATTTGTGAACGGCAAGTACCACTCAAACGTCACAAGCAACAGCTTTGACGCAGGCCAAATCACCACGGGTTCCAAGATTGTGGTCCGTGCGGCAAATTCCATGGGCGGCCTGGGCAGCGCCTCCAACGAAATCGAAGTCCTGGAAGCGAACGTCAACTACTTCAATGTGAAAACTAGCGCAGACGTCGGCGGCGAAATCCAGATGGACCCGAACCGCGAAAAGATTGCCGAAGGCACCAAGGTGACGTTTACCGCAGCCGCAAATGGCGGCTGGAAATTCGCAGGCTGGACCGGCAAGAACGCCGCTGACGCAGGCACAAGCAACGTGTGGGCGACAACCGCAGCCGCCGACATCGATATCGGTGCAACGTTCATTGGCGACGGCACAAATACGTTCCAGGCGGAATCCGGCATCGTCGACAACGCCATACTCGAAAGCACTAACGCAGGCTTCAAGGGCACTGGTTACATCAACTTCGGCACAGGTACCTCCTCGGTAAAAGTCCCCGTGTACGTGGCGGCGAACGGCGAGTACAAGGCGACGTTCTCGTACGCAAACGGTTCTGGCAGCGCCCGCAGCCTTTCCATTTCTACCGACGCCGGCACCAACGAAGAAATGCCATTCGAAACCACAGGCGCGTGGACCACGTACCTCACCAAGGAACTTTCCGTGCAACTGAAGAAAGGCGCAAGTTACATCACCTTCTCGATTGTCGGCGGAAACGACGGCCCGAACCTGGACCAGATTGTCCTGGAACCTGTCAACGTCGAAGAGGACCCCGTGCTTTGCGAATCTATGGAGTGCGGCGGAAATGGATTAGCACTAATCCCCGGAACATTGGCGAAACCCGAAGCGGATCTCGCAAACAAACCCGCCAAGGAACTGCTCTTCACCGTGAACGGCCAACTGGTCCGCCAGTCCGTCGGGGCTTCCGTGAGCACAAGCGGGCTCCAGCCGGGAATCTACCTCATCAAGACTATCGGCAAGGGCTATTCAAGCCAGCGCACCATCCGCGTGGAATAAAAATCACGCAAAAAAAGCGTGAATAAAAATTCGCAAAAATAAAACGCGCAGAACAATCCCGCGCGTTTTCATTTTTTTGTCGACCAAGGAACCTAGGGCGAACAAGGCATTATTCGCCGAGCACGAACTTCAAGTACATCTGGAACAGCGGTTCGCCCCACAAGTACATGACCGGGGCCGCAGCAGCAAGGAACGGGCCAAAGGGAATTTGGCCCGCGGTCTGCGATTCGTCTGCAGAGGTGCTAGCATGTTTCGCCTTGCGCGCAGAAATTTTTCCATAAGGCACCATCACGAGGATTCCAAGGATTGCCGCCACCACGAGAGTTTCTACGGCGCCGGTGAGGCCCATCAAGGCGCCGTAACCAGCCAGAAGTTTTACATCGCCAAAGCCCATGGCCTCTTTTTTAAGCACTTTCGTCGCGACCCAGCCAAGTGCGTACAAGCCGCCTCCTGCGACCGCCGCGCCAATCAAACTCTGGAACGGCGTAATGCCCCCGGGCACCATCGAGAGCAAAAGTCCAGCAACAATACCGCCCACCGAAATGGAATCGGGGATTAACTTGTACTGGCAGTCCACCGCGCAAACCGGGTAAGCGCCCAGCAAAAGCCAGAACATGGCAAAGGCGTTCGCCCAAACTACCGGATTCATTACCGGGGCACAAAAAAGTTCCGGGACAACGGCCCCATAGTTCACGGCAACCGCCGCAAAAAGGGAAATCGCCCCCAAAAGACCGCAAAGTCCCTCGCCAATGGGGTAAATAATGCTAATCGGCTGCTTGCAGCAGGCGCTTTTACCGCGAAGCCACAGCCAGCCCACAATCGGGAGGTTGTAGCGGATAGGAATGGGCTTTTTGCAAAGCGGGCAATGGCTCGGCGGGTTAATCAGCGAAATTCCCCGTGGCATGCGGTAAACAATTACGTTATAAAAACTTCCAACGCACGCTCCAAGGCCAAAAAACACAATTAACCAGTACCAAAGTGGGATTTCTTCCATAAAAACCTCAAAAAAGGGCTAATTACGCCCTAGTGCTACACTAAAGAATATATATATAAATGCAAAGTGTTTATTTTTTTTTATAAAAAGAGATAGATTTAATAAAAAAGACCACCCAAAACGGGGTCTTTGTAAATTGATGTTTAAAAAAGGATTTGATATGCAACTTAGAAGCTCCTGCCTGCTTTTAGCACTCGCCCTTTGCATCGCGACCTTATTTGGCTGTTCCCGCGAATCCTCCATCAAAGAGAACGTAAGTCTCCGTAACAACCATTCCGTGGTTTTCGCTTTCAACAAACCGTTCAAGGATGCCGAGGCCTTTGCCGATTCCATTATCAACCTGAGCAACCCCGACTCCGTGCTGGTCTACGACACTCTGACCATCACCGTAAACGATACGGTTTACCTCATGGGCTTCCTCCGCTACAACGCCGACAAGATTTACCGCTATATATGGCACTTTGAAGAGCCTTATAACAAAGAAAATGGTGATTCCCTCAAAAAGGATTGCGAATTCTACTCGCAGGGCAAAACGAGCAAGGGTTGCAACTACGTTACCGAAAGCAGCGACAACGCCAAACCTCACTTCAAGGTTTATACCCAGGCCGGTCTCTATAGTCCGCTCTTTATCGCCATTGACGGAAACAACGCGCGCGACACCGCCGGTGTAGGGCAATATGTTCGCGTCATCAACACCGCACCATACCTGAGCGTTCCAAAAGACACGCTTTGGACTCGTTCCAAGGGCGACATCACCTTCCCCATTGTCGCTTTGGATTCCTTTGGCTCCATCAAGAACATCAAAGTTGATTTGGACGCAAGCGGCAAAAACAGAGCCGAAAAATGGAAATACAAAGAACGCGGCGGCGATACCCTCGAAATCACCATTAAATACGACAAAGACTATGTGGATTCTCTCGGGAACCAAATGATTTACGTCATTGTAATCGATGACGACGACAACGAAACCATTGATAGCGTGAACCTGCACTTTAACCAAAAGCCGAAGCTCACGTTGATTAGCCCCGAAGACAATTCTACGCAAAATGAACAGGAACGCCTGATTTTAAACTTCAACGCGACCGATAAAGACAACCCGGCAGCACTCCGCTACTTTATTCGCGCCGCAAATCCAATCCAGAGCGACACGAGTATCGAAGAATTCGTCCCGAACTTTACGGACCGTTACCTGATTGCCGAAAACATCAAGGAGCCCTACTACGTAGCCGTTAGCGCCGATGGCGAAAACCAGCTTGGACTCTCGGGCAGAATCTATTGGGACGTATGGGTCACCGATGGTTACGATACCGTCTACGCCGACAAAATCAAGGAAAGCGACGGCAGCTTACGTCCACGCACATTCTTGCTTGTGGACCTCAAGAATCCGTATGGCGTATTCACCGGCTTTGTGCAATACGACGGGCGCAGTAATCACAGTGGCATTCTCGTAATGTTGCAAGATTCCGTCAACAAGTACTACGCAGTCACCGACAACAAGGGCTACTTTAGCAAGAACGTCCCCTCGGGCTCTTACCGCCTTATCGCCTCCGACACCAGCGGCAACGGCTACGCCCCAGAAAGCCTCTCGTACCGCCACGTAGAAGTGGGCCAAACCGTACGTATCGGGAACCTCACTCTTAAAGATACCGTGAACCCGATTGTCACCTTCGACAACATCTACGATACTTTAAACGTTCGTTCCATAGACATGTCCGGTAAAATCCAGGACATCGGGTCGCAAGTCAAAAATGTTTACGCTTGGCTCGACAATGACGAACTTGAATTCAAGAGCGACGACGAATCCTACTTTGGCGGCTACAACAAACTTACCAACAACTGGACTTGGAGCATGAAGCTCAAGGACCTCATCGATGGTGAACACGTATTCAAGATTCTTGCCAAAGATAGCGCCGGAAATAACTCAGACACCTTGAAAATGAACTTTGTTGTTCACGCCACCAACCTAACATTCACGGTCAACGATGTAGGTAAAAAGATGGTCCGTCAAAACGATTCGCTCACCTTTAAAGCTATCGTCAAAAACGCCGAACCAAAAATCGATACGATTTACTTCACTTCTAATGTAAGTGGTGCAAAAACATTCAAATCCATCGTCAAAAACGACACGGCAACCATTAAACTTAAACTGAACGATTTCCCCACGGGCCTCGTTGCAGGCAAGTTCTACACCATGGTCGCAAAGGGACAAAACGATCAACCGTCGGCCCGCGTTGATTTCGGTTTCTATGGTACAGAACCCATTGTTTACTTTGAAACTCCAGCCGACAGCACGCAGCTTTCTGTTAACGACGAAATCTCCTATAAGGTGGTCGGCCTAGCCAATAACGATGATATAAACAACGAGCAATACACCCTATCTTGGGACTGCGCAGGAATAACGCCTTGCATAGAAGATAACACCCACGAGGGCAAATTCAAGTGGAGTAAAGCCGGAGTCCAAAAACTTTACGTGACTATCAAGAATGAAGACGGAAAAACCAGTAAAGACAGCCTCACGGTTATTGTATTGACGGACCCGCCGACCATCAAGGTTAAAACGGACAGCAAGCTCACGCAAAAAATCAATTCTGTTATCGATGTCAACGTTTCCGCAAGCGACAAATTCGGGAACATTGAAAAACTGGAATGGGGTTGCAGCAACGGCAACATTCTAACATTCGATAATTCCAAGACCTTCACCGAGCAGAGTTCCATCAACACAAATGTTACGGTCACTTTGCCAGGCGAAGCATCCGATAAATACCGTTGCGTATTCAAGGCTACCGATGACGATGGTGAAACCGCAAGCGACACACTCACCTTCAAAATCATTCTGGACTTGCCTTATGTAAGCCTGAACATTAAAAAGCAAACACTTACCATCAATGACGAAGTGGACTTTGACTTTATGGCAGGCGACACTCTCGGTAAACTGGTCAAGTTCGAAAAGGCTTGCAGCCAGAGCCTAGAAAGCCTTGATAGCTGGGACGAATTCACCTCTTACACAACAGTAACAATGCCCAATACCCCCGGCGATTATTACTGCGCCATTCAGGTCACCGATGACGACGGCAACACCGCTCGCGATACCGCAACCTACAAAGTCCTGCGCGCTGGTCCATGGGTTTCCATTATGGGCGTTTCTACCGTAACCATCAAGGACGTCATCAATCTTGACGCCGATGTTCACGACACCACCCAATACGATGGAACCTTCTTGAATGGTGGCATTGTCAAATACGAATGGGGATGCGGCACAAAGGGCAACATCCAACTGCAGCAGACTTCTACAACAACGCCAGAATACCAGGCCACCATGCCTTCTACGCCAAACAGCGATTACCTCTGCGTTATTCAGGTTACCGATGACGACGGCAATACCGCTCGCGATACCGCACACATCAATGTCATTTTGGATCCGCCCTCTGTAACGGTCGAACGCGAAACCGCAACGATCCGTCCGGGAGTAAGCTTTATTCTGGATGCGACCGCAAACGATGGTTATGGCGAAATCGTTAAAAAGGAATGGAGTTGCGGAACGCCGTCCGATATCGAAAACAACTGGAAAGAAGTGGACGATTTCTATACCAGCTGGGTCGCAAGTTCCGTTTCGCTCAACTACCTATGCATTGTGAGAGCAACTGACGACGACGGCAATACCGCCCGCGATACCATGCGAGTTCAGTTCTCCACAGATATGCCTGTAATCACGGTACAATCTGAAGTCATCTACGTGGTGCCCGGTATGGAATTTGACCTGAGCGCAACCAAAAACGACAACGTTTGGAGTGATGAAAACGTAAGCTGGTACCAATGGCAATGCTATTACGCCGACAACGATAAACAGATTAAGAGTGAAAGTAAATACGACTTCAACCATAACCTGATCGTTCACGACAACGGCGACACGACCAAGTTCTACAAGCATCAAGACGAATCCTATACCGAAAAAGGCAAGGATATTTACTGCGTTGTCTCTGCCGAGGAATCCTCCACGGGAGCAACCTTCAGCGATACCACGCAAATCAAGATTATCGTGAACCCGCCTACCGGTGTAATTACAGCCGCCGATACCGTTTACCTATGGAGCGGAGACTCCACGCTTTCTAACGAAGCCATTTACTTCTACACCGAAGAATGGGGCGGCATGAATTCCAAGATGGGCCCGATTGGCGATGCAAACAACCAGACATTCCGTTGGAAGTTCAGCAACGTTGGAAGCGATTACTACCTGGGTCGTAGCGACGGAACCATCGATACAAATATTCTGCAATTCAACGAAGCGTTTATACGAGCCACTACCGAAAGTTCCATGAAAATCTGCCTGGACTACCGCGATAGTAGCGCCTCCGTTGTGAACGAAGCATTCTACCTGCGCCACCGCGCCGATGAAGTTTGCCGCAACGTGTATTTCCGCAAAGCTTGGCAAAACCTCGCCTCAAACGGAGACACTTTACTGGATCGTAGCACTATCGGAACATCACCGATACTCACCACCGTTGGCAACAAACCGGTAGAAATCTATTTAACATCCGCTACCACAGTGACCACCAAATACCTCAACGGAACTACATGGACATCTATTAGCGGATCGAATATTTCAGTATCCGATTCCATTGTAAGTTTGCAAGTCGCCTCCAATGGCAAAGACCTGTTCCTCGCCGTTTTAACATCGGGCAAGAAACTCACGGCCTACAAGTCCACGAATGGAACCTCCGCGTGGGCAAAACTCGGCTCCACCGAAATATCGACCTCGGCCACGGGTGCATCCATAGCTTGCAAAAACCAAGGAGACCCGGTCGTCGCCTTCATTGCGTCAAGCGACAAAAAACTGTACTTTAGTCGCTGGAACGGCTCCACCTGGTCATCGACCCAAGTTAAAGACGTTACCAACGCAAACGAGGTAAAGGCCGCATTCACAGAAAACGGCAGATTCGTCATCGTTTACGTCAATTCTTCTTACAAGGGATACTACGTTCTCTACGACAGCGGATTCAATTTTAAACTCCGCAAAGACTTTAGAGATGAAATTAATGGTATCTCGGTGGCCAGTGACGAAGGGAACATCTACATTGGATTTATGAGTCGTAAAACGGACTATAACGGCCCAACGGTCTACAAGGGTACCGTTCAAGACAATCAAATCTCGTTTGACAAGAGTTCGGTCTTCACTGATCCTATTAAGCTATCGTACTTCGCCACCCACACCGACGTGGCTGCCAAGAATGGTAAAGTATACGTCGCCATAGACGCGAGATCCCAAGTTTCCCAGATAGACGTTTTCCGTCTTGACGGCAATTCCTGGAAAATCTACGGCGAAAACAACCTGCCCTACTTTATGGCGAGCTTCTACAAGAAAAACAACTATTATCTCCGCGGTTTGGCCCCATCCTTGGCCATTTCCGATGAAGAAAAAGTCTATATTTCTATGCTCGCTAGAAAAAATACTACAGAGAACCTTGGCCCCATTGTTATGAAATATGTGGCCGACACATGGGAAGTAAAATAATGAATATTGAAATTGCATCTATCTGTGACGCCGCAACCGCAAACGGTATGGGCGGACGCTTAAACATCCTCGGCGCATTTGACAGGGCGTTCCCCCCTAGTTTTCCATTTGTAATTCCGCAATGCTCCGCCGCCTTCCGTATTCGCTACCAGCGCTCGGAAGCGGGAGTCCACAAGCTGCAGCTCGTCATTGAAGACGTTTGCGGCCACGCGATTGTGCCCCCCATGGAATCCAACATTCCGCTGGAACCTGTGGCGGCCGGTTTCGATACTGCAGCCGTCAACCTGGTTCTCAATATGCAGCGCCTACAAATTCAGCGTCCGGACAAATATATGGTACGCCTGCTCGTGGACGACGAAGAAATCGCAACGCTTCCGCTCTATATTCTAGAAGACCCTCGCAAAAAACAGGCCGCAACTTCGTCCGATGGTGAAGTCCGCAACTAAATCAAGCGCACTTAGATTCTTACTGGAATCCGCGGTTATTTCCGCGGCATTCCTTTTTTGCGCATGCGACGCCATCAATGGAGGCTGGGAAGTCGACGGAGGCGGTTATATCAAGTATAAAATCAACGATTCCGAAGACTACACTATTGAGCTTGGTCCCAAGGACGTCGAAATTCCATACGTTCACAACAGCCACCACTACTTTTTGGTTCAAACCCAGGACAACGCCAGTGACCGCGGGGACAAATTTTCCATCATGGTAAACCGTCCAAGCCTCGGTTCAAATCCGGTAATAGAACAATACTCCTGGTTCCAAACGGAACATTCGCCACACGGGATTATTTTCACGGACAAGAGTTCCTTCAAATTCGACGAAATGGACAGCGACTCCATTTGGACAGCGAACTTGGACTTTTATGCCCAAGACTGTCGAAGCGGGAAATGCGACGATTCCAAGCCAAAACTGCACATTACGGGCCGTTTTAGGTACTGGATTCCCGAAGACTACCGATAATTCCCCATAAAACCCCTTGACAAACCCGAAACAAGTTTCTACTATTGGGCTACTCCAATGGACGATTAGCTCAGTTGGTTAGAGCGCTACCTTGACATGGTAGAGGTCACAGATTCGAGTTCTGTACCGTCCACTTAAAAGACCCTGCGCCATGCGGGGTCTTTTTTCATACCATTTAAAACAACGTAAAGAACAAAAATAAAAAGGGCCGCTCAAAAGCGGTCCTCTTTAAATTCTTTTAAAAAGAAGAATTACTTCTTGCCCTTGGACTTGGCAGCGTCAGCCTTGAGAGCAGCACCGGCCTTGAAGCCGACGGTCTTGGAGGCCTTGATCTTGATGGTTGCGCCAGTCTGCGGATTGCGACCCGTACGGGCAGCGCGAGACTTAACAGCAAAAGTACCGAAGCCGATCAACTGGACGTTGCCGTCCTTCTTGATACCAGCAGCAATACCGTCGAGAACGGCATCAACAGCGCGGCCAGCAGCAGCCTTGGATTCAAAACCAGCTTCCTTGTTGGCGAGAATGGCTTCGATGAGATCTTGTTTATTCATTTTATAACTCCTTGAGAGGTTAAGATTAGTATGATGATATTATACCTTTTTTTTAAGCATGTGGTTATTTTTTTTGAAAAAAAAATCAACAAACCCTATAAAATCAAGCCTCGGGGGGCGGTTCAACCTCTTCACCCCTTGCTTCACTAGCCCTGGCCTGAAGTTTGCGAATGTAGACGAGACATAGACAGGTAAAGGGAATGGCCACAAGTAAGCCTAAGAAGCCCAACAACTTACCCCATATAGAGAGGCTAAGCAAAATGCCTACAGGCGGCAAGTCCATTGACTTCCCGACGATTCTCGGGACCAAGAAAAAGTCTTCGACGACCTGTACCGCCAGGTAGATAACGGACACAATCAAGGCCACCTGCCAAAAGGGCATTCCCGTATTGAGGGTATAAACAACAGACAAAAGCAATGCCAGCGGAATTGTGGTAAGCTGCATGTAAGGGATCATGTTCAGCGCTCCGGAGAACAAACCAAAGGCAACCCCCATAGGCAGTCCCATCACGCCAAAACCTATTGCATACAAAATACCGACCAGCAAAGCAACAAGCGATTGCGCACGAAAGTACGTTCCCATGAATTTGTCTGTTTCGGCAGCAAAAGAACTCGCTTCGGTTTTTAAACGTTTTGGAACAAGGCTCAGCACTCCACGACGAAGTTTAGGCATATCGAGCATAATGAACACGAGGTACATAAAAATAACCGCAGCACCCGAGAACCAAAGCAGCACAGAGCCCGTGTACGAGAGCACACCCCAAGCACTAGGCAACACCTTAGAAGCGACGCCCTGCGCCTCCTTCCAAAAGTCAAAACTGTGCATGGCAGCACCAATTTGCTCCCACGAAATCATACCGCGAATCGTTTCGTACAAATTACCAGGCATCAAATTTGCAATACGCGCAGACCATTCGGAATCATTAAACATCTTTGAAATGAGAACGCCCAAATTATGGACTTCGCTCACCACCATCGGCACAAACAGGCGTAAGCTACCACCAATAATAAGAATGGTAGAAACAAGTACAATCAGCACAGCAATAATACGATGTTTGACTTTCACCTGAAGGCGGTTCACCAGCGGGTCAACAATATACGCAAGTAAAAACGCAGCAAAGAACGGGAAAAGTACGCCACGCAGGTAATTCACCAACAGCAAGGCGACAACAACACCGAGCGTGAGCAAAATAAAGTGCATCACGCGATCAAGTGTCCAACGTCTATACATTTTCCCTCCTGTAATCCAAAGGCTTGCGCTTGTAGATTTTTTTAAAATCGCTTTCAAACTGCGCCGGTGATTTTTCTCCAACGGCAATTGCGATTTCTGCAATGGACTTATCGGTCGTCTTTAACAGATGAGCAGCCTTTTTCATTTTTGCGGCAAGCGATTCTTGGCTAAGCGCAACCTTCTTAGACTTACGCACCACCTGTACAATAAAACCTGCAAGTAAAAGCGCTAGGAATCCAGCGCCCAAAAACATTCCCCTTTGAAAGTTTCTGTTTTCGCCCCACAAGCGTATCGATTTAACTTCAATATCATCGGGAATTCCGCGCAAAGAATTTTCGCCATTAAACACTTCAAAAGCAACCGCTCTATAAAAGTACGTGAGGCCATCATCCTTATCTAAGCCTTGAGCCACAAGCCACCATTCCTTATTAGCAAAATCAAGCACGGATGTTTTGATTTCCGCAAAGGAATTGCCCACCTGGACTTCACGTTCCAACGGACGATACGTCAAATACATTCCGGACTTGGAATACACCGGGTCATCTGTCATAATACGGAACGTTACAGAGCGCATGCGCCCCGCAGTAACAACAACCGCAACGGAATCATATTTTGAAAAATCGAAGTAACCAACGGGTCGATTGTTGAGCGACGTCAGGTTAACGCCAAAGCCTGCATACGGGTATGCCTTGCCACTGCGCACATTCACGTGAGCTGCGATAGAAGAATCATTCACTGCCAATTCAGACGTAGAATATCCGCCAGCCTCATTATCGGTCAACGCGTAGACTTCAAAGCCTGCCGCAGGGAATAACACCTGAGACACATCTTTAAACAAAACAAATAAAACGACCCAAATGCAAAACACCACTACAAAAGCGGCGAAGCCAATAACTTTACTTTTCCTCGACATCATTCTTTGACTGGTGGCGGCGGCCTACGGCTATAATGGTTATGACCAAGAAAATAAGTAGAACAATACCAAAGTAGATATTGCTAACACCTACAGCCTTAATCTCAAAAAATTTTACGCTAAACTTTTTTCCACGAGTTTGATTCCAACCAGGAGCAATTTCTATGCGTGCGACCGTTTCTTGGTGACGCTGATTCAACTTTCGGTCCACGTGACCATCGCTAAACCAAAAATCCGGCGTATAAAAATGGGACATGGGAATCGATATATGGTTACGACCTTCACTAAGCGGCATTTCCTTCATCAGCAGGCGGAAAGTCTTGGGCTTGGTTATATCTGTCACGTCAGGATCATAAGTCCAAATTTTCACAAGAACTTCGCGCGTGCCGTTTGCTTCAACGTCAAAGATTACAGAATCCACAAAAGTCCAATTGCGATAATTCATTGCACTATCGGGATCCATGTTCCAAAGGAGGCCACACCACGCTCCCTTGGAGGTATCTATTCCAAGGGTACAGTCAAATGATATTGCGGAATCCCCCACCACCATGTTAGCTTTGGAATCACCCCCATCGGTACTATCGTCGTAACCAATAAGGACGGTTCCCTGTTCCATGGGGAACACATGCTCCACAAAGAGCACATCGGGCAAAATGGCGTATATAGCCAAAACGACCGCAGCGATGACCGCTAATATTGCATAAGTCTTGCGCATACTACTCAAAAAACTTTTTTAGGTAAAGGTTGTATTGCACCAAATCCAAAGGATCTTCCTCTGGCATTTTTTCACCCACCACCTTAGAGACAAGCGAGTCTAGCACGCGAATAAAAAAGAAATGATGTTTGCGTTCGGCCGCAGGTTTCTGAACACTCGTATCCAAGGTATGCTTTAAAAGCCTAAGCGTCAAGGACGGAGTCAAATGGAACATTTTGCAGCAAACGGTCACCTTTCCTTCGTAGCCGTAATCCGGCAGCTTACCATCGACCAGCGGTTCACCGTGGTCAATGCAGCAAGCATTCGACGTATCCGGGTCTACGGGATTTTTCGCAAGCAAGGCTTTGTACCACAGTTCTCGGGACTTATCTACCAAATCACTACGAAAGGCCATCGTCTGGTCGCACGGGAAAAAAGTCGAATAGCACTTGGGGCATATCCGCAAATCCAAGTGGTGTAATTTGACTTCGGCAACTTCAGAACTGCAAAACGGGCACTTACTCATATATGCTAATATAACAAAAAAGAACCATAGCGAAAAAGATTCCAAACAGCCAACCACGCTGCCAAAGCATGTCGGTCCGAACTTCGCCCCCCCCCACTAACGACTGGTTACTATTTGCTATATTGTGGATATGGCAAAAGTTGTACAGATTACCGCTGAAAATTTTGAAACCGAGGTCATCCAGGCCTCCGAAACCCGCGCAGTCGCCGTCCTCTTCTCCTCTGCAGAATACCCGGATTGCGCCCCCTACTCCCAATTGTTGGGCTCCCTTTCCACAAGCATGGACTTTACGCTCGGCGTCGTGAGTTGCGACGACCGCGAGAACATGCGCTTAATCCAGGCATTCCGCGTACAGAGCGTCCCCGAAGTCCACGTGGTGAACAAGGGCGAAATCGGAGACGTCATCCAGGGAGTCCTCCCGGAAGCCGACCTCAAGAAGCGACTCGAGAAGTTCTTTGTTTCGGACGAAGCCCGCCTGATGATGGCCCTCGAAGAAGCCATCGCGCAAAAGAACTTCGACGAAGCGCTCCCGATGCTTGACGAAGCCCTCAAAAAGACTCCGGACGACAAGAAGCTCCAGCTATTGTGGGCAAAGGCGAACCTCGGCCTCGGCGACACCGAAAAGGCGAAGGGCATTCTGCAAAAGTTCACCGAAGCCGACGACCAGTACCGCGAAGCCAAATCGCTCCTGGAACTCTTGGACTTCCACGCCGAAGCCGCCAAGAAAGACGTGCAGGGCAAGGAAGCCGTCGTGTACCAGCAGGCCTGCATTCTAGCCGCAGGCGAACAGTTCGAAGAAGCCCTCCAGGCATTTTTGAACCTATACGTAGAAGCCCCGGAATGGAACGACGGCGCCGCCAAGAAGGCAATGCTTACTTTGTTCGGAGTCCTCGGGCCCAAGCACGAACTCACCTGGAAGTACAGGGCTAAACTCAACACGATGATGTTCATCTAAACAATAAAATTTTAAAATCACTAAAATACCCACCATGTCTTTTTTCTTATTTCTCATATTCTTTGCGTGGTTCGTAAGCGCAGTCATTCGCAGACGATTCACGTACGGCAAAATTGACTACGATTTTCATGAACATCCCGTGCAATACGTTATTGTATGCCTTTTCATTTTGAGCGTCGCCGCCTTTTGCATGTGGCGGTGGCTTGTTGAGATGGAATTCATTTAAAAATCCACCCCAAAAAGGCAAGCGAGCAAAGCTTGCCTTTTTTCATTTTTCAATTTGAGCTATCGCTTTTTTCAAATGCAGTGTTCGGGCAAAGGCATTTGCCGTCTCAGGCGCAATTTTCGGTCACATTCCCTAACCACCAGCCACCAACCACTAACCACTTTGCTATCTTTCCAGCCGTATTTTATTGTACAGTAAAAACGGGATTATATCCCATAAGGAAACACTATGAAAAAGATTCTGTTCCAGGATACCTCGTTCCGCGATGGTTTCCAGTCTATTTTCGGCGCACGCGTGTTCATGAAGGACTTCATGCCGGCTGTCGAAGCTGCTTGCCACGCAGGCATCACCCACTTCGAAGCAGGTGGCGGCGCTCGCTTCCAGGCTCTTTACCAGAACTGCGGTGAAGACGCTTTTGACATGATGGACGAATTCCGTCGCGTCACGGGCCCGAAGGCTCGCCTCCAGACTCTCGCCCGCGGTATCAACGTGGTGGCTCTCGCCCCGCAGCCGCGCGACATGATCAAGCTCCATGCCGAAATGTTCAAGAAGCACGGCATGACCCGCATCCGTAACTTCGACGCCCTGAACGACGTCAACAACCTCATCTACTCCGGCAAGTGCATCACCGAAGCAGGTCTCGAACACGAAGTCGTCGTCACCATGATGGAACTTCCGCTCGGCTGCAAGGGCGCACACGACCCGGAATTCTACGAACGCATCCTCCGCAACATTTTGGACGCCGGCGTCCCGTTCGCCTCCGTCTGCTTCAAGGACGCTTCCGGTACGGCCAACCCGTCCAAGGTTTATGAAACCTTCAAGCGCGCCCGCAAGCTCCTCGGCGACAACGCTGAACTCCGCATCCACAGCCATGACACCTGCGGTACCGGTGTGGCCCAGTACAAGGCCGCCATCGAAGGTGGTGCCAACGGCGTCGACCTCGGTCGCAAGCCGCTTTCCGGCGGTACGGCTCAGCCGGACCTCTTCT
>JAKSIM010000043.1 GCA_024398845.1 Fibrobacter sp. | reverse complement strand
AGAGCTGGGAAACGAGACGCACGTAAGCGGTTTCGCCGCAGCCTGCGCAAGAGCCGGAGAATTCGAACAACGGTTCGAGGAGCATGGCCTGCTTGACGAGGTTCTTGTTGACCTTGGTGCGGTCGAATTCCGGCAGGTCGACGAAGAAGTCCCAGCACTTGCCTTCCTGAACCTTGATCGGTTCCTGCGGCACCATGTTGATGGCCTTCTTGGTTTCGTCGGTCTTGTCCTTACCGATACAAGCCTGAGTACAAACGCCGCAACCCGTACAGTCGTAGCTGGAAACGGAGATGGCGAATACCGGCTTTTCGGAGCCTTCGAGCTTGAAGCCCTTGGCAGCGGTGAACTTGAAGCCTTCCGGAGCGTTAGCAACGGCAGCTTCGTCAACAACCTTCACGCGGATAGCTGCGTGCGGGCAGACCATGGCGCACTTGCCGCACTGTACGCAAGCGTCCGGATTCCAGGACGGGATGTTGAGTGCGAGGTCGCGCTTTTCGAACTTGGTGGTACCGGTCGGGAACACACCGTCGCACGGCATCTTGGAGACCGGGAGCTTTTCACCGTTGCCCTTGATGATTTCGGCGGTAACGTCGTTCACGAATGCCGGAGCGTCACCGTGGATCGGAGCGCGGAATTCCTTGGTGCTAGTGACAGCAGCCGGAACCTTGACTTCGAAGAGGTTTGCAAGAGAAGCATCGATAGCGTCCCAGTTCTTCTGGACCACTTCCATGCCCTTCTTGGCGTAAGTCTTTTCGGCGTACTTCTTGATGTACTTGATAGCGGTATCGGCGTCGAGCACGTTACCGAGCTTAGAGAAGAAGCAGGTCTGCATCACAGTGTTGATGCGACGGCCCATGCCAGTCTTTGCGGCCACTGCGTAAGCGTCGATGACGAACACCTTGAGCTGCTTGTCGATGATAGCCTGCTGCACCGGACGCGGGAAGGTATCCCAAACGGTTTCGGCGGAGTGCGGAGTGTTCACGAGGAACGTTGCACCCTTCTTTGCAAACTTCAGCATGTCCACGGATTCCAAGTGCGGAGTGTGGTGGCAAGCGACGAAGTCAGCTTCGTTTTCGCCAATCAGGTACGGGGCGTCGATGATGCTCTTACCAAAGCGGAGGTGAGAGGTCGTCATGGAGCCGGACTTCTTGGAGTCGTAAACAAAGTAACCCTGAGCGTTGTTTTCGGTTTCGTTACCGATAATCTTGATGGAGTTCTTGTTGGCGCCAACGGTACCGTCGGAACCCAGACCGAAGAACATGGCCTGGAAGAAGTCGCTGTCGAGCTTGAAGTTCGGGTCGACAGTGAGGCTTGTGTTGCAGACGTCGTCGTTGATACCGACGGTGAAGCGGGCACGCGGAGCGTCGAGCTTCAGTTCGTCGAAGATAGCCTTGACCATGGCCGGAGTGAATTCCTTGGAGGAAAGACCATAGCGGCCACCGATCATCTTCGGCATTGCCATCTTGCCAGCCATGACGGCTTCGCTAACAGCAGTGAGGGCGTCCTGGAACAGCGGTTCGCCAGCGGAACCCGGTTCCTTCACGCGGTCGAGGACGGCAATCTTCTTCACAGTCTTCGGGAGGGCAGCAACAACGGCTTCCATCGGGAACGGGCGGTACAGGCGCACATTGACGAGGCCGACCTTTTCGCCCTTGGAATTGAGGAACTTGACCGTGTCACCGATGGTGCAGGTCGAGGAACCCATGGAAATAATGACGCGTTCTGCATCCGGTGCGCCAACGTAGTCCACGATGTGGTACTGACGGCCCGTGAAGGAAGCAACCTTGTCCATGTACTTCTGGACGATTTCCGGAACCTTCTTGTAGAACGGGTTCACGGTTTCGCGGCCCTGGAAGTAGACGTCCGGGTTCTGAGCGGTACCGCGCATGGTCGGGCGGTCCGGAGTGAGGCAGCGTTCGCGGCAAGCCTTCACGTACTTTTCGTCGATGACGCTACGGATAACGCCGTCTTCGAGAGCTTCGATCTTCATCACTTCGTGAGAGGTACGGAAACCGTCGAAGAAGTGAACGAACGGAACGCGAGCTTCGAGAGTAGATGCGTGAGCCACGAGAGCCATGTCCTGGCATTCCTGAACGGAGGAAGAGCCGAGCATAGCGAAACCGGTCTGGCGGCAAGCCATGATGTCGGAGTGGTCACCGAAAATAGAAAGGCCCTGCATAGCGAGAGCGCGGGCAGTCACATGGAAGACCGTGGGGGTCAGTTCGCCAGCGATCTTGTACATGTTCGGGATCATCAACAGAAGACCCTGGGAAGCGGTAAAGGTCGTGGTCAAGGCACCGGTCTGCAAGGCACCGTGAACGGTACCGGCAGCGCCACCTTCGGACTGCATTTCAAACACGCGGGGAATCTGACCCCAAATATTCTTCTTACCTGCAGCACTCCAGTTATCGGCGTGCTCAGCCATCGGACTAGACGGTGTAATCGGGTAGATAGCTGCCACTTCGCTCACTGCAAACGCAACGTTGGCGGTAGCTTCGTTACCATCACACGCAATCATCTTTTTTGCCATGTGTGTCTCCATTTTTTGAGTTTCAATAAAAATCTGATCATATACACCCTGAATCGTGTGGCGCACGACCCAGGGGCAAAAATCCATGCAGAAAAATAAATAGAAATAACACGGAAAAACAATGCTCATTTAAAAAAAGGGGCTTTTTCGCCTAAATGATGGACCAAACAGGATTTTTTCGTCATTTGGTCCATCAATTTCCGGGATTTTTCTCTCTCGCAAGGACGTTTCCCTGTTTTCAACGACCCAAAAGTGGACCAAATTGATGGTTTGCGGGTTTTAGTCCATCATTTTGGAGCTTTCCCGAGGCAAAAATTACATACAACATAATAAAATGATGGACTAAATTCAAAATTTTGAGCATTTGGTCCATCAAAAATCAAAAATGAAAGTTTAAAACTTATTTATATTTCAAATATGCTAAAAATCTGGCTTTCCACATGCCCCGATGATTTCGCAGGGGAATATGACCAAATTGAGGATATGTTCCATCGCGGTCTTTCGCGTTTGATTTTGTATAAGCGCGGGCCTGGATACAATCACATGGCGACAGACTACACTTACGAGCGCTGGATTCTTTCGCTTCCCGAAGAATTCAAGGATAAGGTCTGGGTTCGCGGTACGCCGGATTTGGCAGAACAGCTGGACGTGCGTGGTTGCGTTTGCGAAGCTCGAAGCCTTGTAGGGGAAGTTCCGGAATCGTGGAAGCGCATTAGTACGGTCGCCTTTTGTCGCACGCTAGACGAATTGCAAAACTTGCCTCAATGGCTTAGCGGAGCGCTTGTCGGGCCTGTTTTCCCCTCGGAATTTACTCCAGAGCCGGCGAATTTTTTGACCAAAGAAACCTCATTGGAGGAATTGTCTGCGACACTTGCTCCAGTGGCTGCAAAAATTCCGCTGATTGGTTGGGGTGGCATTGATGAAGAAAACGTTCCGAATGCAAAAAAACTCCCGCTGTCGGGAGTCTCTGTTCTCGGAGGCATTTGGAATTACGCCGACCCGATTAACGCGTTTATTAAATTCAAGCGAGCTTGCGACGCTGCCATTTAAGCGACGCCGCCATTTAATTTTTCATATACTTGCCGCTCCTAATAACCGTCATTTTGACAAGGCCGTTATCCATTAGTTCCTTGCGGATGTAAACGCCAGCCTGTTGCGGTTTGCCGGGGAGCAATTTGCCGTTCGTATTGTAATACATCACCCGCTTAATGCTCAAATTTGTGACAAATGAATTTCGTGTGATGTTCTTTATTGCAATAGTTGAAGTATCCGTTTGGGCGGTATCCACCTTTACTGTATCCTTGGGCTCCACAAACGGGTGGCTCGGATCATCAACAACGACTTTGAATTTGGTGGTTGTTTTGCATCCGGTTTCATTCGTGTAAACCACGTTATAGTAACCGCTGTACGTCCAATCCATATTGGTGAACTTGACTTCGCGGGTGTTCGCCTTGAAGTCCTTCGGGCCACTCCAACTCCAGACTTTGCCGTCCCAGGGATGCGGGCCAATGACGAGCGAATCACCGATGTTCACGGTCAGGTCGGTGGATTCACTCCACTCTCCGTTATGAATCTTCACGTAGGGTATGACTGCGGTGCGGGCGCACGGCTCCACAATGGTTTCGCCGTCTGCCGTCTTGCCAAGTTCCGCGGGTTCCTTGATGGTTTCGCCATCGAAGTCGCTTGTGGGGAAGGCCTTGAGGAGTGCCGCAGTTTCGACGGCGGTAATCGGCATTACCGTGCCGTGACGCGGGGTAAATGCGCCGGCGGTCTTTGTGTCCTGCACGAACTTGAACGTCGAGAGGTCCTGGCTGCTGGTAAACTGGTAATGTCCGTTGTTGTAGCAGTCATACATCAAAATCCAGGAATCCTGGTTGATGAGCTTGAATACGCCAGCGCCTTCCACGGCTTCCTTGGTTTGCTGCAAGGTTCCGCTCGGCTTGCTCCACTGCGAGCCTTCTTGCCCTTTGGGGGCGGTGAGTTTCTTTGCGGTCGTCTTGCAGATGCCGCCTTCGCCTTCGTTCTTAAAAAAGGCGTGGTACAGGGAATCGTTCTCGTTATAGACGATGTCCATATCGATGGTCGCGGAACCGCGGTCAAAGAAGTATGTCGGTTCGCCAATCACGTCGGTAAAGTCGTCATTTGCGTACAGGTAATAGACTTTGTCGTAGGGAATGGTCCCGTCGTTCGTGAGGAGCGAAAAGTAAATCATGAGGCGGCCCTTGGTGCCGTCCGTGTTTTCGTAGTCCTTGTCCCAGATGGTTTCCGGGGCCCACACGCGGGTCACGTTCGCGAAATTCTTGCCTTTGTACTTGTCCGGAAAGTGCACCGTGCTGTGCGTCCAGTGAATCAGGTCCTTGGATTTCATGAGAACCATGCCGCGGTTGCTTGACCAGCCCTCGGCGCTCTTCATGTCGGTATGCACCATGTAAAACATGCCGTCGGGCGCTCGCAAAATATGCGGGTCACGGAGCCCTTTCTTGATACTTACGGAGTCGGCCGCAATTACTCGGTTACCGCCGTTCATCGCCGTAAAGTTGTAACCGTCCTTACTGATGGCGTAATAAATATTCTCGTTGTTGTTCGCGGGGAAGTAAATGAAGAGGTAATTGGTGTAGGGCTCGTATTCGTGGAGCGTAACTTCAAAGGCCTTGGAGTCATTCCCGGATTTGGCCGTGAGGGTCACGGTCTTTTTCTGGTTTACAAGTCGTGCGGCAATCTCGCCAGAGTGGGTGAGGAACGTCGGGTCACTTGATTCCCAGGTCAGTTTCGCCCCATCGTCGCTTGTGGCGGGGAGCGTCAAATCGCTGTACAGATTGTGAAGATTGCCCTTCAACGTCACATTGAGGGGTGCCGCCGCACTCAAACTTGCGAGAGCGGCTATCGTCAGCCCAAACCAAACCGATTTCTTGTTCATTTTACCAATCCTTTGTGGTAAATATAATTTATGAGTCTAAAATTTCCTCAATTTTCCGCATTTAATTTGGACTCTATATCAACGGCTTGTTCACGTATTTAAAACTTACTTGTAAGCAAAAAAACATATAACTCTTTGAAATTCAACAAATTACATATGTTCCAACTTGGAATAGTTTTTTGTGCTACAAATTTTTTTTTGAACATATATTAGTTACATGGAGCAAGTTCGAGCTAAAATACTGGTTGTTGACGACACCAAGACCAACATTGAGGTCCTGGAGGGTATTTTATCGGCTGAATACGATGTAATTGTGGCCATGAATGGCAAAAAAGCGGTTTCCCTGGCTCAAAAAGTACATCCAGATTTGATTTTGCTAGATGTGATGATGCCCGAAATGGACGGATACGAAACTTTAAAGCAAATCCGTCTTAATGAGGAATCCAAGAATATCCCTGTGTTTTTCTTGACGGCTAAGTCCGATAGTCAAAGTGAACAAACCGGCCTTGACCTAGGTGCCGTCGACTACATTGCAAAACCCTTTACCCCGCAGCTTGTGCTTTTGCGCATCAAAAATCAGTTGGAATACAAGTACCAGCGCGATGAGCTTAAACACCAGCGAGATCACTTAAACGATATTGTTGCCGAGAGAACCGAAGACCTGCGTAAGGCTATGAAGGTCTTGCTTACCAGCCTTGGCGCTTTGGCCGAATATCGCGACCCCGAAACAGGCGAGCACATTCGTAGAACGCAGTTGATTGTACAACGTTTGGCTCAGCAGCTCATGAACCACCCCAATTTTTGCGAGTACATCAAGTCCAAGGAATACGTGGACTACTATGCTACCGCAGCTCCGTTGCACGATATTGGCAAAGTGGGCATTCAAGACGAAATCTTGCGCAAGCCAGGTCGCTTGTCTGACGATGAACGCAAAATTATGATGCAACACGCGCAAATGGGTTACGATGTACTTCGTGGAGCAACGAAGGAACTCGGGTACAACCCTATGGTCCGTATCGCAGCGGACATGGCTATTGGCCATCATGAACGCTGGGACGGAACAGGTTACCCCAGGGGGCTGCATTCGACACAGATTCCCGTTGGGGCACGCCTCATGGCCGTGGCCGATGTTTACGATGCGCTTGTTTCTCGTAGACCATACAAGGAACCGTACCCGCACGAAGTTGCTGTAAAAGAAATTATTGACGGTAAGGGCATGCAATTCGACCCCGATGTTGTTGAAGCCTTTATTGCAATAGCAGACGAATTACCACAGATTTACGAACAATTTAAGGATAACGAAAGTTGAGTCGGAGTCCCGCGAATGCAAAACGTCGCCAACTGAGTTGGCGAATTTCTATTGTTTATACGGTTCCCATCCTCTTGGCTACCGTAACTTTGATCGTGGTCTTTTTCTTCTATTTAAAGAATTCCCTCATCAATACTGCCTACAGTGGAACTGAATCCGCTCTCCGCAAATCGGTAGAAGAATGCGAATCCATGCTTTTAGAAACCGAGGATGGATTCATAAAACTTGCCAAAAAGATTCAATATTCTGGAAAGCAAAATTCAAAACTTGCTATGGTTCGCTTTAGGCAGGCAAACGACCTGGTCGATGTCTATTATGGATTTTCTTCGGATAACGAATATTTCAGTTCCCGCGGAGATGTTTTGGATGAAAATCATCCTGTGGTGGGGAACTATGCGTGGTATTTGGAAGCTTCCCGAAACAAGGGGCTAGCCATAACGGGGCCGAATTATAGAAAGAATCTCAAAAAACAGGTCCTTTCTATTTCGTACCCCATCTTTAGCAAGAACAACCAGATCAAGGGCGTTGTAGGTGAAGATATCGATCTTGTAAAAATACGCCAATCCCTTGGGGAAACGGCAAAGTCCGAAGGTGGTATAACCCTTCTTATAGAAAATAATTCCGATAACATTTTCACGTATTATCCGTACGAAACAAGCCTTGGTAAAATGAACCAGGATAGTCTGAGTTTACTTTTATCAATGATTGCGGACAACTATAGCGTGGATTCTTTGATGTATGGCAAGGTGCTCCGTTTTGAAAAGTCCAATAGCCATCACCAAAGTTTCGCTTTCATGGTTACCCCCATGAAAAAATCGCCTTTCTATGCGGTACATATAATTCAGCAAAACAAGGTTGTCTCGAAATTCCGTGACGACTTGCTTGGCATTTTGTTCCTTGTAATTGCGGCCGTGTTCATACTTATGTTCCTAGCAGGTTGCGTGGCGCATTTGCTTTTCAAGTGGTTTATTGAAAAAGACCTGAATGATAGCGTAAGCTCTAGTACACTATTCGATACGTTGTTGAGTAGTCCCATTTTCACCATGATTTTGACCGATGATTCGTTTGGTATTTTGCAAGCAAGTACAAATGTCGTCGATATGTTCAATAATGGTGACGATATAAAGGGCGAAATGCTTTGGAAGTTCTTCCCGTCGCCCATGTTCAAAAAGTTCGCCCACCGCGTGGCTATGGGCGGTGATTTGCATCCGAGCGAACGCAAGACGATGGTGATGGTAAAAACATGTACTGGCGAATATGTATGGCTTTGTGTTTCGTTCCAGTTGCTTGTCGAAGACGATGGAAGCATTCGCTACTTGTTCATGTTGACCGATGAAACAAGCGGCATTCAGAAGGATACGATTCTTGATACAATCATGCTCTCGGCAGATACGTCGTTGCTTGTGATTTTTGATAGGCGTCGTCACATAAAATACATGTCCAAACAGCTTGCCGATATATTGAATAAGGATTGGAAGGAACTTTTGGGTTCTTCATTGACGGACTTGGTAAAGTTAGGCATGCCGGAGAATGTGGTTGCAAACCTTAAAAGCGCGTTTGATAGTCAGGAAAACTGGAAAGATTCGTTCATGCTACGCAACCACGAGAACCAAGGTGAAATCTGGTTCCGTGGGGAAGCCGTTACCCTCAAGGTTCAGGAATCCATTGTGGGGTACATGTTCTCGATGATAGACATTAGTGAGGTGGTTGCTGCTCGCGAAATTGCGGAACAGGCAACACAAGCCAAGAGCGAATTCCTGGCTAACATGAGTCATGAAATTCGAACGCCAATGAATGCCATTATTGGTATGGCGCATCTCGCCTCTGAAACGGAATTGACTGACCGACAGCGCAACTTTATTGACCGCATTAGCCAGGCCGCAAAGTCTTTGCTGGGGATTATCAACAACATTTTGGACTTCTCGAAAATTGAAGCCAAAAAACAGGAACTTGAAGTTACCCAGTTCTCGTTGCAAGATACGATTAACGAAGTGGCGGCGCTTGCCGAAGTTCGAATCGCGGGAAAAAATATTGAACTTATCGTAGATGTGGATCCGGATATTCCGGAATTATTGATGGGTGACCCGCTTAGACTTTCGCAAATTTTTACGAACCTCGTGAACAATGCGACCAAGTTTACCGAAAAGGGCGACATCACGCTCCGTGTGCAAATGGAGCAAATCAACGAAAAGAATGTCCGCTTGGCATTTAGCGTCAAGGATACCGGTATTGGCATGACGCCAGAACAGCTAAGTCGTCTTTTTAACGCCTTTACGCAGGCCGACGGCTCTACAACCCGCAAGTACGGCGGGACAGGTCTTGGTCTTGTGATTTCTAAATCGCTCGTCGAACTCATGGGCGGTCAAATGCAGGTCGAAAGTACTTCGGGCGAGGGCTCCAGATTCTTCTTTACCATAACGCTCCCTATCGCTCCGCAGGCTGGTAAACCAAAGTGGAAGTCCGCTTCTGCGTTCACGGGCAAAAACATCTTGCTTGTAGATGACTGCGCAAACTTGCGTACGGTTTTGTGCCACCAGTTGACCAAACTCCATTGTGTTGTCGAAGAGGCGTGCTCTGCGGCTGAAGCCTTCGATTTAATACAGGCGCACGAAGAAGCTGGAGAATCCCCATTCGACGTGTTTATGGTCGACTATAAAATGGGCCTGGAGACGGGTTTTGATTTTGCTCGCGGAATTCCGTCTTCTATGCACGATATTCCAAAGATTTTGATGCATCCGCTTCATTTTGAAGAAAAAGAAATGAGCGAAGCTCAAAATTTAGGTTTTAACAGCTGTGTGCCCAAGCCGTTACAAATCAGTTCCATTCTGAGTGGCTTGCAGGAAGCCTTTGGTCAACCGCTAACCTACCAGAAGGCCGTAAAAAAAGAAAAGCGCAAGGTTTACTTTAAACCTGCTAAGATTTTGCTGGTTGAAGATAACCAGATGAATCAGGAACTCGCCGTATCGCTTCTTGACAGCGTTGGTCTCACGACGATGGTTGCAAATAATGGCCAGGAAGCATTGGATATGCTAGAAGAAAATTCCTTCCAGCTTATTTTGATGGATTTGCAAATGCCTGTTATGGATGGCTTGACCGCCACAAAGTCCATTCGCGAACGTTCTGATGTGTATTTCAAGAACGTTCCAATTATTGCCATGAGCGCTCGCGCCTTCCAAAAGGACAAGGAAGAATGCTATGATGCCGGCATGAACGCCTACGTGGTTAAACCGATTGACCCCACGCTTTTGTACGAGGAACTCGCCAAGTACTTGTCCGTTGCCGCCGAAGCGCCCCAGGTTCAAACTAGAACTCTGGTTTCTTCTGACACGACTCAACATGCAACCGATGATTCTGGATTCATAAATAAGTTCGCGAAGGTCCGCGATTTTAATGCAACCAATGGCTTGTACCACGCAAATAGCAACAAAACCCTTTATCTCAAGATTCTGCAGGGCTTTGTTCGTGACTATGGCGGCAATGGCTTTGAATTGCGAAAACTCGTGGAGAATATGCAGTTTGAAGAAGCGACGCGCGTTACGCATACCATCAAGGGACTTTGCGGAACCATTGGCTCGGTACATGTACAAACGCTCGGCGCTGCTGTCGAAAATTCGCTCTCGCAAAAAATACAGAATTTCGAAGAGTTTGATGCCTTCGAAAAGGCTTTACATGATTTGGCCGAGGATTTGACGGTCGCCCTGTCGGATATCGCTACCGAAATGACTTCGCAGACGACAAAGACTGTGGATCCAAAGGCTGTGGAAAATTTGAAGTCGATTATCAAAGATCTTTATGACGCGATTGATTCTTGTTCTGCAACGCAGTGCAAGCGTATTTTGGATTCGTTTGATAACATTTCGTTCGAGGAACCTATTGCATCGTTACTGAACGAGCTCAATGAGCATGTTGACGAATACGAATTCACCGAAGCCGAAGACGCCTTACACGATTTGGAGAAGGCGCTGGGGTAGGGGTGAATTACAAAACGAAGCCTGCGACAAAGGCTAACGCTACAATGATGGCTGCTGCAATAAAGAGCGGGCTTTGCTTGCGAATCTTTTTGCCTTTAGTGTCTAAGCCAAATTCATTCGCGATGATTTCATCGTAGTCAGGGAGTTCCTCATCTACGAATTCAGCACCATCGGCCCAGCCGGTGGTTTCGTCGCTGCCGCAGTGGGGGCAGAATTTTGCGCCATCCTTAAGTTCGGCGCCGCAGTGAGGACAGATTTTCATATGGTTCTAATTTACAAAAAGATTGTTAGATAGTAATACCTATTTTGATATTCTATTCGTCTTTGCATTCTCCCTCGGCGAAATCATCACAGAACATGTTCGTGAAACTAGCCTCTTCGGTTATTTTTTGATATTCGTCGTATTCAGAAGTTTCGTTCACTCGATTTGGTGACGAGCAAGAAAAAAGGCAAAAAGCCAATAGTATAAGAATTATTCCCCTCATGTTTTTTAATATACAAAAAAAAACACCGCGTTGCTATGCAACACGGTGTTTTTAAGCTTTGTTTGCTTTTTTTTGCTTATTAGAGCTTGTCGTTAGAACCGAGAACGTCAACGATCTTGTGTTCGTACATCTTCTGCATGTTTTCGCGAGCCGGCTTGAGGTACTGGCGCGGGTCGAAGTGTTCCGGATGTTCGTTGAAGTACTTACGGATAGCGGCAGTCATGGCAAGACGGCTGTCGGAGTCGATGTTGATCTTGCAGACAGCGGACTTGGAAGCTTCGCGGAGCTGTTCTTCCGGAATACCGACAGCGTCCGGGAGACGGCCGCCGTTGGCGTTGATGGTGTCAACTTCGTCCTGCGGGACAGAAGAAGAACCGTGGAGAACGATCGGGAAGCCCGGGAGCTTTTCTTCGATGGCATGGAGAACGTCGAATGCCAGAGGAGGCGGAACGAGCTTGCCCTGAGCATTGCGAGTGCACTGTTCCGGCTTGAACTTGTAAGCACCGTGAGAAGTACCGATGGAGATAGCGAGGGAGTCGCAACCAGTACGGGTAGCGAAGTCGATCACTTCTTCCGGCTTGGTGTAGTGAGAAACTTCAGAAGCGACTTCGTCTTCGACACCGGCGAGAACGCCGAGTTCAGCTTCGACGGTCACGTCGAACTGGTGAGCGTATTCAACAACCTTCTTGGTGAGGGCGATGTTGTCTTCGTACGGAAGAGCGGAACCGTCAATCATCACAGAGGAGAAACCGTTGTCGATGCAGTCCTTGCAGAGTTCGAAGGAGTCACCGTGGTCGAGGTGGAGAACGATCTGCGGATTGGCGCAGCCGAGTTCCTTGGCGTATTCAACAGCACCCTGGGCCATGTAGCGGAGGATGGTGCCGTTTGCATAGTTACGAGCACCCTTAGAAACCTGCATGATGACCGGAGACTTCTGCTTGACGGAAGCCTGAACGATGGCCTGCATCTGTTCCATGGTGTTGAAGTTGAAAGCCGGGATAGCGTAGCCACCAGCAACAGCCTTCTTGAACATTTCCTTGGTGTTGACCAAGCCGAGTTCCTTGTAAGAAACTGCCATTTGATTTACCTCTTGAGTTGATTGGCGGACTTGCACCGCCGGTTAAAGATTTAACGGACTAAATGTAACAAAAAATGAGGATTTTGTCCACGTCTTTGCTATTGCTAAAAGACCTAAAAAAGGATATTTTTAAGGTTGGTATGGGAAAGGGACGCTTTATGAATTTCACCAAATTCTTGGTAATGGGTGCTGTATGCGCTTTTGCATCCGTGACATTTGCTGCGGGTCATGTTTCGTATACCCTTCACAAGTCGGCAAATCCGACGGCTGACGAGCAAGAGGCGTATAAGCTTATTACCATAGCCATGGATTCCGCGATGTACTATTACAACAAGTACACGAATCTATCGAAGTACATCAACGTCTATTATTCGACCGGCGTCCCGACGGCTGAAGCAAGCAGCAACGGCGACCTCCGCTTTGGCAAGGATCGCAACTACATGTATGTGGGAACCGCCATGCACGAAATCGCGCACACCATGGGCATGGGAACGACCAGCGAATACCAAAAAATGATGGTTAATGGCGTGTTCCAAGGGCAAAAGGCCCAGGCGCTCCTCAGGGAAATTGACGGCGCCGATGCGGAACTCCACGGCGACAGCCAGCACTTTTGGCCATACGGCATCAATTACCGCAGCGAAGTGCATTCCGAGCAGGATCTCATCAATCACGCAAAAATCGTGAACGCCATGTACCAGGACATCTTCAAGGAAGCGTTCTACAAGACCGTCCGCATCATGATGGCTGGCGGGTCGTTCAACTGCATGGGAATCACCAGTACAAACGCTCTGGAACTCATGGATTGCAAGTCCGAGGCGACAATCATCAATCTTTACACCATCGGCGACAATCCGGTCACGTACCGCATTGAACTTGGCGACCGCGTCGTAGATATTCCGAACGAATCTACCGCGGCAGGCGTCGTCGCAAGCACTTATGGCTGGAACGGGGGAGCCCACCAGAGGTACATCCTGGAAGGAGCGCCAGTCAACACGCCGGACGCCTACTACTTGCAGAACTTCAAGAGCAAACTTTACCTGCAGGCAAGCGGAACGCAGGTCGTTCAAAACAGCAAAAAAGACACGGAAGATTCGTTTATATGGTTGATTCGCGATGTGAATGAAGACATTCCAGACACATCATCAATTGATACTTCTGCAATTGACACTTCTGCAATTGATACAACGCAAGAAGTTGGCGATACCACGGAACCTCAGTCCATCCGTCGCGCCACAATTGCTAATAAGTTAAACATGAATGCGACAAGCTCTCGCCAATTCGACCTTATGGGTCGACGCGTAAATTCTTCGACCGCAAGGAACCGTTTCCGCTACGAAGTCATTTTCACCAAGTAGCGATTGTTTTAAACTGGTGTGTTTTAAGTCCTGGGCTTTTGCCTAGGACTTTTTAAAAACAAAAATCCCGACTCAAAGAGTCGGGACATTTAAATTCGCTTTGAAGCTTAATTACATACCGAAAGCGGCATCAGCGTCAGCGGCACTCTGTTCCATGCTAATTGGCGATTCTTCGACCGGAGTATTCACTGCTTCGGCAGTAACGTCGTTTTCGCCCTTTTCGCTCATGGAAAGCTTGCCTTCCTTGAACTTGTACATGGCGATGGTGGTCGGCTTCTTGTTGAGCTGGATGTAACCTTGACCGGCCTGGTTGTTGAGGAAGCGGGCTTCGTGAGCCATCATCACAACAGCGCGGAAAACAGAGCCTTGACATTCTTCACTTGCGTAAATGTCATCAAGATAAACTCTTTGATCGGACATCGGGTACCTCCGAAAAAACTTTAGAAGAGGGAGAGGGATTCGAACCCTCGTTAGGTCGCCCTAAACACGCTTTCCAAGCGTGCGCCTTCAACCACTCGGCCATCCCTCCATTAGGATGTGCGCCAATTATACCTTTTTTTTAGACGTTTGTCAAGGCATAATTGCCGATTTTGCCAAAAATTTTCAAATTTTTATCAAAAATTTGTACAAATACTCTACAATTTTGAAATTTCATCCCAAACAACCTGCATAAGAGGCTCCAAGGTCTTTGCTGTGAAATCAAACTTGATGTTTGCAGCGGCAAAAAGTTCTGGCAAAGGACGGCTACTCCCCAAACTTTCGGCCTTAAAGAGGTCGTCTATCGCCTTTTGGGGATCCTTTTTAAAGTTCGCCCAAACTTGCAAAGCTCCAATTTGGGCAATTCCATACTCAATATAGTAGAACGGGCACTCAAATAGGTGTAGCTGCTTTTGCCACATATTGCGACGGACTGCTTCGAGACCGCTATAATCTACGCCGGCATCGTAGCGGTCCATAATTTCATCCCAAATATCACTGCGGTCACTTGCCGTGTGCGTGGGGAAGTTGTAGAGTCTGTGCTGGAAGCTATCAATGCTCGCTACCCACGGGAATAGCCAAATCACGTCGGTGAGTTCGCCTTCAATGCTGCGCGTAATGGATTCGTTGTCATTACCGTAGAACGGCTTGAGGTTCGTAGTGCCAATAAGTTCCATGCTCATGCTTGCGACTTCGGCGAATTCCGCAGGAACATCGCGATAGGCGAGGATTGGTTGATCCGCGAGAGCGAACTGGTGGAACGAGTGGCCCGATTCATGCAAAAGTGTGTAGATGTCGCGGTCCGTATTGGCCGAATTCATAAATATAAAGGGGAGACGGCTTTCGTCGAATCCAATCTGGTATCCACCGGGAGCCTTGCCAAGCCTAGAATCTGGATCAATGAGATTTTGCGCCTGCATTTGACGGGCCCATTTACCGGCTTGTGGGTGTACACTTTCAAAAATCTGGTCCACCTTATCAATCAGTTCCGCGCCGCTCTGGTACGGCTTGAGTGGTGCTCTGTTCAGCGGGTCCACGTCCAGGTCCCACGGGCGGAGCTTGTCGAGCCCCATCTTTTGGGCGCGGCGCTTGTACATCTCTTTTAGCAGCGGGAGCGCAAGTTTCTCAATACTCTCGTGGAAGTTTTCGCAATCAGCGGGGGTGTAGTCAAAACGATGTTTGGCCAAAAAGATGTAGTCGATAAAATCCTTGCAGTGTGCGTTCTTTGCAATCTTTTTGCGAATGCTAAAGAGCTTGTCGTAAGCTTTGTCAAGAGCTTCTTTGTCTTGCAAACGGCGTTCCCACATAGCGCGCCAGGCTCGTTCACGGAGTGCGCGGTCCTGCTTTTCCATGTAGGCGGCCATCTGCTGCATGGTCTTTGTCTCGCCGTCGAACTCAACGCTCATACCGCCTGTGATTTTCTGGTAAGCCTGGATTTCTTTATTCTCTTCGGTTTCAAGCGGAATGTTGTCGGGGGAGAATAAGTCCAAAGAAACTTGTACACTTTTAAACCACTCGCTGAACTCGCCTTTCAACGCATTCTTGGATGGGTGCGTCATCAATTTCTTGTTGAGCTTATCGTCGTATTCGTTCATGATTGGCTGAACATTCTCAACAAAATCGGAATACGCCTTGGCTGCTTTTTCGTCTTGCGTATTGCAGGTCATGGCCACATATCGACGACTGCTGACGTCCGTCAAGACGGAGCCTAGTTCGCTCCAGTCCATAATCCACTGGCGTAGTTTGTCTGCATTGACGCCAATATCGCGCAAAAGCAAGCTACGGTAAAGTTCGCCTATTTTTTTTACGTCATCTACGTCAAAGTCTTTTGGTACAAAGTTTCTTTTTGTCATTTTAACTCCTAACGTCCAAAATCATCTTGGGGCTACAGTCCAAAGGCCTCGACCCAATCGCTAACAAGCCCGTTCAATAAAGTTTCGCGAGCACGGTCTTCTAGTGCTTTAATTTCTTCGGGCTTGATTTCGTGTTCGATATCAAAATCAAAAGGTACGGTTTGGCCGTCCGACTTGAGAGCGACTTCAATTAAACCTTTGATGCGGTATTTTTTTATGTCGCGTAATTTGAACAAACGATTGTCGAGCGGGAATTGCGTTTTTAAAGAGAATGTATTTGCTCCAGGAGCAAATACGCAGGAATCCTTGAGCGTGAGTGGCAGTTCAATAAGGCTATCTAACGAGAGCGTCGCTGTAAAACTGCGGACCCATAGGGAATCCTTGTCTTTGCTGTTTGCAACAAGAACGACGTTCAGGTTCGCTTTGCCGAGCTCCGATTCTATAATCCCTCGTGCCAGGTTTTGGACTAGCGAAACTACTTGAGGGTTTGGCAACAAACTGGATTTGATGGCGTCGTTAGCTTTTTCAAAAAGGTTCGGATTAATATCGACGGAATCAAGCACCAAAGCGTTGAATTCGACTTTGGTGTTTCGTAAAATCATCGCGGCATCCAATTTGCGTGTTGCAGCACAACCGGACATTAGGAGCGTCATTAAAATGAGCGTACCAGAGATGAACTTTGCGATACGATTTTCAAGTTTCATGCATGGAAATATACAAAACCTTTAATAAACCAAAGAAAAACTAAATTGCGTAAAAGCTTTGAAAGTTTAAATCTTCCGAAATATCGTTGCCGATAATGCGGATTATGTAAACTAAAACGTCGGAAAATTTGGGTTCTTTATAATAAAATGCCCCGAGATGTTTTCTCGAGGCATTCTTTGGTTGGGTTGGTATATGTCATAAAGTTAATATTTGATACACGCTCAGTAAAGGGCTTTTGACTACAAAGTGTGTAATAATTGTGTTGTAACCTTGGTTTTACATATTGAAAATTTTAAAATATCTAAATATATGTGTAAGAATAAAATGAAATTTTTACCAATTGATACAATAGACCATGAATTTATATTTCTGTGGAAAGGACTTTAAAATTGATATTTGTTTCAATTTGACACACGTTTGTATTGGCACGATTTTCGCTAATTAGGGGCGAAAATTGAGGTGCGACCCTATTTTTCGCACAAAATCTTTAAAATACAAGGAATAAAATGGCTGACGAAAATTTGCAGGAACCGACCGCCGAAGAACGCGCTAAAATGGAAGAAGATGTTTTGAAGGCTGCCGAAGCCGCCATGAAGGCGGAAGAACAGGCCAACGCGGAACAACCGCAGGCAGAAAATGTTGAAACCGCCGAAGCGGCCCAGGAACAATCCGCTCCGGAGCAGGCTGCCGAACCGACTGCCGAAGAAAAACTCGCCGCCGAACTCGAAGCCGCCAAGGCCGAAACCGCCGCCGCAAACGACCGCTACGTGCGCCTGATGGCCGAATTCAACAATTTCCGCCGCCGCAGCGCCAAGGAACAGCTTGACCTCATTGAAGTTGCGAACGGCAAGCTCCTCGAAAAGTTCGCCGACGTCTGGGAAAACCTCGACCGCGCCTTCGCCACCGAAAACAAGGGCGACCTCGCCGCTTTCGAAAAGGGCATGCAGATGATCCAAGCACAGTTCGTGAAAGTCCTGACCGACGCGGGCCTCGAGCAAATCGACCCGACTGGCGCCGAATTCGACCCGAACTGCCACGAAGCCTTGATGCAGCAGCCTTCCGAAACCATCCCGGAAGGCCATGTGGTCACGACCTTCCAGAAGGGCTACAAGCTCAAGAACAAAATTTTGAAGACCGCAAAGGTGATTGTTTCCTCCGGAAAGTAACCTCCCCTTTCGCCATGTTTTTCTATGTCCCGGCTTAATCGCCGGGATTTTTTTCTTATGAATCAAACATCCCTTTTGTCATTTCAACAAAGGCGTTTTATTTATAGCGGAGATTTATCTTCTCCAAGATTCTAATTTCTTTTTTGGCGTAAAACGATGTTTGGAGATAAAGATGCTAAAAAAGATCTTATCTGTTTTTCCTGTATTGGCTTTGGCTTGTACGGGTTTTGCTCAAAAACTAATAATCACGACCAATTATACGGCGGATCCGGCGCCTTATGTCCATGGGGATACGGTTTATCTGTACACCACCCATGACGAAGACAATGCCGACGGGTTCGCGATGTATGATTGGCTGTTGCACACTTCCACGGACATGGTCAACTGGACCAGTCATGGTGCCGTCGCAAGCCTCTCGGACATCAAGTGGAGTTCAAAAACAAACGGAGCCTGGGCAGAACAGGTCATTGAGCGGGACGGCAAATGGTTCATGTACGTCCCCATTCACGGCAACGGCATTTCCGTTCTTGTGGCGGACAATCCCTACGGTCCTTTTACGGAACCTCTGAACAAGGCTCTGGTATGGCAGCGTGAACATTGGAATGACATCGACCCCACCGTATGGATTGACGATGATGGACAGGCGTACATGTACTGGGGCAACCCGGAATTGTACATGATCAAGTTGAAAAAGGACATGATCAGTACCGAGGGCTCCATCGTCACCTACCCCAAAATCAAGGATTACCAGGAAGGCCCCTGGGTTTACAAGCACGGCGACCATTACTACATGACCTTCGCCTCCACCTGCTGCGCGGAAGGTATCGGTTATGCCATGAGCGACAAGATTACGGGTCCGTGGACTTACAAGGGCGACATTATGCCACATTCTTCCCGCAGTAACGGAAACCACCCCGGAATCATCGATTTTAAGGGAAAATCCTACGTTTTTGGCCTAAATTACGAACTTTGGCGTTACAAGTCCGACAAGATGGGCTTAAAATACCAACACAAGGAACGTCGTTCGGTCGGCCTTTCTGAAATGAAGTACAACGCCGATGGAACCATCCAGAAGATTGACTGGTGGCCGGAAAATGGCGTGGCCCAGCTGGAAGATTTCGACCCGTACAAGCGCGTGGAAGCAGAAACCATGTCGTGGGGCGAAGATGTGAGGGTTCGTAAGAGCGGTGCCGCAGGCAATACGGTTATCACCAATCTTTCTGACGGAAAATACACCAAAATCAGCGGCGTGGAATTTGGGGATGCAGGAGCAGAATCCTTCTCGGCCTCGGTGTTGAGCGTCAAGAAGGCCTCTTCCATTACGGTTCGCCTGGATAAAGTTGACGGCGAAATTGTCGGAAAGGCGGAATTTTCCGCAGACGGCCTGGTGACGGTTCCGCTGGAAGGTGCCGTAGGCAAGCACGATGTATTCTTCGTGTTCGCCGGCGATTTCGAAGCCGATTACTGGGAATTTGAAGACAGCAAGACGGCAATCCCGCAAGGGCCTTTCTGCAAGGAGAAGCTCACGAACGCCGAAGCCAAGTGCGAAAAAATCGTTGTTGGCGCTACCGTTGACGGCCCGAAAAACGTCATCGAATTCGAAAACTACGATGTGGGCGGCGCGGGCAAGGCTTACTATGATTTGGTCACCAAGAACCAAGGCGGCGAATATCGCGAAGATCGCGTAGATATCGTGGCTGCGGGCGATGGCTTTGCCGTGGGCTACACCCAGAAGGGCGAATGGCTGGAATACACCGTGAACGTCGATGCGGAAGGAATCCTCCCCTACGAACTTGCTTACGCAACCGGGATGGAAAACGCCGGAGTGCAGTTCTTCATGGATGATGAACCCATCACCGAAGTGCTGGAATTGAAAGGAACCGGCGACTTCGACGAATATACGACCATCAAGGGCAAAACGACGAAGGAACTTTCCAAGGGCGAGCACGTGCTCAAGGTCCAGATGATGACCGACTACGTGAACCTAGACTGGATTGCCTTTGGCGATAAACAGGAATCAACGACAAAGCTTGTTTCGAAGGCCGCCGGCGTCGTGGCCCAAAACGCAGGCGAATACAGGGTCTTTGACCTGACGGGCCACCAAATCGGGAAAATCCGCATGAACGGAGGAATTTCTACGACTGGGCTCAAGGAAGGTCTCAAGAATGCGGGCTTCCATAGCGGAACCTTTGTCGTTCGAAATTCAGCCGGACAAACATTCAGGATTGACGTTAGAAGATAAATAAGCCGAAACTTTCTGCAATTTGCATTATTTTGCGTAAAAATGTTAGCGAAATAGTGCAAATTGTTGCTTTTTGCAGATAATTTTTATATTTTACAATCTGTAAAAAAGGAGTAATCTCATGGCTCAGGCGACAGTATCTGCACGTATTGATTCCAAGGACAAGGAAAGTTTCGAAGAGTTCTGCAATAACGTAGGGCTGTCTTCCTCCGCTGCCATCTACATGTTCATCAAGAACGTCATCAACGAGCGCCGCATCCCCTTTGAAGTCCGCGAGCCCTCCCCCCGCTACAACGCAAGCGACATCGAAGCCCTCAAGAAAGGCATCGAACAGCTTAACGCAGGGAAAGGTGTTGAACACGAACTTATTGCGGTAGATGACTGATGAAGAAAATTTGGTCAGACAAAGCCTGGGACGACTACCTCTACTGGCAAACACAAGACAAAAAGACTCTAAAAAGAGTTAACCAGCTTGTTAAAGACATTGAACGCAACAATTTTGAAGGCATCGGAAAACCCGAAGCATTGAAGGGCAACCTCAGCGGATTCTGGAGCCGCAGAATCGATGACGCAAATCGACTAATCTATCGTATCAATGGTGAGTTCATTGACATCCTTTCGTGCAAAGGACATTACGAAGACGTTTGACGATTAAGTCGGCTTATTGAAGGCCCTTGATGAACTCTGGGGCGAAGTCGACTCCGTTTGACCATGTGATTATGTGCGCTTGCAGCGTGAAATCTTTAAAGGTATTGATGTCTTCTAGTTGCTGCACAATGGGTCGGTGGTCCGACTTGATGACGTTTTCGAAATCAGCGACAAAACGGCATCCGTCATTGAATTCGACGGATATCTTGTAATCGCCAATGTATTTTGCGTCAATCACGTGAAGCATAATCTAGACCAAGGTCTAAAGTACATTTATAACGGTGAAATGTCAATGAAATAAAGATTAAGTTCCTCCCCAAATATTGGTTTCCTTCCGCTAATTTTGTATATTATCCACTGACAGGCACCGGTAGCGGATTTCCGTCTACAAGCCACGTTCGACTAGAAAAGCCGACTTTTGCTATATCCCCAATGAATATTGGGAGTTTTATATATCAAAAGCCGGCTTTTTTTTGTTTTTTACTCTTGACACTGTATCAAAAAGGAGATACATTTGGAATGAAGGAATATGTTGCCTATGATGGCCCATGCTTTACCATAGAATGGTTCTATAACGAACAAGGAGTTAGCCAGGCTTTAGAATATTTTAACGGTTTAAATGACGCACAAAAGCGAAAAGTGCTGATGCTTTTTAAGCGGATTGGCGATTTCGGAAGGATTTCGGACATTACGAAATTCCGGAACGAAGGCAACAAGATTTTCGCATTCAAGCCGCAGCCAGACCGATTTCTTTCGTTCTTTTATACGGGCAAGAAAATAATCGTGACAAACGCTTTTCGCAAAAAATCACAGAAATTACCTGAAGAAGAAAAAGAACAGGCTCAACGTGCAATGCAAAACTACACTGAACGCGTTTTAAAGGAGGCATACTATGAAAAAGACTAAATCGACTTTTGAAAGGGTCATGGAAGACCCGAAACAGAAAGAGGTATTTGAAAAGGAATATGCGAATTTCCTTCTGTCGGAACTTCTGCTGGATGCCATGTCCGAGCAGAATGTTAGTGTGCGCGCCTTGTCTAGGGCGTCGGGCATTTCGACCTCGGTGATTCAGAACTTGCGCGCCATGCAGCCCGTAAACATCACGCTAAAAACTCTGAATGCCCTGCTTTCCTCTCTGGGCTACGAACTTGTCGCCCGGAAAGGCCGCCATTGCATAAGCCTGACTAAGCAATCTGCATAAGGAGAAAACCTCCCCCTGGGTCGCACGATTTTGGTTGTGTTGGGTCACGGGGGATTGATTTGGGGCAGGGGTTAGGTTATATTTAGGGGTGAGGTGTTTTATGCTGAAGAAGTTTGTTCTTGGGGGAATGGTTGTGGTGGCGGCGTTGCTTGGCAATGCTTGCGGGGACGATGCATCGAGCGATTCCCCGGCGGGGCCTGCGGATGGCGAGGTTACCCTCTCCTCCTCCAGCGACGACGTGATTCCTGGCAACAGTTCATCATCAAGTGTCACTGAGAGTCCTTCGACTAGTTCAGGACAGGCTCCGCAGTCAGCGGAGCCGAACGAGTCTTCGTCGAGCGAGAAGGCGATCGGCGGCAGTTCCTCCAGCGACGGAAAATCCTCGTCTAGTTCCGGAAAAGTTGAGTCCAGCAGTAGCGGTAAGAGCGAAAAGTCGTCATCGAGCGAGGGGGCGGCTGGCAGCAGTTCTTCGGATGTTGTCGCAGAGTCGTCTTCGTCGGAAAAGAGTTCTTCTAGCGTGGCAGAATCCTCTTCGTCGGTTGAAAGTTCGTCTAGCGAGGAGCCGTCTTCGTCATCTGTAGTGGAGTCATCGAGCGGCAAGGCTGGGTCGTCCAGTTCTGCGGAGTCCTCAAGCGGCATAATAGAATCCTCCAGTTCAATTATGGCAAAA
>JAKSIM010000042.1 GCA_024398845.1 Fibrobacter sp. | reverse complement strand
CCGCAACCAACCAAGGCCATCACACCGATAGCCGACAGCAATCCATATTGCAGTTTTCTCATAAAAAAACTCCTTTAGTAATCTTATGGTAAAGATTAGAGAAAATATATGTTTTTCTAGTAAAGGGCAAAATTAAACAAACATGTTTTTTTGATAAAAAAAACGTTTTTTTGCAAAAGCCACCACCCCAAACATTAGACTGGGCACACTATAAAAACGGAGATGGACAAAACAAAACGCTCGCCATCGGCGAGCGTTCTCGAAATGCAAAATCGGCAAAGTTCAGCAAATTACTTAGTGGACTTCACGAACTTGAGCACCTTTGTTCTAACAGAGGTGTAGTACTCATCCCAAATATTCGAGACCTCGTCCACAACGTCCAAATCGTCCATGGCGTACGGCTTGGTGACCGACGGTTCGCAACGGAAGATGTTGTCCTTGCCAAGGTTCGCCTGAGCCTCGAACAGGTTGGAATTACCGGTACGGGCAATCCAGTTGTCCATAATGTAGGTGAGCCAACCCACGGCATTCGTGCTCTTGGGTTCCTTATTCGGCACGAGCATGCCCGTATTGAACGAGAGAATCTTGTAGCCCGCGTCGCGAATGCTCTTGCATTCCTTCTTCGTCTCGATGGCGGATTCCAGGACCATGATGGGGTCGTTCGCCCACATGCCACCGTCGCAGAACACCTTGCCGTCAATCTTCGCCAAGTCAAAGTACGTTGGCGCAGAGCAACTTGTAAGTACGGCGTACGCGCGGTCCATCCAGGAATCGGTGCGGTCCCAGACCTTCTCGACGCTTTCGCCGTTCATGTACGTGGTCGGGATGTAGATTGGCTTCTTGAACTTGTCCAGCTTTCCGGGGAAATATTCGTAAAGCAATTTCTTGAGACCATCGTTCTTGTACTGCACGTAATTCTTTTTGATAATGGCAGCCGTATTTTTCTTGAAAATGCTCGGAAGTCCCTTCTTGTACACATCGTACAGCTCTGCGGCACTCATACCATTGCAAAGGCCACTCGCGATAATCGATCCCGTCGAAGTCCCGGCAAAAGCGGCACTCCAATCACCAAGATTCTTCTTAAGATCATCTTCAAGGCGCTTCATGAACTGGAGCGGACCAATACCAAGAGCACCACCGCCCGAAACAGAAATAACAAGTTTCATTCTTTCCTCGTTCTTAATAAATTAAAAGATGCCTTATAAATAAAATAATTTTTTGTATAAATCCACTTGTTTTCAAAAATTTGCAAAAAAGCCCGAGCCAAGCGGCACGGGCCAAAATTTTGCATCAATTACAATGTTTAGGGGTTCTGGGGCGGGGGAGGCGGCTCGCTAGACGCATCGTTTGCAGCCTTTTCGTACATTGCGGCTTGCACTTCGCTTGCGGCCTTCTCAATTTCGCGTTCACGCAAAACCTCGTCAACCTTTTTGCGCAACTCCTCGCCCTGGTAGTTCTGCAAAAGTACGGTCTCCTGCGACACGTACATCTCAACAACCTTAATGGCGCAAATGTAGGCGACAAGCGCGAACAACGACGAAACAATCGTCAAGGTCATGGAGCCACCGCAAAAGCTCAGAATGCCAGACGCAATCGTAAAGATAAGCCAGGCGTTCAAAAAGCGCATGGGAATCGGCGCAAAATTCATACCGCGTTCCTGCAAAACCCCCTCCATGGCGCGGCGCATGTCCTTGAGAATAAAATAGTCAAGAACCTGCCCAACCCAGGGGATAATACTGCAAATGACCGCACCCCACGGCGAGAACGTGGTTGTCGTCAAACAACGCAAATTCTTGACCGCACGATACAACCAAAGGAACCAGTAGACTACAGAAATCAATACGCTAATGACCAGAACCATGGCGCTCATCGCAATGAGCAACACGAGTACAAAAAAGCTACCGCTCATCTGCAACGAGGCAGGCTCGGTCGACTGGAAGAATTCGCCAAACAAGCCATAGGCGAGGGCGACCATCAGGACCTCGGCAGCCACGACTGCCAAGGTGAATTTTAGCCAAAAAACTAGACGTTTACCGTGTACAGAATTATCTTGCATAACCCCTACTTGAATTCATACGACTTCACGGCACTAGATACCTGACCATTCTGCATAGTCACAACTACTGTAGCCATGGTAGTCTTGCCTCTGGCAATACGAATCGTTGCACGGTAGCCAATGCCCTCCTTGGACGGAGCGTACTGGGTAATATAAGTTTTTCCGTCAACCTTGACTTCGACCGACTTGATTTGGGCCGGGTCATTGTTCGGTACGTTCTTCAGGGAGAAGACCACCTCCGGGTAGGCGGCGGAACCCTGCGACACTTTTTTGCGGATAGTTTCCTTGGTACCACCCTTGAAGTCGATGCCAACCTCGGTAGCCGGGAAGCAGCTGATATTCTGCTTGATAAGGCCCACATTCGCATCAGAGTTTTCGGGCACGAACTTGTATTCGTGGGCGCCACTCACAAGCTTCACGGAAGCCGTAGTATCGGCAGCCAGGTTAAAGAGCTGCAGCAGGCTGTCGTCAGCGAACACCCTCAAGCTACCCTTGTTGCCTTCAAACCCGCTCGTGGTAAATTCCATAGCGCAGGTCTTGTCGTCAACACGGCCTAGCTTCACCAGGCGGTCCTTTTTGTAGACCGTAGCGAGACGGGCGCATTCGAAGGACTTGCCTTCGGCAGAGCAGGTCACCAGGAACTTCTTGTCGCCATAAGCGGCAACTTCCCAGCTCGGTTCGAACTTGATCGGTTCGCCAGTGGACTTGATGGTTTCGCCACCCAGAGAAACTTCCAGGCCGGCGGTGCAAGTGGCAGTCACGGTCACGGCGTTCGTATCGACCATAGCCGGGAGACTTTCGAACTTGCAGTTATACTTGGAGCGCAGGTCTTCCTTGCCCTTTTCGATTTCAGCGTCCAGAGCCTTGGCGGCTTCGAGAATTTCAGCATCGGACTTCGTGGTATCGTCAACCATTTCCGAAATCTTATCCATAAAGGCCGGGTCGCCCGCATTCTTAGCTTCGCCAACAATCGGGGCCTTGCCCTTACGCATAGCAACGAACTGTTGCGGTTTCACGTTCACGACCTTGCCATCCTGTTCCATGTCCATGGCACCGGAATTAAGCGAGCCGATTGCCTGACCACCCTTGGTGACACCCACAATACCATCGGTACCGCGGATGGATGCCGTAGCCGTTCCAGTCTTGAACTTAAACGAGCTGTTGGAACCGCGCTGTTTTTGAACGTCAAAGCGGATTTTACCGGTCTTGATGTCAATCGACGAAACCTGGGATCCATCTATCATCAGGAGCTCCGAGAATTCCACCTCGGAGTTTTCACCAACGGCAAGGACACTACCATCAGGCATGGCAATCGAAACTGTCGATTCCATCTGGGTCTTGATCTTGTCCTTCTCTTGGACTCGTCCGTTCACCTTCAATTTTTTCCAGCTTCCAGCACCTTTCTTTTGAAAATCGACATCGCCAATAACAAGACGGACCTTACCCGTCTTTGGAGCATCTTCATCTGCAAAGACAAAAGAGATGCTAAAGGCCAGCAAAGCGGCCATAACTATCGATATTCTTGAAGATTTCATGTCCTCTCCTTTGTGTGGACACCATAAAAAACATATGCCATTCGGCATAGTCCTTATTCAATGATAAACTTACATTTACATTTTAAAAAAAGCAATTGAAAAAAATCACATTATGACCAAAAACACAATTATTTTGTTAAAACCGATTTTTTTCAAGCGACCACGCAAAAATGCCACCATAAGGTGGTCAGGGAGTCGCTAAAGGGCAATCAGACTTGCAAAAAAGAGGGCAAGACCATGGTCAGCAGACACAAAGTTTCAATATAGCCACCTTAATGTATTGTTAATAAATTGTTGATATAATAAGTTGGTCATTTTCTCGCAATTTTCAATGACAACATCTTATTAACAATAAGATTGTTTCACGTGGAACAATTATTTCGTTATTGCGCCTTTTTGTAGAAACATTATCCCATCCTCCAACAAATCCACACATTTTAATTCACTATTTATATAGTTTAAAATTACACTGAACCTGTTTCGTTGATAGATTGTTCACACAATTATCCACAATGGATTTAATTGAGCGAGGCGATTCGGTAAAGTTGCAAAACTTTGCAGTCGCACCGTCGAAGTAGAGAACCTTCAAAATATACTATATTATATATAGTCATGTTCATCCGCAAAGCGACAAAAAAAGACTTCCCACAAATGCTCCCAATCTTCCGCGAGGTCATCGAAGGTGGTGACACCTACGACTTCGAGGAAACCGCAAGCGACCAGGACGCTTTCGACTACTGGTTCGGCAAGGGCGTCACGAGCTTCGTGATGGAGGACGATCCAAGCGACGGGCAAAATGCCTGCGCCGATAGTGAACCGCGCAGGAAAAAAATCTGCGACGGTGCCGATAGAGAACCACGCGGGAAAATCCTCGGGTTCTACAAGATCATCCAGAACCACCGTGGAAGGGGCAGCCATGTGGCGAACGCCAGTTTCATGGTTTCACGTGAAACGCGCGGGAACGGGATTGGACGCAAGATGGGCGAGGACTGCATCCGGGTCGCACGCGAAATGGGCTTCAGGGCGATACAGTTCAACTTCGTCATCAGCACGAACGAACCCGCGATGCACTTGTGGAAGAGCCTCGGCTTCCAGGAACTCTGCCGGTTGCCCGGCGCCTTCAACCACAAGAAACTCGGATTCGTGGACGCCGTCATTTTCTACTTGGAATTGAAGTAAATCGGTTTTTCTCCATCATCCTGGCAGCTTTCGTCATCCTGTGCAGTGCAGCCTACTCGCAGGAAAATTCGTCGCGCTTTATTCCACCTGCAGAAGACGAGGCGCAATATATCGAACCGCAGATTCAGGACTCAAGTCTAGCAGCCAACGAAAACTATAAGCCCGAAATCAAGAACAGGCACACCCTCGGCTTTGAATACGGAATCTTGACAATAAGCGATTTTATCGGGGCGCTCAGTTCGGCCCTTTCGTCAATCTTTTCCGATCTTGTCGCCAATATTGCGGTGCCCACCCAGGATCTCTTTTTCCTTACCTTCATGCCGAGGGCGAAACTCAACTTCAACTACGGCGGGTTCATAAACCCCTACATGGAACTGGACGCAGGCGTAATGATTGCTATTGACAAAGGCGTCGTTCCGATGATACACTTAGCGCTCCTCGGACTCGAAATATGGCGAGTTCATTTTCAATTACTCGGGATCGGCCAGCGCGGCATCTTAAACGTCGGTTTCAACATTCCGCTCTAATCACGTCTTTTCAAAATTTCCTATTTTCCCTATTGACTCGTCCCCTAGGGGCGGGTCTATATTTATAATGCCGCTGGGCCTGGCGGCAAAAAAGTGATCACAGGGGCGAATGCCCGAACCGCGGAAAACATGAAAGAAGTCAAACTTAAAATTGGGGAGTTCTCCAAAATGATGCAGGTGACCATCAAGACCCTGCGCCATTACGAGCAGATGGGAATCCTTATTCCCGACGAAATCGACAAGTGGACCGGATACCGTTACTACAAACTCGACCAGATGCAAAGGCTGGGGGAAATCCGCCGGCTGAAGGAAATCGGCTTCTCGCTGGAAGAAATCAAGGAACTGTCCCGGGAAAACTCGGGCCGTCCGGATATCGAACAGCTGGAAAAGAAAATCAGGACTTGCGAGGAAGAGTTGAAGGTTCTGCTCCGGCGCAAGGAGATGCTGCACCAGATGGTGGACTCCCAAAGGAAAATCGACAACATGGAAAAATTCAGCATTCAATCCCTCCCGGAAATCATCGTGGCAAGCCACCGCGAAGTCATCGCGAACTACGAAGCCATCGGTCCCATGTGCGTAAACGTCATCGGTCCCGAGATGCAACGCCTCGGATGCAAGTGCCCGCCGCCGGGTTACTGCTTCACCATCGAACATGCAAAGGAATACAAACCCACGGACATCGACATCGAATACTGCGAACAGGTGGAGGAGATGGGCGAGGATTCCAAAATCATCCAGTTCAAGAAACTCCCCGAAGTGCCGACAGCCATCTGCATGAAGCACGTCGGACCCTACGAGAAGTTCTACCAGTCCTACACGGAACTTTTCCAGTACGTCGAAAAGCAGGGGTACCGAATCACGGGGCAGCCGAGGTGCTGTTACGTGGACGGAATATGGAACCAGCCCGACCCCGAGAAGTGGCTCTCCATTATCCAGGTGCCTGTGGTGAGTGGCTAGCGATTAGTGGTTGGGATTTTTGTCCTGACCACTTTTTAATTTCAATGTTCCTATATGAGCAAGCTTGTTTTTGCGACGCTCGAGTTGCTCGGTTGGGCCCTGCGGGGCCAACGCGATTCGGCTCGATTAATGCATGGTACTCGCCTCGCTCGGTTGGGACTGTCCCTTGCGCTTTGTTGGTCCTGTCGCCTTCGGCGGCAGGCCTACACCCATCGGGCGTCAAATGAAAAAATGCAAGCTTGTTATCCGCGACACTCGTTGTGTTTGGCACTTCGTGCCCAACTCCTGGACCTCGGCAATGGGAAAGCGAGCTTTCCCGCTGCGCGCGACCTTCGCTGCGCTCGTTGGGCCTGTCGCCTATGGCGGCAGGCCTACACCCATCGGGTGTCAAATGAAAAAATGCAAGCATTTTTTCGCTTGACGCCCTCGGTTGCGTTTCACGTGAAACATTTTGAGGGGGAGGTGGGGTTAGTGGATGTCCTTGCCGGAGGAGAGTTCGATAATCCACATGAGGTGACGGATTCGTTCGGGGAGGGTATCCCGGATGAGTCGGGTCTGGTCATCGTCAGGAGTGAACGTTTCCTCCTGTTCCATGAGGTCGCTCATGACTGGAGGGAATGTTCCGAACGCTTTCCGGATTTCTTCCACAGAATATTGCCGATGGGCTAGGGGAGGATTGTGCTTCTCCAGGAGTTCCGCCGGATAGAACTTGCAGGGTTTCCAGACTTCGTTCCCGAACTTGTCCCGGAATCCGCTCGCCCCGAACAATCTGCAGATGGACGCACGACCATTATATATAGTGCAGTGACGAGGGGAATCCGGATCAAAGAAAGGACAACCTTCCTCCCTTGAAAATGGTTCAAAGGAATCACCCGCGGACATGTTGGGCCTGTCGCCTTCGGCGGCAGCCCTACACCCATCGGGCGTCAAATGAAAAAATGCAAGCTTGTTATCCGCGACACTCGTTGTGTTTGGCACTTCGTGCCCAACTCCTGGACCTCGGCAATGGGAAAGCGAGCTTTCCCGCTGCTCTCGGTCTGCGGACGTTTCACGTGAAACATTTTCTGCCCATTCGGGTTTGTTGGAGATGAGCCAGGCTGCCATATAAAGCGCTTCGTTTTCCAAAAGGTCGGGCTCGAAATGTTCGCAGCAGCGCCCACAACCTTCAGGGCACCTGAAGTTCGATTTGCTGTACCATTCCTGTTGGGCAGTTTCAATACGTCGGTACGCCGACTCGGTCTCTACCAAAATATCGTATTCCTCGGTACCCTTGATTCGTTCAAGTACCGGGGTAATCTCAGAATTCATATTCGCCTTCTCTAGGAGATGCGGCACGATAACCGTCGTGCTTTGTCTTCTGGTTACGGCATACAATCTAACAAATTTTTTTGGACTTGGCTCAGCGATCGACCCGCGCATTTATATATTCATTGATATGAAAATCAATCATGTCGCCATCTGGGTTCAGAACATAGACAGGGTCTGCGAATTCTACTCCAAGTATCTCGAAGCCGCTATCAATCCCTTGTACCAGAATCCGGCCAAAGGGTTCGCGAGCAAGTTCGTCACTTTCGATGGCGGAACGTGTCTAGAAGTGATGCACCGGGATGATACCCTCGAACCTTCAACATTCCGTCCACAATTCGGGTATGCCCATATCGCCATCTCCTTCGGATCCAAACAGGCGGTCAATGAACTCACTATCTAATATTATATTTGGTAATATGAAAAAACTGATTCTTTTATTCGCCCTTTTGGCAATTTCCGCCAACGCAATCAACTGCCTAAAAGTTCCTGAAAACTATATGCCCGATAGTGTATATAATCCTTTTGAAAAAGGAGTAACCATAGACTATTATACGAAAGGTCATTTCGATAGCACCGTCACTCGATACACTGATACCGACAGCATCGAAGTTGAGCGCAATTTTTTTGAAAATATTACTTATATAGATGGTGGCAGAGTTGTCATTCTTGGTTTCCTTGAAAAAATACAGCAGGTGGATACCACATTTTTTTTCGTTGATTCCACTTTTACAATTTCCAGAGACTCTTTAGGAGCCATAATTAATTTTATAACCGAAACAATAAAAAACGACTCCCTATACCAAACCTATTATAACGCCGACATGGACTCTGTAGAATACCAGGCTATCACTACCATCGATTCCAAAGACGGGCTACACTGTTCAGTTGAAAACAGTTTTTTTAGTAATGGAAATATCTTTTCTTTTGCAAATAAAAAGACAATGGAAATTTCGGGAAATGTCATTGCCGTTACAACCATAGACGACGATGGAGAGATTAAAGACATTGTATATTATTCTACATCCGACCCCCTCTCCATCCACCCGAAAAAGGTCCGACCCAAAGTTGACTTTGAAAAAATCCGTTACTTCGATTTGCTCGGTCGCAACGTGAAGAATAAAAAGGGGTTCAACCTTCAACATTATATCAACATTAACTAAAAAACTATCCACAGATTTTTTAATTAAATGCATTGGGCGACCTTGTCCAATGCACTTTTTTTATATGAGAAATATTATTTTTTGGGACACAAAACTTTAGATAGTTATCGCGAAATGTTTCACGTGGAACTATGATACCGTCACAAGACAATACACAGAAAGAACTGTTGAATCAGTTTTTGGCAGCCGCCGGTCTGAATTTGCCCAATGAAACTCTGGGTAAGCTTTACCAGTATGCGGACTTGGTGGTGACGACAAAGGAATTCGGCAACTTGATTTCGGCGAAGGATTCCGAGAAATTCCTCTCGAGGCACATCGCTGACTCGCTCGTTCCCTATATATATATACAGACGAGAGATAAAGAATCCCCGTCTAATGATTCGCAGCAGCCTCTCTCGTCTCTCGTCTGTAGGCCGAAGGCCGTTCTCTCGTCTATCAAGTGGGCCGACATGGGTGCAGGCGCCGGATGCCCGGTTTTCCCGCTCGCCATCGCAATGCCCGAGATTCAATTTTTCGCAGTCGAGCCACGTCACATGCGCGTGAACTTTATGCAGATGGTCAAGGAAAAACTCAAGCTCGACAACTTGACCGTGGTCGGCAAGCGCTTTGAAACTTCCGGCCTCGGCGACCTAGACTTTATCAGTTGCCGTGCACTTTCCACTTTCGAAAACGACTGGGAACGTGCCCAGCCGGCACTCAAGAAAGGCGGCCACTTTGTGACCCTCAAAAGTTTCAACAATATTGTTCACCTTGAAAACGACCCGGCAGTACACATATATAAATATAGTCTGCCGCTCGAAGAACAAGTTTACGCCTTAGTCACTCGAGGTAATAAATGAGTAAAGTAATTGCTGTGTGCAACCAGAAAGGTGGTGTAGGCAAGACCACGACGGCCGTGAACCTGGCCGCAAGTTTTGCCGCTCTCGAAAAGAAGACACTGCTTATCGACATGGATCCCCAGGGTAACGCATCCCAGGGTCTCGGATTCATGGAATCGCAGGATATGGATATCCACGAAATTCTGGACTTGGCAGAGAACCCGGACAACATCACTTTCGAGAATATCAAACCGGCCATCGTCGATACGACCCTCGATTACCTCAAGGTCATCACCTCCGGACCGGACCTCGCCGTGATGGAAATTGAACTTGTGAACGCGATGAGCCGCGAACGCCGTTTGGAACGAGTGATGAACGTGCTCAAGCAGAACTTCGAGTTCATTATCATTGACGCACCTCCAAGCTTAAACCTGCTCACCCTCAATGTGCTTACCGCGGCGACAAGCGTTCTTATCCCGGTGCAGTGCGAATACTACGCTCTGCAGGGTATGACCGAACTTTTCAAGACGATTCGCGAAGTCCAGAAGAACTTGAACAGCAACTTGAAAATCGAAGGCGCCCTCCTCACGATGTACGATGCGCGTCTCAGTCTTTGCAAGCAGGTCGCCGAAGAAGTTCGCGAGAACCTGAGCGACACGGTTTTCCAGTCCATGATTCCGCGTAACGTCAAGTTGAGCGAAGCTCCGAGCCATGGCAAGCCGGTCATTTTGTACGATGTGCAGAGCACCGGTTCCCAGGCGTACATGAAACTCGCCGAAGAAATTTTGAACAAAGACAAGTAAGTTTTAAGGGGTATATTTTATGGGAAAGCAAGCACTGGGTCGTGGACTCTCAGCCATTTTCAAGTCGCACGACATTATTGGAATCAACAATTCTATCAACACTCCTAGCGAAAATAACGCCGAACCGGTCGATAAAAGCAAGCAGATTGTTGAAATAGACCTCGAACTTATTGACCCGAACCCGTTCCAGCCGCGTAAGTTCTTTAACGATGACGAACTCATCGAACTCGCCGAGACCATCGAAAAGCACGGGCTCATCCAGCCGATCGCCGTTCGCAAGGTAGGCGACCGTTTCCAGATTATTAGCGGTGAACGCCGTACTCGCGCAAGCAAGCTCGCCAACTGCAAAACCATCAAGGCGCAGATTTACGAGGAACTCGATGACAAGACCATGAGCGAATGGGCCCTCATCGAAAATATCCAGCGCGTGGACCTGAATCCCATTGAAATCGCTCAATCTTATCAACAATTGATTGAGAATCACAACTATACTCACGAAAATTTGGCCAAGACTGTTGGTAAGTCCCGTTCCGCCATCACAAACATGCTTCGCCTGCTCAAGCTCCCGAACCAGGTTCAGGCATGGATCCAGGAGGGCAAGCTCACCGGCGGTGCCGCCCGCGCACTTTGCAGTGACAAAATCGAGGACCCGGAAGCTCTCGCCAAGCGCATCATTGACGAAGGTTTGAACGTCCGCCAGATCGAGGCGATTAGCCGCGGTGAAGAAATTGTCGAAACTCCGGTTGCCCAGCCAAACCCGACTTCCGAACCTGCCGGCGAAAGCACGACTCCAGCAACTTCCGCACCGGTCAAAAAGGAAAAGCCCGAACTCAGCGCCGACATGAAGAACTTCGAGAACCGTCTCGAAACCTTCTTTGGCACCAAGGTCACGCTCAACCCGAGCGACTCCGACCAGAGCAAGGGTACCATCGTTATCAACTATTATAGTATGGACGACCTGACACGCATTCAGGAAATCATGGAAAACTGCTAACGGTAAAATAGTGAAAGGCAAGTTTTATACAATCCAAGTCATTCCGGAAGATTCGCACGAAATCAAAAAATTCCGAATCAACACGAAATGGTTTTTGATAGGCAAAATCGCCCTGGTCGTGTTCATTCTTATTGCCGGCTTCTTTATTTACAACCTGGCAAGAATCAACAAGATTATCGCGACTTACGAAAAGATGCGCGTGACCAACGCCCAGTTAATCAAGAAGGACAACAACTACGAGGAAATGTTCTCCCGCCTGGATTCCCTCTGGGTTTTGGAGAACCGCATCCAGAACATATTTGAAACCTTCATCGAAAACGACTCCAACAAAATCAACAGCATCATTGACCGCAATCGCTTTGCACATACGCCTATTGAAAAAATTGAAGTCGACTACGAGGGCATTCACGGCTGGCAGCCGCAGGAAGAAAAAATCAAACTTCTCCACATCCCGAGCATTTTGCCGGTGATTGGTCTTTTGAGCAAGGGCTACAACCCCGACGAAGACCATGAAGGTATTGATTTTTCGGCCCCGGTTGGGAATCCCGTTTTTGCAACGGGTAGTGGCGTAGTTGAATTCGCCGCCCAAAAAGGCAGCCGCGGCAACTATATAGTAATAGATCATCAAAACGGATATAAGTCAACATATTCACATTTGAAGAACTTCCGTGTAAAAAAAGGCCGCAATGTGAACAAGGGTGACATCATCGGAACCGTAGGCAGCACCGGAAATACGACCGGCGCCCATTTGCATTACGAAATTTACAAAGATGATGAAACTATTGACCCCGCGATATATATAAATTATTAAATCATACTTTTAAATTCAAATAACCCTCAAGGAGAAATACTCATGGCTGTAAAAGGCGAACAGGAAATCACCCAGATTGGCAGCAGTGTAACTATTAAGGGCGACATCACCGGAAAGAGTGACGTCCGCGTTGCTGGCAAGGTAAACGGCAGCATCAACATCGAAGGCGAGCTCATTATCGAAAGAAGTGGCTTTGTTGAAGGCGAAATCAAGACCGTCAACGCAGTGATTGCCGGTAGCGTAAAGGGCAACATTGACGTAAGCGAAAAGCTTATTCTCGAAAGCAATTCTCAGTATGTTGGCAACATCAAGACCAAGCTTCTGATTATCCAGGAAGGTGCCGTATTCCAGGGCAACTGCATGATGGGCGTAAGCAAGCCTGCTGCTCCTCAGTCTGCTCCTACCGCTCCCACAAAGGAAGTTAAGCTCTAATTCACGCCTATATCATTATATATCCTTATTTATATAAATAGATAAAGATAATGATGTAGTGAATAGTGAATAGAATCTTTCCGGAAATTACATAACAAATTGATGCTCAAAAAGTTACAAGGATTTCCGGAAAGTTGATTAATGTTGAAAGTTGTGAATCAATTCACTTTTTTCAACGTTGATTAATGTTGAAGTTCAGTTTTCAACATCAGAGAACAAAAAATATACGTTTGGATATTGAAGATTAAGTGACGGCAATAACAATTGTTATAAAAACAATGAGAAATAAAAATTTTTTTTAATATTTCCGCACTGAATGATTATATTTATTTCCAGTAAATGGCCTCGAATTTTTTAAAAATCGGACAGATATCCGATATCCATATTGGAGAAGATGCAAGTCTTGTTCAGGGAATTGATGTGCGTGCCAATTTTATGACCGCACTGAATTCTCCGACTATGCAGGACTTGGATTTGCTTGTGCTCTCCGGGGACTTGGCCAATGAAGATGGTGAACCTGGCGCCTACAAGTATTTTGCCGAATGGCTCAAGACTTACAATAAAGTTCCCGTGTGCATAATTCCCGGGAACCACGACCGTCTGGAAGTCATGGAAAAGTACCTGAACCTTAAGGGCACGGTCCACAATGGAAAATGCTATTACCGTTACGATATCAAGGGGCGCACGCTGTTCTTTATAGATAGCGCCTGTGGCGAAGTTTCGCGCGATCAGCTGGACTGGCTCGAGGCCGAGGTTCCAAAGGTCGATGGCGAAGTGGGTTTATTTATGCACCACCCACCTTGCTTCTGCAACCACAGGTTCATGGACTTGCGTTACCACCTGCGTAACATGGTCGAAGTTCGCGAAACCTTCGCGAAGTTCAAGAATTTGCATCACGTTTTTTGCGGTCACTACCACTCGGACTTCGAGGTCTTGATTGACGATTTGGACCTGCAGGTTCACGTAGCCCCGTCGACGCAGATGCAGATTGACCCGAATACACCGTATTTCAATCTTAAAAGTTCCGCTCCTGGTTGGATGACCATCGAGTGGGGCGATAATTTTGTTGCAACCGAGGTTCATTTTTAATTAAATTTTTAAATGATACCTTGAAAATTGTTCTACACGTTGCTATATTTGCCCGCACATGGCGGTTTAGCTCAGCGGTAGAGCACTGGAATCATAATCCATTGGTCCGGGGTTCAAATCCCTGAACCGCTATTAAAAAAAGAGGCAGTATATGTCAAAACGGATTCTCACAGTTTCACTTTTGGCTATCGCCTCTTTTTTTATTGCTTGTTCTGAAGATGAACAAGTCAAGCCCGAGGTTATGCAGGCTCAGACTACTAGCGCAAGAACCGTGCCCATTGTGCAGGTCGATGAATTTACTGCTCCGGCCAGCCCGGTAATCACTGCCGAAAAGGCAAGGCAGTACGCTAAGTCTTCAGCCGCCCTCGTGGAACTTGGCGTCAAGTGGAGCGAAAAGATTGACAAAGCCCAGGACGCCGAAAAGGTCCAGATTCTCAATGCTTACAATGTGGCCCGCGACCAGCTTTGCGCTCGCATAGGTCTCGCCGGCATTGCGGAATACAACTGGATTACGACGGTTGCACTGCCGAACCCGCAAAACAAGAACGTTTTTGAATCGGCCGGCGTCAGAACCGCCAATTAAAAGTTCGGCGTTGACCCGCACACGTAAATTTGCATAATAAAGAAAATCGCGACCGTTGAGCCGCGATTTGTTTTTTGGATCTATGAATTTAAAATTTTTGCAATCCGTGCCGCGAATTTGATTTTGCGATATGCGCTGCAATATCTATGTCGCGTTTTTATGCCGCATTTTCGCGGAACTACAAAATAATCGTATTGCGCGAGCTTGGCAAAGGTTCTTCGACCGGAGCTTCGTCTGGCTCGTAGGAATCGTTGAACTGATCGCCTTCGTCATCGGGTTCCGGCGAGAGTTCTGTGGCGGGTTCTTGCGAGAGTTCCGCATCGGGTTCCGGCGTTATGCCTGTGAAGATTTTTAAGTACTTGCTCCCGCTCGGGATTCTTACCGGCGGCTTTTCTGTGTCAACGCGGCTTGCGCTCATCTCGTCTGTGCCCGACAAAATGAATGGGTCCAGGTGTTCGCGAATTACAAGTTCCGCGGGCTCGAAGTCGGCAAAACCGTTTTTGACGATTGCTGCGTTTTCGCCATATGCGAGAACGTTCCCGCCGTTCAGCGTCACGTCGTTATCGCCTGCAAAAATTCCGTAGCGTCCGGCGTTCACATTTAGCGACCCGCCGTTCAGCGTTACCGATTCCATCGCGTAAATTCCGTAGCCGCTCATGGTTGCTCCTCTGGAGCAGGGGGTTTTTAAATCGATGGTCCCGCCGTTAATTACAACGCGCAGTGCCGAAATGCCTTCGCTATTTTCGGTCGAGACCTTCACGATTCCGGAATTGATTTGCACGGTGCCCTTGGCCGATTCTATAACGCCGGTGAGCGCCATGTTCAGGTTCCCGTCAATAACGATGTCCTTGTCGGCTACAATGTTCCCCTCGTTCGAGAATACCTCGAGCGAACCGCTTCCCGAGAGCGTCACGGAACCCTGGCTGTAAATTCCATGTTCAAAGTTGCGGTTGGTAATGCTGTTTTCGCCATTCAAAACTATTTTCAAATTATTGTACGTAGAGTAAATGCCGCTCTCGCCATCAAAAAGATAAACGCTGTTGAGCGTGAGTGTGGTATCTTCGTAGTCAAAGTTTACGCCGCCGTCGCCCAGCACGTCGCTTGCGTTTTGCGGAGTGACCTGCGTGCCGCCCACGTAGAGTAGGCTCTGCTTGGCGAGCTTGAGGTGCTTTGCCTTCATAAGAGCGTTGCGCCAGTTCAGGGCTGTTTCAAAGATTTTGTTGTCGTGCGAATACGTGATGCTCACCAGGTTGTAGAGGTCCACGCGCCCGGCACTCATCGAGGCGGTTTCGCCCTCGATGTCCAGGTTCCCCTGCGTGAGGAACACGTAGCCATCTACATAAAGCCCGTAGTTTGCGCCACTCGTTGTAAGTTCGCCATCGCTTATGTTGAGGTTGCTGCTCGTGTACACGGCATTCTCGCCGCTTGCGTCAACCGTGATGGAACCGCCGCGAATAAAGATATCGCCCGCCGAGACAATGCCCTCGTTTGCGTTGTTGATTTCGAGCGAACCGTCGCCCTCGAATTTGAGAATTCCCTCGAACGACTTGATACCCGTTTTGCCCTGGGCGCTAATGGTATTTTGCCCCGTGAGCGTAATGGTAAAAAGGTCGCTCGTACTGCAGATGACGGAGCGGGTTCCGTTGGGGCAGCTCGAGAGCTGTTGCAGTTTTGCGTTGTTCAGCATGAGCTCGTTTGCCTCGAAGTCAAACTCCACGGATCCATCGCCAAGTACGTCGCCTGCGTTTGCCAAGGTGATTTTTACGCCCGAGACCCAAAATTCGGGTCGCGCTGCAATTGGCGCCTGCTTGTGCTGTGGCGCTTGCTTGCGCTGCGAAGCCCTTTTATTTTGCGAAACTTGCCTTGTTTGCGAACGATGCGCTTTTTTTGGATGAGTGCCTTTTGAGTGCGAGGCGGCAAAACTCGTGGCAAAAGCCAAGAGCATAAATAAAGCCGTAAGGCGTACGATTCCCCTCATATTTTTTCCTTAAATTATAGAACAGGGGAAAAGTTAAAAAATTTCTGCCGTTTTTGAGGCCAAAGCCCGTAAAAACGTGCATTTTTGAGATATTTCTGTTTGCGAAATCGCCTGCGAAAAATGTCGCTTGCTAATCGACCTGATTTTTTTTGCCAAAATCTAAAATTTACGTCATAAAAAATCAGTATGCAAAATATTTTTATAATAATTCAAATATTTGTATACAAACTAAAATATGCTTAATTACGTATAAATTATCTAAATTTAGTATAAAATAGAAACTTGTACGTAATAACATACAAACTAAAAATACGCATAAATTAAATACGATGGAGGTGAACATACTTAAACGTGAATATCATAAAAATGGGGAACTTTGCAGCGTAGCAAACGTTGTAGACAACTTATTTGAAGGAACCGAAAAAATATTTCACCCTAATGGTCAGTTGCAATGCAAGCATGTGTATGTTAATGGACGTGTAATTGATGGCACTGTGGCTGTGTTAAGGCCGGATTCTACGCTAGACTGCATTGAATATTGGAAGGATGGATATTGTCGTTGTTTTACCCGCAATAAAGTTCTGATTTGTGAGTTTGGACTTTTTAACGGAAAGTTTAGAGGCCGCTACAAGAATTACTATGAAAATGGTTCGGTGAACGAGGAAGTATGTTACAACGAATACGGCCGCGACGGAATGTACAAGGCGTACGATTACAATGGTCAACTCATTGAAGAAACATGGCCGCGTCGTAGAATTGCGAAAGTAATATTACGTGGTGTCGAGAACACCGGTGAATTTTTTTGCGAAAAAACGGCATTTTTAGAAGAAAAAGAACAAAAGAGAAAAATTTTTTTAGTTTGTATTCTAATCCTATTGATTTTCGGAATACAAAATGCTATATTCTTTTTTGTTCGTTAAGGGAGACTTTAGCTATGAAGAAGTTTTTGAAGACCCTGTCCGCTGTGACAATCGCTTCTTTTGCCGGTACTTTCACCGCCTGTGGCGAATTAAGTAATTCGTTTTGAGAATGTAACTATGAAACCGATTGTTGAATATAGGGACTACCGCAAGTTTATTCAGGATTACTACGACGAACAAAAACGGACTTCGTCGTTCACCTGGAGGGATTTCGCTGCCTTGGCAGGTTTCGGATCCCCGGTATTTTTGAAGTACGTTTGCGAAGGGAAAAAGAACCTGAGCCAGGAAACCGCAACACGAGTGGCGAACGCCATGGGCTTGAATGGGTACGAGGTGGAATTTTTTCAGGCCCTCGTTTTGTTCAACCATGCCAAGGACGATGTGGAACGCAAGAAAGCCATTGACGCCATGCAGAAGGTGGCCTCCGCGAACAATATCAAGATTTTGGAAACCGAGGAATTCGCCTATTTTGATTCCTGGAAAAATCCCGTGATTCGCGAGTTGGCCCCCGCCATGCCGGGCGCAAAACCTTCGAAAATGGCGGAAGTGTGCAAACACAAAGTTTCCGCCGACGAAGTGGCCGAAACGCTCCGGTTCCTTGTGGGGGCGGGGCTCCTGAATAAGGATTCCAAGGGGAATTTTTCCCAGACGGATAAGGCCATCAGTTCTGGCGATGGAGATTTTGTTCCGCTCGCCGTGCGCAACATGCACCGTCAAATGGGCTCGTTCGCTTTGGACGCCCTGGACAACTTGCCGGTTGAGGAACGTCAATTCACGGGCCTTACCTTGGGAATCTCCGAAGAGGAATACGCGCAAGTTCTAAAGGAGCTGGCCAAGTGCAGGCGCAACATCATGGCGATAGCCTCAAGATCCGAAAAGACGGAGCGAGTGTATCGCCTGAATATGCAAATGTTCCCGCTGACCGAAAAAATCGGGTAGGAAAAGGGCCGGCTCAAAAGAGCTGGCCTTTCTTATAAGGACGATGTCCAGGTGGGCGACGAGTCCGCTTAAATCTTGCCTGTTGAATTTGGCCTTTTTCAACTTGCAGTTGCTTGGGTTGATGGCGAAGTTGTAGGCTGTCGTGAAGTCACATTCGCTAAGGTCAGTTTCGCCGAATGTGGCGCGCTTCAGATTGCAATTTAAAAATTTTGAATTCTTGATTTTGGCAAGGTCAAAACCTGATTCCTGCATGTCGCAGTATTCTTCGTCGAGGGGTGCCGTGCTGAAATCTAAAGATGATATGACCATTTTAAGGGGCTGGTTGATGACTGTAGAAATGTAATAAAGATGTTTTTGCAAAATCTGTCGGTTTTTTCAAAAAATTTTTTTTAGTTTTGTATTCTAAAACTATTGACTTTTGGAATACAAAATACTATATTCTTTTTGTTCGTTAAGGGAGACTTTAGCTATGAAAAAGTTTTTGAAGACCCTGTCCGCCGTGACAATCGCATCTTTTGCTGGTGCTTTCACCGCCTGTGGCGAAGATTCAACTGCCGGTGTTACCGAAGAAGCCGCTGGCATCGCCGTGAATTCGTCCGACTCCGAGGACGAGGATCTTTCTTCCAGCTCCAAGAAGGCGACGTCTTCCAGCTCCAAGGATGATGCGTCCTCCAGCTCTAAAGTCGATGAACCGGTCAAGTTTAGCGGAAAGGTTTCCGGTGTTTCCCAGAAGGGTCCGTTTGTTGTAGGATCTCAGGTTACGCTTCATGAACTTGACGGGGAATCTTTTGATCTCAGTGGTCGTATTTTTGTCAACAAGATTAAGAATGACAAGGGTGAATTCGAAGTTTCTTACAAGGATCTTTCTTCCAATTACGTCTTGTTGATTGCGGAAGGCTATTATCGCAACGAAGTGACCGGCAAAAAATCTGTTTCCCCGATTACGCTCAATGCCTTGAGCGACCTTACTTACCGCAAGACGGTGAACGTGAATATCCTTACGCATCTGGAATTTGAACGTGTTAAGTACCTTACCATGTCAAAGGGGATTGAATACGGCAAGGCCAAGGCGCAGGCCGAAAAGGAAATCCTTGAAACGTTCGGAATTTCGTTCAAGGATGGTTCTTCCGCCGAAGATCTCAACATTTTTGGGGACTCTGAAAATGACGGCGCTTTGCTTGCCCTTTCCGTGCTGATGCAGGGAACTTCTGCCGAAGGCGATTTCAGTGAACGCTTGTCTCTTGTTGCCCAGGATTTGGAAGAAGACGGAACCATAGATGATGAGCAGATGCTGACGGACATTGCCGATGAAGTCGCCTTGATGGATTTGGATAAAGTCCGCAAGAATATCGAAGGCTGGAAGCTTTCTTCCACCGTCCCTGCGTTCGAAAGCTATGTGGAAGGCTATTGGACGCACAATTACGGCATTGGCGACTGCACTGCAGAAGATATCGCAAAGACCGCGAAAAATACGAACAAACTTAGCAAGAACTTCGAAAAGACCTACGTTTGCGATGCAGATGGCTGGCGCGAAATGGGTTCCCTGGAAGAAATGCTCGGCACTTGCACCTCCGTCAATGATCATGCAGGCATTGCGGATGCGGACGATTTCTATGCATGCAATAAATCCGTGTGGAAAACGGTAGATAGGTTTGCATACGATTCCTTGACTCTTGCTTGCGAAAAGGATGGCAATCTTCTCTATAGTGAATTGAATGATGTCTATTATGTTTGCAAGAACGGAACGATTGCAGCTCCTTCATTTGGTGACCTTGACATTGAAAAGGACTTTACGGCCGATATTTGGAATGGAGCCAAGGATTCCAAGATGATGATGGACGATGGGGAATACGAGGGCGTCGTCTTCGCTTCCGATGATTTTAATGGCACCTATGGTGATGTTTACAATTCCAAGGGTGAAAAGGTCGGTATGAAAAAGAATAGCAGATACCTGGACATGTTTACTTACGATGCAGGTGTCAGCAGCACTTTGGCGGACAAGGGCGTAAAGTATAGTTTCCTTTTGAAAGAAAAACTTCTTAGCGACTTGCCTTTTGTTTCCGCGAAATTTAACCTCTCGGAAGATGGTGCGGATGCTAGCGATTGGGAAGGTCTCTGCGTTGTGTATGCTTCTTCTGTTCCCCTGTATCTCGGTATTGACGGGACTGCTGATGACCAACGCGTCTCGGACATTTACAAAAGGCTCCCGGCCTCTAAGGAACTGACGGTTGCCAATGTCGCGTGGGAAGACTTTGCCGGTAAAGCGGGTGACAAGTCTTATGAAGAATTCGTAAAGAAGCTGACCGCAACTTCCGTGATCATGATGAAGAATGAAACTCTGCAGGCTTATGCCGCGGATGCGGGTAGCGTCTATGTCGCGGGTATCGGCAAGTACAACGGCTGCTCGGTAAAGTAATTAAAAATTCTTGAACTTTTGCATTCCAGGAGTGTTGGCTTTTGGAATGCGAAATGTAATATTTTTCTTGTCCTTCAAGGAGTGCCCTGATTATGAAAAAGTTTATGAAGACCCTGTCCGCCGTGACAATCGCATCTTTTGCTGGTGCTTTCACCGCCTGTGGCGAAGATTCAACTGCCGGTGTTACCGAAGAAGCCGCTGGCATCGCCGTGAATTCGTCCGACTCCGAGGACGAGGATCTTTCTTCCAGCTCCAAGAAGGCGACGTCTTCCAGCTCCAAGGATGATGCGTCCTCCAGCTCTAAAGTCAATGAGCCGGCTAAGTTCAGCGGGAAGGTTTCCGGCGTCTCCCAGAAGGGCCCGTTCCTCGTGGGTTCCTCCATCACCCTTCATGAAATCGAGGGCGAATCTTTCGACCTCAGCGGCCGCACCTTTGTGGATAAAATCAAGAACGACAAGGGCGAATTTGAACTTTCCTTCAAGGAACTTTCTTCCAATTACGCCTTGATTGTCGCGGACGGCTTCTACCGCAACGAAAATAGCGGCAAAAAATCTACGGCCTCTATCAAGCTGAATGCCTTGAGCGACCTTGCCGACCGCAAGACTGTGAACGTGAACCTTTTGACTCACCTGGAATACGAACGCGTCAAGTACCTGGTGCTTTCGAAAAAAGTAGAATACGCGAAGGCGAAGGCCCAGGCCGAAAAGGAAATTCTCGAAGCGTTCGGCATGGCCGTTGAAGACGGCGCCGTTGCTGAAGACCTGTCCATTTTCGGTGAGTCCAAGAACGACGGCGCCTTGCTCGCACTCTCTGTACTTATGCAGGGCACATCCGGCGAAGGCGCCTTCAGTGAACGCCTGGCCCTTGTAGCGCAGGACCTTGAAGAAGACGGAAAGATTGACGATAAGCGGATGTTGACGGACATTGCCGATGAAGTCGCCTTGATGGATTTGGATAAAGTCCGCAAGAATATCGAAGACTGGAAACTTTCTTCTACGGTCCCTGCGTTCGAAAGCTTTGTGGAAAGCTATTGGACGGAAAACTACGGCATCGGCGCTTGCACTGCAAAAGATATCGCGAAGACCGCGAAGAATACGAACAAACTCAGCAAGAACTTTGAAAAGACCTACGTCTGCGATGCAGATGGCTGGCGTTTGATGACGAAGGACGAGGCCGCTTATGGAACATGCGCGGCTGGCGAAGATGGCAAACGCTTTGAAAAGTCGCGTATTTGCGATGATGGCGAGTGGCGCTCCCTCACGGCTGACGAAAGCATGGGTGCCTGCACGGAAGAAAAAATCGGTGAAACTGCCGCCGAAGAGAACGAACTCAGCGAGGGCTTCGAAAAGACCCATGTTTGCGATGCGGAAGGCTGGCGCTTGGTGAGCGACTTGGAAGGTTCTCTTGGGCTTTGCTTGAAAACCAGTAAAGTTAGCGGCAAGGTTGAAAACAATAAATTCTATGTCTGTGCTGATTCCAAGTGGAGCAGCGTTGATAGAATGAAGTATGATATGCTAACGCTTGAATGCAGTAAGGATGGGGAAATCATTCATAGTGAAGTGAATGACTTGTATTACGTATGCAAGGGTGGAAAACTAACGGCGCCTACGCTTGACGATTTTTCCATAGACAAGGAATTTTCGGCGGATATCTGGGATGGTGCTAAGGATTCCAAGGTGAACGCTGGTTCAATCGCGTATGAAATCGTGACGAGAGCTATTGGTGTTGACGCCTATGATTCCAAAGGCGTAATGGTGGCGAAAAAGGTTGATAATGAATTGGCCTTCCCTGTGTATGATGAAAATGGCGTCAGCGGCTCCTTGGAAGACAAAGGCTTGAAATATAATTATGCATTGAATGGAAAAGGAGAGGTTCGTTATTTAAATAGCGAATTTATTGTTACCGATGAGGGACATGTTGACGCTAGTACGTGGGAAGGGCTTTGCATTGTGTACGCGTCTTCTGTGCCGATGAAATTTTTCATCCACTCCTTGGATATGAACATGAATTATGCGGTGATTCCTGCTTCAATGGAACTGAATGTCGTGAATCTGAAGTGGAATGAATTTGATGATTATTCTTATGGAAAGTCATACGAGGATATCGTAAAGAATCTGCAGTCTGTGTCCGTGTCTGTGGAACGCTCGGATGATTATCCCGTCCTAGAAAAAGGTGCTGCCTACATCGCTGGGATTGGCAAGTACAACGGCTGCTCCATTAAGTAATTTCCTTGGGCGTTCCCCGGCTCCGCAAGACCGCAAAAAGAACCGCCCGCCGGGTCGGGCTGTTGCGGTATAAAATTGCGGCCGGCAAGAAACCTAAACATGAACCGCAAGGCCGCAATTTTTATATATATTTCTGCTGATATCGAAAATCCCTGTAACTGCGGCATAGACTTTCTACATCACAAAGTCCGTACGTGCATCCGCGATGGGGTCCATCAACCTTCTTGTTGATGCTGCCGGATAGCTGGCGCGAACACGACGCGCTCGAGCGTGCGATTAAAACCGCACCAAGTAATGCCGAGGAAAGCCCTCGCCGTCAACACTGCAAGATCATCCTCCTTAATAAATCCAAAAACCTTTTACAATGCATGCCATTGCTGTATGCACGGAGATTTTATGCGTAAAGAACAATCTGTAACGAACCTCCCTGAGGCTGTATCCACCATCAAGTCGGCTATTCTCAGGAGCCAGTATTTGGCGACAAGTTCCGCCAACCAGGTTCAGCTGGCGCTCTACTATTCCGTTGGAGCGTATGTTTCGCAAAACACGCGAAACGGGCGCTGGGGCACAAGCGCCATCAAACAAATCAGCGAAACTTTGCAAAAGGAATTGCCCGGATTGAGGGGATTTTCTGAACGAAACATCAAGCTGATGCGTCAATTTTTTGAGGAATGGAGTTTTGCAATTAGCGGGTCTAATTCGGCAGTCGCGACTGCCGAATTGGCGAATTTGGACGAATTTCGTCAATTTCAAGGATTTTCAGCCATTTCTTTCACTCACCACATCAATATTCTCACAGGCGCAAAATCCAGGCAAGAGCGACTTTTTTACATCAAGGAAAGCGCTAAAAATTCGTGGTCCATAGAGAACCTGAAATTACAAATCAAAGCCGATGCATTCCACCATCAGGGGAAAATGTCCAGCAACTTCGAGAAGACCCTGGGCAGCCCGCAATCTGCGCACAGTTCGCGCAACCGAGCAACTGCTGATTTTCGGAGGCGATGTAATCCTTCATCTTTTTGAAAAGGCGGACGATAGCCTTGCTTTGGCGGGTAGCCAAATCCCCCTTAAGAACGGTCATAAGCATATAAACGCCTTGTTCAGTAAAGGCGTAAGGAAGTTTTCTTGTTCCTCCTCGCCCGATGTTTGATGTCAATTTTTTTGATATCAAACGTTTAAATTCATCTTCAGTAAGTTGGAACCTGAAGTCGTCATCGAATTTATCAATGTTTAATTTCACCTGCTGATTGAATGTTCTTGTCTCGTACCCGTAAATCTCGGCCAGATCGGCGTCGAGCATCACCTTCACGCCACGGATGGTGTGAACCTTGCTCTTCAGCAGATTTTCGTCGATAATCGCTATTTCGCCCTCAGGCGTA
>JAKSIM010000041.1 GCA_024398845.1 Fibrobacter sp. | reverse complement strand
AAGCGTTCAACGCTGAACACGGAATCACGCCCAAGTCCGTAAGCCGCAAACTCGAGGGCGACCTAGTCATCAACGACCCGCTCGCCGAACTTTGGAAAGGTGACCGCAAGCCAGACGCACTCGAAGACCCCGACATGGACGAGGAATACATTCCGCGAATGTCGGACACCGACTACGGCAAGCGCGGACGGTCGCAGAAACCCGCGAAAAAATCCGCCAAGAGCGAGCCTCAAAGCGAAAGCGCAACCATCGAGGATTTGGAAAAGCAGATGAAGGCCGCCGCAGCCCGCCTTGACTTCGAGGAAGCAGCCCGCCTCCGCGACATCATCCGCGACATGGGCAAATAACAACCATTTTGGGCGTTTTAAAACATCGCCTGTAAATTTTAGCACTAAAGTAAATTATTGACCAATAAAACTCGTCCACAATTTATTTATATATATGTCCAATGCATATTTTTTAGGAGTTCGGAATGAACGTTGAATTTTTTAAAACGTACAAATCCGCAATTTTGGTTTCGTCCCTGCTTTTCGCCTCCGTTTTACTGTCGGCCTGCGGCGATGACTCGTCCACATCCGTTTATGATTACGAAATAATTGAACTTATAGATGACAACGAAAGCCAAGAGGTTCCAGATTTCGCCATACAATCTTCCAGTGCGTACAAAACAAGCATCAAACTCAGCAGCGATAAAAATCAAAGCGACAAAAAAAACAAGTCCTGTAGTTCAAACATCAATTCATCTTCCAGCAATAAAGATTCCGCCAAGGACACAAAGGTTTCATCTAGTAGCGAAAAATCCGAAGACGACATTTCATCGAACAGCAAGAATGCTTCCTCCAGCAGTGCAAAGTCTAGCAGCAGTAATAAAGAGTCCAGTAGCAGCGTAAAGTCTAGCAGCAGTAATAAAGAGTCCAGTAGCAGCGTAAAGTCTAGCAGCAGTAATAAAGAGTCCAGTAGCAGCGCAAAGTCTAGCAGTAGCGCAACGCCCAGTTCCAGCAGCTTCGAAAAAAGTTCTTCTTCGCTCCTGTTCACAACCGGCTTTAAATGGACCATTAAATCAGGCGATAAAGACAAGTCCACCTGCGTTACCGAAGGTCTCGTTTTATACGACCTTGATGACGACTACAATATCGTCGGGCGCATTTGCAAAAGCGGTTCCTGGGAACCCCTAAAAAATTTTATTACCGAAAACGAAAGCCACTACGACATGAGCAAACAATTCAATTCGAACATCACCTACGCTGAATTTGTTGACAAGCGAGACAACCAAATTTACAAGACCGTTCAATACTACTCCATTTTCGAAATATTCGCCGAGAATTTAAACTTCGGACGCCAAATTATGAAAGGGGACAACGATTTCGACGACGAAGAAGTTGAGAAATTCTGCTACAATGACGATCCGTGGTTCTGCGAAAATGGATTTGGAGGGTTATACACCTGGTCCGAGGCCATGGGACTTCCCAAAGCCTGTGATACTATCGCCATCGGCACCTCCGAAAAATGCAAGAGTCCTCTTTCAAAAGACATTTCTTCGGAATATGAATGGCAACAACTTCAGGTGCAAGGCATTTGCCCAGATGGCTGGCACATTATGAACCAATATGAATGGAACAGGCTTGTTACCAATTCGATGATCAGCATTCTCGTTCAAGATTTGGTCAGTGAAATGTTCTACGATCCAAATAGTGAAGGAACATCCCTTTTACTTTCAGGATACTTAAGCGCAACGGAAAAACCCTATTACGATCTTATTTCAGAAACCGGAATCATTTGGTTGCCTAAACAGACTAGCGCAAATACAGCCTACGAAATAGACTACAACGACCAGTACGCAAGATTTAACAACTTATCAAAAAAAATAGCGGCATCTATACGTTGCGTTAGAAATTACAATTTCTAAAATCCAATAAAAAAAGCAGGCCGCAAAGCCTGCCTTTTTTGTGGAAATTCAAAACAAATTAAAGGTCCACGACTTCGGTCCAGCCAAACGGATCCGGAGCTTCACCAAACTGGATAGCCGTGTAAGCTTCGTAGAGCTTGGTGCAAACCGGGCCCGGATTCACGCCGTCACCGTAAGTAAATTCACGACCGGCAACCGGGTCCACAATCTTCTTGATCGGGGTAATCACGGCGGCGGTACCGCATTCGGCGGTTTCGCTGAATTCAGCAAGTTCTTCGAACGGCACAGCGCGCTTTTCGACCTTGTAGCCGAGGTGTTCAGCCAACTGCTGCAAGCTCTTGTTCGTAATGGACGGCAAGATGGATTCAGAAAGCGGAGTCACGTAGGTGTTGCCCTTGATGCCAAAGAAGTTGGCCGGACCGCATTCGTCAATGTACTTCTTTTCCTTCGCATCCAGGTAGATGGTACTGGAATAGCCGAGTTTCTTTGCTTCTTGCAAGCTGAGGAGGCTTGCGGCGTAGTTGCCACCGACTTTCACCGTGCCAGTGCCCTGCGGAGCGGCGCGGTCAAAGTTACGGCTAATCATCATGTCGACCGGCTTGAAACCAGCCTTGAAGTACGGGCCCACCGGGACCACGAACATGATGAGCAAGTATTCATCGGAAGGCTTCACGCCCACTTCCGGGCTAAGACCAATGAGGAGTGGACGAATGTAGAGCGTTGCGCCGAAGCCATACGGCGGCACAAAGCGCTTGTTCAGCTTCACGACCTTACGAGCCATTTCGGCAAAGAGTTCAACAGGAGGAACGGCCATGAGCACGCGGTTCGCGGTGTTCTGCATACGCTTTGCGTTTTCTTCGACGCGGAAGATACGCACCTTGCCATCCTTGCCGGTGTAAGCCTTGAGACCTTCGAATCCTTCCTGACCATAGTGCAAGCAGCTTGCAGCCATGTGGATATTGATGTTCGTTTCGGAGGAAACCTCGATTTCGCCCCACTGACCATTGCGGTAATAGCAGCGGACATTGTAATCAGTATCGGTGTAACCGAAGGGGAGAGTTTTCCAATCGACGTTATTTAAATCAACCTGCATAATTAAAACCTTTTTTGAAGGTGCCACTTGGTACCGCTTGAAAAATACAATTTCTAGGCTTGATGTGCCATACAAAACGAGAAAAACATACAAAAAAAGAGCCCCGCAGGGCCCTTCTCTTGATTAAACGTAAAAAATTACTGCTAGTTGACTTTAAAAGTCCTTACGCAACGCACAGAGTAGAACGGGTCACCATCCTCTGCATCGCGGAATTTCGCTCCATCCCTTCCTTCAATATAGAAGGTTTTGCCCTTGGTCGCAGTCCAGTAATTAGTGCGACCGCCCCAGCTAGCAGCCACATAACCACCAATCTGCATATCCGCATAGTAATATCCGGAGCCGGAAGCATCAAAACCAAGGTAATCACTTCCTCTGTATTGCCATCCATGGAGTTCACTTTCACTCCATCGGCTAGACGATTTAAGAGCATTGCCAACACAAGGCGGAAGTACATTGCCTGGCGACCATACGCACCCACCTAAATTAGCAGCAGCATCGTAAAGCTTTTGGAATTCATCCTCTGTCGGGATACGCCAGTCTTCGGGGCAAACACCCTCTTGCTGAGAAGCTTCCCAAGTGTAAAGACGGTACTTGCAAGTGCTTGCAGAACTTGACGGATTCACACAGCGAATACCATTGCTTTCATCTTTGCCCTCATTTTCAGGTTCATAATTCAAATCGTCGGTCATCCATTCCAAGGTGTCAATAACCACCGTGTTATAAGACGGTTCTTTTACCGCACTATGATTACCGTCAATTTGAATAATTCTATTAAAATCAACTGTACCGCGCCATGTATGAATGTCTCTTTCAGAATCAATACCACATGTAAATTCGCGACCGTTCACTTCCGTCGTTTCTCCATCTTCAAGACAAGCCTTTTTCAAAGCAATTTCCGAAGCTGAAGCGAGTCTTGCATAATAAAGTTCGTTTTTATCACAAACTACAGGCAATTCAGATAACGGCAAGCCCTCTGTAACCAATTGACCATCTTTAGACGCATCACATTTTGCATTGTAAATATTTACAAAATCGGCAGCAGTTGAAATCCACACCCACGATCCATCTAGTTTCATGCAAATGGAATAACCATGGTCATCGTTATAGTCATACGCACCATCTGTTTCGCTAGAGCAAGTAGGCAACGTAGATACGTAAATTTCAGCATCAGAAGCCGGCTTCCAGCCTTCTTCAGGGTAGCAGGTATAATATGTATCGCCATACTTTATCGTCTTATGCGCATTATCACTTCCAGGAGAACATCCAATTTTTGTTTCTACGGGAGTCTTTTGCCACTCATAACCATTACAGCCAAACCACACGCCGTAATAAAGGCTGCTTTCCGTTGCTAACTGAGCCAGCTTTCCTTCTGTTTCACCAGTGCAAACAACCTCATCGCCATTATCATCCTTGAAGGTCAAATACTTTTCAACAACAAGAGATGCCGGGAAAGCAGCTCCATCAAAATAAAGGTCTGCAAATATCTGCGGTTCCAATTTCCGCGAGTTTTCCACCATATTCAAATTTCCAGTCAAGGAACCCGTTTCAGCAAAAATCTTGCGGGCAGCATTCCAGCCACTTACTTTATCTACATTAGATTCATCGGCAAGCACGCCTAAATCAATCCAAGCAAAAAGCGAATGGCAACCTTCCTGATAATCCACATATGTTTTAGCATTATAATTCTTTAACAAATCAAACGTTTCCACATTGTTCTTGATAGCGCTTTCCGATTCATCATAGCAATTAATCAATTTCTTTGCAGCAACTGTTTCATCGTCCAAGCCAAAGGCATCGTAAATTTCGGTATTCGCCTGTTCATTGGCTTCTTCGTAAGTTTTACCATCGGCAACAAGTTTTTGCACACGTGCCGACTTGAGGTCGCTCGCCAAAGACACATACACCGGAGTTTCGTCTTCCAAGTTCGTAACAGCGTAAAGACTATGCGCGGGGATTTGCCTCCACAAATGAGAACCATTTTCGGAATCATAAACATCGTAATTCATATACCCCAATTCTACGCGAACGCGTACCAGCGGAGAAAGAATATTCGTCACAGACACATCGGCAGAATACGTTTTGAACATTAAATTAGATTTTTCAAAAGAAGCGTCTTTATCGGCGTCTAAACCCGCCTGGAACGAGAAACTCTTACCCGTAGGCATCATCGTCTTGGGGTCAAGTTCTTCAATCCAAGCAGTGGCATACGGCCATTTTATGTTTGAGAAATCAATATTAAATTCTTCAATTACTTTCTGCAAATACACTTTTTTCTGATAAACTTTTTGCAGTTGTTCGGCCTCAGCAGGGTCAACACTCCCCTTGGGGAGCGGAATGGACTTTTCCTGGTCACCGCATTTGAACCACAAGGAATCAGAGGTCGTCTTCGAAATTTCGCAAGAGGTACCGGCAGCGCCAGTTTCACCCTTGTCGCCCTTAGCGCCGGCGGCACCCGCTGCACCCGTAGCGCCCTTAGCACCTTCCGGGAGTTCCACGCCAGTCAGCTTGTCACCGCACTTAAACCAGAGAGAATCGTTTGCAACCCTTGCAATTTCGCAGGAAGCGCCATCATCACCCTTATCGCCCTTGTCGCCCTTAGCTCCTTCGGCTCCCGTAGCTCCCGTGGCACCCTTAGCGCCTTCCGGGAGTTCCATGCTGGTCACCTGGTCGCCGCACTTGAACCAAACGGAATCTGCGGACATTTTAGAGACCTTGCAAGATTCACCGTCGGCACCCGCAGCGCCCACCTTACCAGCCACACCAGCAGGAAGTTCTACGACCGTAGTCTGGTCACCGCACTTGAACCACATAGAATCGGCGGTGGCCTTGGCAACCTTACAAGAGGTTCCAGAAATACCGTCCGTACCATTTACGCCGTCTGCACCCGAAAGGTCCTGCCATTCACCTTTTGAACAAACAAAAAGTGAATTTTCAACAGAGGCGAAAACGGTTCTGCCATTATCAGCTTCTGTACACTTTTCAGCCGAGACGGTAGAAATCATCTCTATTCCGTTTTGATTTACCTCGGTCACATCGTCACCGCAAGCAGCCAGCAATGCTAAAGAAGCGCCCGCCAATGCCAAAAAAGCACTAGAACGAGACACCGTCAAAAAAGATAATTCTTTCATAGAATTTCCCTTGTTTTAAGTTTCGCCTAAAATATAACATTCACTTCGCCAGCCTATCAAAAAGCATCGCTATAGTAATCTTCAAAACACAGCAAATTTAATCTACGCAAATCATGCGTAGAATATTTTATTCGTCATTTGATTTTTCAAAGTCAAATTCACGGCAAATTTATTCCGTGAACCCCTTCCAGACCTTGCGAAGCCTCCTTAAAAATTCTATTTTTGCGCGCGTTTGAACGCATCAGCCTCGCCTCGTCGCAAAGCCGGCAAATTCCGCGAAAGCCCGACGCAAGGCTGAATACGTAAGGTTTTTCAACAGGAATCAGGCAATGAACTACAATCCTCTCGCCGAACAAGCAAACGCGGAACTCTCCGCAAACGGCTGCAGCGTTTTCAGCATGCTCTCTGAACAGGGCAAGGCAATTTTCTTCCCGCGCAAGGGCATTCTTGGCCAGGGCGCCGAAGCCAAGGGCTCCGAAATCAACGCGACCATCGGCACCGCCCTCGAAGATGACGGAAGTCCGCTCGTCCTGGATTGCGTTCTCAAGTCCCTGAACCTCCCGAAAAACGCTTTCCTCTACGCCCCGAGTTTCGGTAACCCGGACCTCCGCAAAATGTGGAAGGAACAGATTCTCCGCAAGAACCCGAGCCTCGCCACAAAGGAATTCTCGAACCCGGTCGTCTCCTGCGCCCTTACGCACGCCATCAGCTGCGCTGGCTACATGTTCCTCGACAAGGGCGACGAAGTCATCATCCCGGACCTCTACTGGGACAACTACGAACTCGTTTTTGAAAACTCCCGCGGCGCAAAGATCAAGACGTTCAACACGTTCAAGAACGGCGGTTTCGACACGGAAGCTCTCAAGGCAGCCCTCGCCCAAAGCAAGGCCGAAAAGAAGGTCGTGCTCCTGAACTTCCCGAACAATCCGACCGGCTACACCGCTACAGAGAAGGAAGCCGTCGAAATTGCGAAGATTCTCACGGAATGCGCAGCCGCAGGGAGCAAAGTGGTGGTCCTCCTCGACGACGCCTACTTCGGACTCGTCTACGAAGATGGCGTAACCAAGGAATCGCTTTTCGCAAAGCTCGTCGACGCACACGAGAACCTCCTCGCCGTCAAGCTCGACGGCCCGACCAAGGAAGACTACGTATGGGGCTTCCGCGTGGGCTTCATGAGCTTCGGTTTCAAGGGCGCCACCGCAGCCCAGCTCAAGGCCCTCGAAGACAAGGCCGCCGGTACGGTTCGTGGCAACATCAGTAACGCCCCGTCCATCAGCCAGAAGATTCTGCTCGCCGCCTACCAGAGCCCGGAATACCTGAAGGAAAAGGAAGAAAAGTACAACACGCTCAAGAAGCGCTACGACATCATCAAGCAGGTTCTCGCCGCCCATCCGGAATACAACGAAGCCTTTGAGCCAATGCCTTGCAACAGCGGCTACTTCATGTGCGTGAAGCCGCTCGGTGTCGACGCCGAAGAACTCCGCCAGACGCTCATCAAGGACTACAGCACGGGCACCATCATGCTTTCGGGCCTCATCCGCGTGGCCTTCAGTGCCGTGCCGACCGAAAAATTGCCTAAATTGTTTGAGAATATCTACAACGCAGTCAAGAAGCTGCAAGCATAGGTTTGGTTCCGCCCCAAAACGCACCAAACTCCAAAAGGAGACACAATGTCCGATAACGCTACCTTGAGTTACAACGGAAAGAGCTATGAACTTCCCGTGATTGAAGGAACGGAACACGAACACGGCTTGGACATCAGCAAGCTGCGCAAGGATTCCGGTTTAGTTACACTGGACTACGGCTACCTCAACACGGGCAGCACCAAGAGCGCCATCACCTATGTGGATGGCGAACACGGAATTCTGCGTTACCGCGGCTATAGCATCGAGGATCTCGCCGAAAAGGCAACCTTCCCCGAAACCGCCTGGCTCTTGATTTACGGAGAACTTCCAACGTCCGAGCAGCTCGCCCATTTCCGTACGCTCCTTACCGAGAACGCGCTTTTGCACGAGAACCTGCTGCACTTCTTCCGCGAAATGCCGCCGAGCGCCCACCCCATGGGCATCCTCAGTTCCATCGTGAACGCAGTCGGCCTCTTTACCCCACGTTTCTACGATGACGAAAACATCGCGAGCGCCTTTGAGCTCACGACTGCAGGCCTCATCTCCAAAATTCGTACCATCGCCGCGTTCTCTTACAAGGCAAGCATCGGCGAACCGTTCGTGTACCCCGAAGCCGAACGCAGCTACTGCAGTAACTTCCTCAATATGATGTTCAGCAGTAAAGCTCGCCCGTACCACCCGGATCCGATCATGGAAAAGGCTTTGAACACGCTCTTGATTGTTCACGCCGACCACGAACAGAACTGCTCCACCTCGACCGTGCGTATGGTGGGAAGCTCGCAGGCGAACCTCTACGCAAGTATTTGCGCAGGTATTTGCGCCCTGTGGGGACCGCTCCATGGCGGTGCCAACCAGGCCGTTCTCGAAACGCTCCTGCGCATCCAGCAGAGCGGCATGACTATTGAACAAGTGATGGCGAAGGCAAAGGACAAGAACGACCCGTTCCGCCTCTCCGGTTTTGGCCACCGCGTGTACAAGAGTTACGACCCGCGCGCGAAGGTTCTCAAAAAGCTTATGTACCAGGTGTTCGAACGCGAACACGTGCACGACCCGCTTTTGGACATAGCCCTCAAGCTCGAGGACGCCGCCCTCAAAGACGAATACTTCATCGAGCGCAAACTCTACCCGAACGTGGACTTCTACTCGGGCATTCTCTACCGCGCCATGGGCATCCCCACGAACATGCTCACCGTGATGTTCGCCATCGGGCGACTCCCCGGCTGGATTGCCCACTGGAAGGAAATGCACGACGACCCGCTGAGCAAAATCAACCGTCCGCGCCAGATTTACACGGGCTACGCCCCGCGTCCCTGGGTCGACAGAGACAAGCGATAGCAAGGCGAGCGCCACGCCAGGCGAAGCAAGAGCATGGCCGAGCCGAAGCCAGCTGGAGCGCAAAGCGCTCAATCGATAGCAAGGCGAGCGCCGCGCCAGGCGAAGCATGAGCATGGCCGAGCCGAAGCCAGCTGGAGCGCAAAGCGCTCAATCGATAGCAAGGCGAGCGCCGCGCCAGTCGATTAAAAACACACAAAATTAAAAGTCTCCGAGGCTTTTGCCTCGGAGATTTTTTTGCAAATATTAAGGATACTATACGGCGGCGCTAGACCTCAGCATAGCCTCGGCTTCGCGTATTTTGTCTTCGGGAATTCCAAGTCGGCGCATCGCATCGAGCGTTGCATTTTGGCCCTCCAAACGACCATCCGCCACGCCTTCTGCACGGCCTTCCGCACGACCTTCCGCACGACCTTCCGCACGGCCTTCCGCACGACCTTCCGCACGGCCTTCCGCACGGCCTTCCGCACGTGCCTCAGCGCGTTCCATTTTCATTTGATATGCAATATCAGTCATAGATTTCGCCTCCGTGACCAAGAACTCCATATCAAAATTACACAACTTCGCCGCATTTTGCAATACCTTCAGGTACGGATCATCCAAATCATCACAATTATCTTCGTTATTGATACGGTCAATCGCCCGCAGCCATTTGGCAAGCCTGCAATCATCGGCATCATAACTCCCCCTAAGGAACTTTTCCACTTCCACAATGGTCAAGCGATGCTTGCCCCAAAAGAGTTCGTTGTCCTGATTTTTCAACTGGATGCAATGCCTGTACTTTTTTGAATCCTGGTAAGTATCGAACATTTGAATAGCGATAAAGTCCATCTGCCTGAGTTCATAGATTTCACCGGGAACTTTGTTCTTCAAGGTGTGGGCGGCAGTGTAGAACACGAGACGGTCCTTGAACTCTTCATCCCCCTTGTGCTGGACCTCGATGACAATGCGGTTTTTGTTCTGATTTTCGGCTACCAAATCCGATGTGACCGACTTTACGTACGGCCCTCCCGGAACAGACGGATCCAAGAAATCGAGGCTACGAATGCACTCGTCGGCCTCCAACTTGAGAACCGCATTCAAGAAACTGGCCGCCATAGGCTTGTTCTCATTCGCCCCGAAAATCCTTTTGAAGCAAGCGTCATTGTAAACGTACACGTAGCGAAACTTTTCCTTATATCTTGCGATACAGGCAACAACATCGCCTCCGCTTACGCGGGTTTCGTGAATATCCTTGAGCATTTCTGCATATTGATTTCTGTTCATAAAGAACCTCCATGTTTGGTTTTTGTTTATTCGACTTTAAAATCGGTTCCGATCAGGGCATAGTATGCCTTTTTAAAGTCGCACATTTGAGCAAAACAGAAAAGCACCTGAATTTTCAGGTGCACATGGAGATTTCAACGCTCGGGTTAGAATATAGAACAAGGAGAGATTTTGTAAAGGGAAGAAATGTAAGTTGTTTGTAAAAAAGCCCCAGGCAATAAAGCCTGGAGCCATTAACCCAAAATCATAACAAAAATTAGTTATCTTCTGGTGCAGGAACGTGTTCTCCCTTCACGTCAAACGGAAGGCGATTCTCGCGAATGGTCATTTTGGCGAACATATTAACAGCCGCCGAGACCGTGATTCCAACAGAGTCGCAGAATGCATTAAACTTCCGTTTCGTTGCGTCATCCATACGAACACTTACTACAGCCATAATTCATTCCCTTATACCAAAAAGTGCTAATAAATTATAGTATTTTTTTGTTTTATCCACTCTTTTTTTGCAAAAAAAATTTGAATTACGCATTATTTCTTCATAAAAAAAACATACAAAAAAAGTATTTGTAATTTGTACAAAAAAAAGAGTACACGTTGTCACACAAAGTCACACAAAGTTTGTATAGAAAATTCACTCTATCGAATTTATACAGATAAAAAAGTTCTATAACGCCTTAAAGGGCTGAGCCTATTTTTATCTCAACCGGCGAAGCCCTTTCGGCATGGGGACCTCGGAGCCATCTTCCTGCAGCAGGTAAATGTTGTCAAGACTGATAAATCCCTTGCCGCTGTAACGGGCACGGAAAGCAAAGTGCTTTATCTTTGCCGGATCCAGTTGCGGAATGTTCTTGCCCCAGCCTTCCTGGGTCATATTTTCCCATATCACGGTATCGCGGACCCAGTTGCCGTGAGTATTCTTTAGACGCACCATAAAGTCGTCGTAGTCCTCCACCTGCGAGGACTGCACCAGCAATTCAAAGTAGCCGTCGGGATTGTTGTGGTTCGTAGCATAGTCGAACACAACACCTACGGACTTGTGGACCTCCTCGGGCAGCACGTAGTAAGCGCCACTGAAATTGGGCCATCCCTGTTCGGGCGGCTGTTCAATAAAGAAATCATGGCGCATAAAGCCGCCAAGCGGCGGGTTTCCGTTATAGACTTTCGCATCCATGGAAGTTGCGTTTTCGCCGTTCACCACCGGGAACCAGTCCACGGCATCAATGCCGTTGTCAAAGTTCTGGATGAAACTTGTGGTGCGGTAGGCGCCACGAACACGGAACGGAATCTTGTACGTAATTTTCTTGCCGCCAACACCCGCGACCGTCAATTCCATTTCGGTCCCCTTGGCACCAGAACCCTGAACCACCACAGGAGTCGTCTTCGCCGTTTCCGGGACAGGAACCTTCAGGTGGAAACTTTCAATGGAGGCATTCCACTTGCCGTCATCGGGAACGATGTTCTTGGTGACGGAACCGCCGTTTTTGCCAAAGCCCGGAACCTTGAGAGTCGCGCCCGTCAGTTGGCCATTCTGTTGAGTAACAGTCCCGAACAAGTCCAGCGTATCGCCGCGCATCATGACCTTCTTTTCGAGGGCTGCCGCGAGAACTACAGGAGTTGCGGCCTTCGCTGCAGAAGCCTTGTCCGCACCAACAACACGAGGATTAATTTGCACAACCGCCATGCCGAAGGGCGGAACCATCACATCGCGGGATTTTGCAGGGTTCAAACGACTTCCGCTAGGGCCCATCTTCGGATACGGATACGCGTTCTTGCCATCGCCAATCCACTTGAACTGTTCTTCGCCGAACACATCCACTTCGGTACGCACCATATCGGATGCGCCGCTCTTGCGATTAATTTGTACCACCTGCTTTACATCGGTCATGTTAACCAGCAAAATGCGGCAACTATCGCCCTTGCAAATGGAATACGCGTTCACATCCGGCGTAGAACTCGTCGTCGGAGCAACCGCAAAGCCGTCTTCCAGGAAATTTTTGAAAGTCATGTAAAGTCCATAGTATTCCGCCGTCGGCTCCAGAGACTTCCACTTGTTCCAAGCGCCCTCCTTCAAAAGGGCGGTCATGCTGATGGTGCCCCAAGTTTCATCCGGACTCTTGAAGAGGTTGCCAAAGGCGTCCCAGGGAAGCACCTGCAGGCGGTCGCCAAAACGCACCGCATGCTGAGCAAAAATCATGGCTACAGCAGACGCCTGCGGATAATCCATCAACAGGCTGTACCCCTGAACGTTGGTACTGAATTCCGAAAGGAACACGCGACGCTTTTCTTCGCCAGAAGCAGAGGGAACCTTATCTACGCCGGGCAGGTGGCGTTTCATCCAAACGTCCAACGTATCCATATTCGGGCCCACTTCCAGCATGGCGTTCAGCATGTCCTTGGCGTTCGCACCATTGGGAGTCCAGTACGGATAATTATGCAAGTCCACCGCATCCAGGTAGCGTTTGCCATCGGCAATTTCGGCCTCCCCCACAATGCGGAGGAATTCTTCCATCCAGTACTTTCCATCCAGAATGCCGGCGCCCTTCTGCATCATCTTGTGAGTACTGAGCAGCGGTCCATGCAAAATGATAGTGGGGTCCACCGCCTTCATGGCGCGGGCGTATTCCAGATAACGGGCCGCATAATGGCGGGCAGAAATGGGGCCAGATTCTTCCCATTCGCCGTCCAGTTCGTTACCGATTTCCCACTGCTTAATATTGTAACCCTTCACCTTGTTGGCGTAACGCACCCAGGCGGCAGCCTCCTTGGAAGTGCCCGTACCCGCGTTCACGCAAATCACAGCCTGAGCCGGCTTACCGTCGGCGGATTTCGGCAGCGTTCCCAGATACTTCATGAACTCTTCGAAATGCCAGGGAATGTTGGTCCAGTCGGTGCGGGCCTTGTCGCCATTGCGGGTGGACATGGCATACATCTTGTATTCGTTTCCGGCCAGCAAATCCTCGCCGTTGCTGAACATCTTCATCTCGCGAATCTGCACGCCCTTGCCCGGCAAGTCCTGCAACTTAAAGCGGATGGCCACATAACGAGAGCGAACCGACTTTCCCTTGTACATGGTCTCGGGGCCGGTCACCTTTACGGACGCCTCCAACTTCAAGTCGTTGGTCAGCGCCTGATGCACGCCCGGATATTCCGCATAATCCGTTGTCCAGTATTCGTACTGGAAGGCCTTTGGGCGCAAATTCCCCCAACTAATCTGCAACGAATCAATGTTCTTCTTTTCGGGGAACTCCACCACAACCCAGGGCGGATCGTTCGGGTCCAGAATTTCGCCCCACCATATTGTTTCCATTTTGCCATCGGCCAAATGACTGCGACGCACAAAACCGTAATTGTCCTTGGTGGTCCCGCGATAAATTGTTTCTCCTAAAAAGCCCGGCGCCCACTTTTTTTCGTCGGCAATCCACAAACCCGTAGAATCGTAGGAACCAGCGCCATTCCAATGGTAATCGTTGCTCAAACTTCCGTTCGGGAAACGGAACAACGTGTAGCCGCCATCCACAAGCGCGGGCGTCATGTCGTAATAACGTGTCGGCGGGTTCCAAATGGCAAGGTCGGCAGCCATCATGTGGTCCTTGTTAATCACAAGTCCCGATTGGGTATCATCGACCGTGATGACATTCTGGGCAGCAAATGCATTCCCAACGGCAGCGCCCCAACACAGAAATCCCGCCAACACGGCCTTAGACAAAACCAACTTCTTTTTCATAAATACCTACAAGAGAACATTATGGATTTTACCTGTAGTAATATATAATAAAGACTGCAGGAAGCAAGCCGCAGTCTTCACAAATAAGCCTTGAGTGTATCAAATGTGCCTATTAAAAATCATCGTTTTACCACTAGGGAATCCTCGCCAGAGCAAGATTTCGCATTGGCGCTTCCAATACAAAAATCATAAACTCCCTCGGGAAGACCATAAACAGATACATAGCCATTTTGCAAATCAACTTCCTTCACCATCTGACAAGGATACCAATCATACGGCATTCCCTTCTTCTCATAAGTTTCAGACAAAATACCATTCCTCTCCTCTACGCAAATTTCAAATTTTCCATCTTCAACAAATTCATTAATAGATTCATTTTCCAATGCATGAATCGAATCCAAATACAACTTTGCAGAATACACCTGTTCCAAAACAAGATTTTTCAAAACGGCAACAGTTTTTCCTTCATCATTGAAAATAAACGAAGCCTCCCCAAAATATGCAAAGGTATTGATGCCGAGACTTGAATCTGCAGAAACAACTCGCAACTGCATAGATTCATACAGAGGCGAATACGTTATGGGAACGCTGTCGGTATGATTCGACCCAACAAAATTTTCCACATAAGACAGGAAGTTCACATTGTCCATATAGAAGTATCCATTTTCATCTGTAGTGTACTGACAGGACATATCATCCTCTTCACATTCCCCCCTATAAGCCTTCGCACCAGACAAAGGTTTTCCCTTGGAATCTACCACGCGGACTTTCACATCAATATACAGAAGAATTTCACTAGACTCCGTACAATCATCTATAAGAGTCCTAACATTACCGTCTTCATTAGGCACGGCTTTCCTAGCAAGCACAGGATTCTCGTCTTCTACAACTTCAACGCAACCATCCCAACTTTTCTCTTGTCTATCTAGCAGAGACGTATCCAGTTGCGCAATGGGTTTCCCCGTATCTGTTTCGCTGAACGTAGATGCCGTACTCGTATCGTTATCGCCGCAGGCCGCGAAAAAGCAAAAGCCGAACGCCATCGCGGCAATGCATGTCATAGATTTATTTCCGGTAAACATAAACAACCCTCCTAGAATTACTTCTTCAAGTTTGTAAACAAGTGGATGTTCAACTGATGCACGCCAGTTGCAGCATTCTTGTCGTTTGTAATGATTTTACGAACTCTCGCCTTCATATTTTGAACCTCTTTTGCAATTTCCTTGAAGGCCTCGTCGGACACGCTAAAGGTAAAGGTCCCCATGTCCGAGGCGTTCTCGTCGTTTGCCAAGAGCGTTTGCTTCGAAAGTTCAAAACACTGCAATTGGTACTGACGAACCAGTTCGTTATTATTGTGTGCACCGGTGCTTACAGATTCCCGGGAAGCCTTCCAGAAGCCGTCCTCGTTCTTGCGAACAAAACCCAGGCGTTCCAAAAGTTCAAGGGAACGCTTGAGCGTACCCGCAGCCACCTTCGGAAACATTTTCTTCTGGATCGGTTCCAAGTCGTCCGAAACGTCAAAAACATCCAGGGCCGTAAAGAGCACACTGTTGTACCAGTGGTTGTAATATTCGTAGGCATCCTCGTTCACGATGTTGCTTGAATCCGGATGAAGTTTCAGCAGTTCCTCGAAAAAGGCATTGCGCTCCGTTGCGGTTTTTGCCTGGTCCAAGTTCACCATGATTTCGAAATACCGGGCCTCTTTCTTGTTTAAGCCAAGTACCTCGACGAACTTCGGAATCATCCGGCTACTAAGCTTTTTGCCTTTAACGATGTCGTTAAAATAGCTACGGGTCTTAGGGAGCCCAAGCAAAGCACAGACTCCAGCACGCGTAAATTCCGGGTCTTGCACGACTCTTGCCGCCTGGTACTCGTCCAGATATTTACGGAACCGAGTGAATTGAAATATGTCAACGAATTTATTCATATCCTAAATGTACTCAAATTTTGACTCAATGTCAAGTATTTTTTGAGTACACTCAAATTTAAAGAAAAAAGGCTAAAAAAGCCTGTTTTTTACAAATTAACGCTGTATTTACCGTCCGGCAAACTGGTCGCCGAACTTGAGTTCGGTTTCCTTGGCGCCGTTCAGGTTGATCAGGCGCGAGGGTTCATAGCGCAGATTCTTAGCTTCGTCTTCGCGCAACCGCTGCAGCCGTTCGAAAAATTCCTCGGGCGTCTGGGCGGTGAGCAAAGTCTGACGCACTTCCATGGCCGCGGACTTTTCCACGTCAGCACCTCTCTCGTCTCTCGTCTCTCGTCTCTCGTCTAAATTCACAAATCCCTTGCAAAGCCTTGCGCCGAGCTGTTTCAAGCGGCCGAGCGCTCCCATTTCGGTAGCACCGTCTTCAAGCTTAAACTTATAATAGAGAGGGAACACATCCAAGGCTTCTTCCGCGGTAATGACGTGCGCGGGCTTCCCTTCCCAAGCGTCTGCAATCTGCCCGAAAATCCACGGGTTGTGCATGGCACCGCGACCGATGCTTACACCTGCGACACCGTAATTCTCGATGCGGTCAAAAGCGCATTCCACACTGTTCACGTCGCCGTTCCCGATTACGGGAATCTTCGCCGCGGCGGCCACCTTCCCGATCCAGTCCCAGTCGGCGAGACCGTTGTAGCCCTGCAAGCGCGTGCGGCCATGAACCACCAACAACTCAACGCCCTCGCCCTCCGCAATCTTCAGCGTCTCCATCACGTTGATGCTTTCGCTGTCCCAGCCAATGCGGCACTTGAGCGTGAGCGGCAAGTTCACGTCCTCGGAACTAAGGGCCTTTTTTACATCGTGCAGAATCTCCTGCAAGCGCGGGAGGTCGCGTAAAAGTCCGGAGCCACTCCCCTTGCCCGCCACCTTGGGGGCCGGGCAGCCCGCATTCACCTCAATAAAATCTGGATGCAGATTCACTGCGATTTTCCTTGCGGCAGCGGCCATACGGTCTGGGAAACGCCCAAAAATCTGCACGCCAAACGGGCGCTCCTCCGGGAAAAATTTAAGTTGTTTGTGACCATCTATATTAAATACGGCATCGCCATCCGTCGGCACAAATTCCGAAACCAAAAGTCCCATTCGGTTTCCAGAAAGTACTCGGCATAATCTGCGAAACGGAGCATCCGTCACCCCGTCCATCGGGCTAAGAATGGTATTCGGAAACACCTCCAAATTGCGTAATTTGAAACTCGTTTTCCGGGGAATTTGACCAGACTTTAAACTTTCAACATTTTTCAACATTCTAACCACAATTATTCACAATATGTCCGCAATGAGCACCCGAAAAAAATATTTAATTTTAAGGCACCCCCTACCTTAACTCTATGTTAAACTTATATTTAAGCCATCAAGAAACTTATAAACAAGTGTTTGAGTCGTGCCTAATATAACAAAACAATCTCTGATTCAAGAAATCGCCAAGTCCACCGGATTTGTGCGCAACGATATTAAAACCGTCGTCGAACAGTTCCTTGACTTAGTCGGCGAAAAGCTCATCGATGGCAACACCATCGAAATCCGTGGTTTCGGCACCTTCGCTTGCAAGCCGCGCAAGGCACGCCCGGCACGTAACCCGCGCACAGGCGAAACCGTCTTAATTGAAGAACGCATGGTTCCGACATTTAAGTTCAGTAACGACATCAAGGATAAGATCAATTCCCTCGAAGGAATCCTGGTTTCTGACGAAGTCGACCCGGAAATGGAAGACGAACCGGTCGTTGTGGACGCCCCTACCGAAACGGAAGCCGAATAACCTCGGACCGCGGTCAACAAGTTATAAAAACAACTTTTGGGTAGAGAATACCCGACATCTGAGGATGTCGGGTTTCTTTATATACGGAGTGCAACTTGAAGTTTCGCAACACGGGTATCCCATGACACGAAGTCCCGAGATTCGAAGTTCCGCGACTCTATAAAAATGCAGCGACTTCTTCGTCCGTAAGGAATCGCCAGCCACCCTTCTCGAGCGTTGCATCCAATTCCAACGGGCCAACGGAAATGCGCGTGAGCGTCTCCACATGGTTCCCTACAGCCGCAAACATACGACGAACCTGGTGGTACAGTCCCTCGCCGATGGTTATGACCACCGTATCGACTTCGCGCCCATCGGGGAGAACAACGCGTTCCTCAGAAATTTCGCGGGCTAGCACTGGACGGCGTTCGTCCTTGAGCATCACCCCCTTCAAAAGCTCCGTCTTCTGGGCTTCTGTAAACGGGCGAGCAAGCGTCACGCGATAGCGCTTGAGGAACCCCTTTTTTGGACTCTCGATTTTGTGGATAAAATCGCCCTGATTGCTGAGAAGAATCAAGCCCTCGGAATCAGCGTCCAAACGTCCCACCGACTGAATGCCCATGGCAGTAAAACGATCAGGCAACAAAGCAAATACCGACTGGTGATCGCGGGCATTGTGGCTGCATTCGACATCGACAGGCTTATGAAGCATCACATACAACTTCTCGACCGTCGGGACTTCTTCGCCATTCACGGTAATGTTCGCCGGACGCTCCGCAAGTTCCATAAACGGGTCCTCAAGCACTTCGCCATTCAGTTCCACAAGGCCCATGCGCACTAGCGCGCGGGCTTCCTTGCGGCTGCCAAATCCAATTGACGAAAGCAAACGGTCCAATGTCAAAGCGGGCATTATTCCTCCACAATCCAGCCGAGAATTTTTTGGCGCACAAAGCCAAGTTCCGGCAATTCATTTGTCTTAAAGTAGCGGGCCCGGCGACGCCAAAACAGGAAAAGCAAAATGCCCGCATAAACTACAAGTTTCAACAAAAAAGCAAGTACACGGCACAAATTCAAATCCAAACGAATCGCACCTTGCGCATGCAGTTCCTTCTCGTGGCACCAATCCATGCGAAAGTCCCACGCTTCCAAATATGGGAAACCCTTGAGACAGCCGTTAGCCGCAGCCCCGTAACCCATGGTACGGTAATCGGCGCGAATCCCTTCCACAAAGCAATCCTCAAACTTCAATCTCAATATTTTGACCAGAGCCCACAGCAAGTGCCTTACATAGCGAAAGGCCCGCGCATCCATATCCGGCGTAAGGAGAATTGTCCAGAATTCCCGGTCCGTGAGTTTTCGCTTTTCTTTTTTCGGTTTTGGTTCAACGGTCGGTTTGGGAGAGGCATCCACGGAAGGTTTTGCACATTTCATTTCTTCGCGAGGCGTAGGCTTTGTCGCTACGTACGTCGGCATGCAATCATCGCTCACGTCGTCATCATCATCCAAATCCCAATCACTGGATTTTTTCTTAGCCGTCGAAATACCCGGCGCGGATTCGGCCTTCGGTTCCGGCACAGGCTTGGACTTCGGTTCTACCGCGGGCTCGGCCTTCGGTTCCATCACGGGCGCAACTTTCGGTTCTGCAGCGGGTTCGGCCTTCGGTTTCGGCACAGGCTCGGCCTTCGGTGACGACATTTCCTTACTCGAAACCTTGTCGTTTACCTTTTTTTCTTTGTCTTCTTTTTTCCACTTCTTCTCGCCTGACCACAGGAGTTTTTTATACAAAAACAAACGCGCCAGTCCCCCCTTCTCCCCCGCTTCAAATTCAAGTTTGAAGCGAACCGGGAAAAAGAGTACAACCAGCGCTATAACGCAGACGACAACCAGTAGCCAAAAAAAGAAGCTACCCATTACTTTTCGGCTTCATCAGCCTTCTTGCTAATGATATCAATCAGTTCGGCAAAGCTCTTGGTCTTGAGGATTTGACCAAACTGGTCCTTGTAATTGCGAGCCGTGGAGAGGTCGTCAATGACCAAGTCCCACGCCTTCCAGTTACCGTTCACCACGCTCATCTTGTATTCGAGTACGGATTCCTTGCCGCCATTCCACAAGTGAGCAACAACGCGGGCTTCGTCCGTGCCCTTCATCTTGGCCGGTTCGTAGACCGTCGAGTCAGCGCGGTAAAGTTCAAGACGCTTTGCACTAGAATTGCGAACCATACGCTGGAACTCAGCTACAAACTTCTGCTGAGAGGCCTCGTCCTGAGCCTTCCAATCGCTCGAAGACAGAGATTTCTTGGCCAAAAGTTCAAAGTCAAAGGAATCGTTAAGCAGATTCTTAACGCGTTCCGTTTCAGAGGCATTGCGGGTAGACTTTTTGAGAAGAGCCTGCAATTCGGCATCCTTCTTCTTGATGGCAGCCACCGGGTCATCGGCAGCAAAAGCAAGCAGAGATGCACAGGCTATCATGAGGAGTAATTTTTTTATCATACTTTATTCCTTTTATTTCATATATCGTGCGCGGAACTCAGCCAGCGAAAATCCCATCCTGGAGATTAGTTCCGCAAATTCAACATTGTACTTGCACACAGCAAATAGATAATCTTTTTTGAGCCCAACATTCTGCGTATAGGCACTTACAAGCTCTCCCGTTTTAGACTTATCCAAATCATACTGCATGGCAGCGCCTTTCAAAATGGATTCAGACGCGCGAAGGCTCTCCTTGAGGGCATCCATTTTCTCTCTGGCTGCGACCACCTGGTAATACTGTTCCTCGGATTTCGCCATAAGGCCCTCGGCAGCATAGCGGTCCTTCATTTGCAAACCGCGATATTCGGTACGGGCACTGCGGAAATTCTCCCATTGCTTCCAGAAGTTCAAGTGGTAGCGAAGACCAATACCAATAAGACCCGAGAGCTTGTTCACTGCATCTTCATCAAAAGCGCTACGCTGCATGGCGCTGCGATTACCCGCCCAGCTTTTTACATATTCAATTTCACCCATCACAAAGAATTCCGGAGCAAGTTTTGCCTCGGCAAGATCCATTTGCGTGCGACGGGCAAGCAAGCCCGCCTGCAATTGCTTAAGCTCCGGATGATTTTGCACGGTAAGATTTCGGACTTCATCCAGCAGCGGTAACGGTTCCGGCCTGGGGAGCAAGGTTGTATCTTCGGCAACAAAAATATCTCCATCGCGTAAACCAAGCGAAAAGCGAATAGCCAGCTGCACGCGTTTCATACCGAGGTCCGCTTCAGTAACACCTTCCTTGACCGTATGCATCTGCGTCTTAAGCTTCAAAAAATCCATCTGGCTCACATTCGGGTCGTCATCATCCAAAGCCTCTTCCATCTGGTCGTAGGCCTGGTCGACTTTCGCCTTGGCATCGGCAGCCAGCCTTTGCATTTCAAGAGCCAACAAATAATTGTAGTAATACGTCTGCAGTTCCACATCCTTCTTGTGGACCTCGTTCTCTATAGAAAAAGCCTTTTGCTGCAAATCCGCTTCAAGAGCCTTTTTACCGGCACGGTACTGCCCAAGGTTCAACGGCTGGATAAACTTGGCTTGCACCCCCCAGAACGGTCCCATCTTGGTAAAATCGTAAACATCGACGGTATCGCCATCGGCTTCAACTTCTTCGCGAAGGCCAGGTGCGGGTCCAACCATCATCGACACATCAAAAGTCGGCAAAATAACTTCGGACTTTAAAGACTGGATTTTTTCCTTTTTGGCCCGGATGGCAAATTGGCTCTCAGCCAAAATAGGATCATTAGTCAGCCCGGCTTCCACAAATTGCGCACAATCGTAGCGGACTTCGCCCGCAAACGCAACAGCGACCAACAGTAGTGGAAGTAGCATCCTAATCATCAATATAAATTTACAAAAAAGATAAGTGGGCCAATTCCCAATACTTTGAAATTACGTGTTCATAATAACGCGTTGGCAAGGGAATCCCCTGTTCAAGCATTCTATCTACGGCGGAATGCCCCAAATTGTACGCAATCAGCGCCTCTTTCCAACTACCGTACTTACCAATAAGGCGAATCAAGTACGCAGTCCCCACAGTAACATTCACTTCGGGCTTCAGTAAATCCTCAGGCGTTTCAACATTCAACCCAAAGTGCATCGCCATTTTTTGAGCCGTTTCCAGCTTAATCTGCATAAGCCCCATAGCTCCGGAGGCCTTGCCCGAACGCGTTCGCCCGCGAGCATTTGGGTTACCATGGCTCTCTTGAGACACTACTGCCAAAATCAAAAGAGGATCTAGCGCATACGACCTGGAAATCTGCCAAATCTGTTCCGTAAGGTTGCGACTCATTTCAGGGGAAAGCCTGTTCTTAGAGAGGTAATTAACAGCCTTATCTATTTTTACGTAATCAATAGTCCACTTGCCCCAGGTATCAAGCCGTTCCAAATCTCCACGAAGTTCAGCTTCTTCGCGAGCCAAATCGTTCAAGGTATCCTGCCTTGATTTCCAGGCACCCCAAAAAGACACGAGCGCAAGAGCCGCAGCCAAAAATACGACAATCGTAAATACCGGAGATATTTGCAGATTATTTTTCACGGCGGGTATTCTCCAAGTACTCCAGGTACGATACCCAATCCTGAATTACGCCAAACGAACTCAACATGGATGTATCTTGAACCACGCCCAGTTTGCGGAGCGGCCCAATAGACGATTCCAACTTGTCGATTTCACGCACATAACGTTCCTTTTGACTTTGCAAAGCAATAATCTGCGCCTGCTTGTCGGCAATATCTCGGCCTTGCGCCGCGATAATCAAGAACAAACTAACAGCCCATCCCACAATCAAAATGGCAACTGCAATGGCAACCGCCGGACTCAAACGAAGACCCGTTTTTTTACCATAGTGCACACCTACTTGACTCAACTGCTTAGAGATGCCTGACCTCTTATACGCTGAGCGACTTTCATAAATTTCAAAGATGTTCCTGTACTTTTCAAAGTAGGCCATTTGCTCTTCGCCACTGAACACTAAAATCAAGGCGGAGTTTTGCGCGCGGACTCGATCAAGAATTTCGAGAAACAACTCGCGGTAGTCGTTAGACTTAAAATGGACACGTTGCAAATTCAAAAAGAAAAAACATCCCGGGCCAGACGTCAGCATTTCAAGTTTTTCGCGAACGGCCGGAAGCTGGAACACGCCCAAAGAACCGGACAACGAGATTTCGACATCATCGCCCAGATCTTCCACTTGAATGTTAATTAAATCAGCACTCATGCGCGTCCTACTTTTTTGTTACCGACAAACTAATATTAGCCTGAAGTTCGTCCATGACATTCAAAGCCATGCGCCAGAATGGATACACACGAATTCCCTGGAACACATCCGGGGCCGCCGAAGCCGATGCACTAAACACAGAACCAATGAATAACGCAGCCGGCTTTGCAAACTTCATATGGTACGAGCAACCCAAAGCATAATCACGAATATCCATAGTTGAAGCTTCCGGATAAATAAAAGGTTGCTTCTTATCCCATTTTACGGGCTTACCGTCAATTGTCACGCCAATGCCGTTGCTGTTCTCCAAAATACCAAATTCAAATAGCGTACCAAAGAAACACTTGGATTCCATATAAGTGGAATTCATCACCTTGTACACAGCCTTAATCTCGGAGGAACTATTATCGAACAAGAAAGTCTTTTGCACATGGAAAACACCGCGTTTTTCGCCAATGCAATAACCCTGCTCTTCAAGCAGCTGAACCTCGGCCCCTTGCTCATCGCGTTGAATCTGGTAGTCAAAGGGCTCTGCAAGCGTGTTTTCACGGCCCTCCAGCATCTGTTCCACCTTTTCGGGAGTCACATCCACATTGGGTAAAAGAACGTCCAAAAAGCCTACGCAAGGCTCACCATCGTCACGCCAAGAGTTCAAAAGGTTCTGCGGAACGGGCTTATAGAAAATCGAACGCATAATGCCGCCGGCATAATAATCCAGCAAGCAAGAAATATCCTTATTCTCGAACCAAAGAACCTTACGACCCAGCAAAAGGAAATCGCAAACTTCAATACGGAGCCCAGCAAATTCCGTAATCTTGTCGAGTTCACGTGCCGCGTTCACAAGGTAACGATACCCCCACTGGCGCACATTCAGGCTCTGCATCCCCTTGCCGCCGCACAAATCCCTAAAGAAAATCGGCGACATCACCGGGAGCAATTTTTCGCAAAACGAGACGAATCTCTTTGGTTCCAAAGAAACCTTAGCGCGGCGATACAAACTCAAGAATGCCTTTTGCAGCAGGTTCATCTCGGGTCTACGAATAAGAGCTTCGCGACAGGTACGCGCCGTAGAAGGCAAACCGAGTTTACGACCCGCCGAAACAAGATTACTAAGGGAACCTTCGGAATGGAGCTGGTTCACCGCATAACCCACAGGCCATGTTTGAACCTCGTTCATTTCGATAAAGTCAACAAACCGCTCAAAGAAGTGAACTATTTCGCTAGGCTCTGGAGGCAAATCCATTAGAACCACGGCAGACTTGCCTCCACGACAATACGGTTCCGCAATCTGTTTCCAATTCAAATCATCGTTTTCAAGAGCCTTGGAAAGAGCATCTGCCACAGGGACAATGCGTACAAAAGCACCCTTGTCTTCAATAGTAAACCACCCCGAAACGGGAGTGGATCGACCAAGAGCATCTTGAATAGCCGCTTCGCTCACCAACGCGTAGTCAAAGCCCGCACTCTCAATAACCGCAGTCATGCCCATTTCCCAAACAAGCGAGGAATTATAAAACCCCTGCGGTTCCGCGTCAAAGCACTTATTCAAAAGCTTGCGGTGAGAATTTAGCTGCATCATCTGCAATTCTTCGGGGAAGAACGAGAGCATTGGATCGTAAAAGCCACCGCCCAAAAATTCAAGAATGCCTTCCCGAATACCGTTCTTGATTTTACCAAACATCAAAGGCTTCGCGACCTTGCGCATCGCCTCGATAGTCGGACCATCGATATACAAAGAACACTTGACAACACCCGAGCTCAACAGCACGTCAATACCATCGAGAACATTGCGCGCGACCGCTTCAAGATTCTCGTAAGCAGTAGATTGAGATAGCTGTAAAACAAAGGAAATTGTCGGTTTCATAGCCATTAATATAGATTATAATCGCAAAATTAGACGAACTGTTCCGGCCTAATTTTTGCGAGAAAAAATCAAAAAAAAACAACACTTTGCAACGATGCTGGCCGAGGCAAGTAGCGCGCGGGCCGATGCTGGCCGAGGCGTGTCAATGCGCCGCGGGCCGGCTGATGCAATTCCGCGGGCCGGCGAGGTGTCCCCCGGGCGGCCTCCCGTCCGGCGAAGTCTATGCGGGACAAAAAAAGGGGCCCCCGAGGAGTTACCTCGGGGGCCCCGTGAATCCAGCGGCGCC
>JAKSIM010000040.1 GCA_024398845.1 Fibrobacter sp. | reverse complement strand
ACCTCTTCGCTGCTGGAAGACGCCTCTTCACTGCTGGAAGATTCCTCTTCGCTACTAGAGGAAACCTCTTCGCTGCTGGAAGACGCCTCTTCACTGCTGGAAGATTCCTCTTCGCTACTAGAGGAAACCTCTTCGCTACTGGAAGACACAACTTCTTCACTACTAGAAGATTTCTTTTCACTACTAGAGGATGAATAGTAATCGTCTTCATCATCGCTGCTGGAGGATGAGTAGTAATCGTCTTCGTCATCGCTGCTGGAGGATGAATCATCCTCGTCAGCAACTACAAAGTAAGGTGTGTCAGGGTCGCGTGGGGAGCTGATGATAGCATCGCTTGTACACGCAATCAAAGCGAATATAATCAGTACAATGAGTGATTTTATGAATTTATTCATATTCCCCCCATTAGAAATTGACAAGTGCAAAGAGTGTGGATGTCATATTATGCCCTGCAAAACTGCAGAACGGGTTTGCTATGAAACTGTCTGTGATGATGCCTTCAAGTGCGAAATTGTTGTAATCGAAGCGAAGGCCAGTACGGATGGACGTGTAACCATTCTTTAAGTATAGATTGGTGCTGGAGTTGTCTTGATGATTTTCTTTATTCCTATAGAATTGGTCAAATTCATTTCGGTCAAAATTTGCAGATAATGTTGTGATGATGTCAGAATAGAGGGTCCAGTTGTCGCTGATTGCAAGTTCTGCGAGAATTTCTGGATTAGTTTTCAATGAAACCGTAAAGTAGTTGTCTTTATTGTAATGTATCTTGTCGTCAAGAGCGTCGTAAAGCTTCACCGATAAATCAGTTGTTAAGCCCAAGATTAATCTTGCGTTTGATGCCTTTAGTGTGACATTGCTAAATCCGTAATTTAAACCAAAGAGCGTGTAGGATGATCTTGTGTTGAGTTCGTAATTGTATTCATCAAAATCATCGTCCGAATTTCTTTTTGCGTGTACGGAATAGACTGAATCGTAGGTTACGTTGTAGCGCAATCCTCTTGCTTTGAAGCTCCATGAAAAGTCCTTGGCTGAGGGAAAGTTGGTTAATTCAAATTGTAGCAAAGCTTCCCAATTATGGTCGTCTTTATTGTATTCGGAAGAGTAGTCTCTCGTATCAACTTCCCTTGTGTAGGAGGAATCGTCAGTGGGGCGTATGAATGCTCCCGTTACGGTAAAATCCAAATCGGAGAATTTTTTTGAAAGAATCAACTGGTAAACGCTTCTCCAAAAACTTGTGAAGTCTGACTCGCTGATTTTTTTTTCGGATTCGGTTTTGGTTAGGCTTTCCCATTTCAATGATGTCTTGGTTAGAAATTCCGCACCGAATGTAGGGGTGGCGTAACCAAAGGAAACGTCGGTTCTATTTGATTCAGTCTCGAGAGCTCCAAAAAGCGTTATATTATTTCTGCTTCCAGAAATGTAGGCTCTGTCGTTTAAACGATAGGCGATGTAATTACGGTTTGACGTCCTATAAGGATGCGTTTGAATTGCAACGACGTGTTGTTCTTTTGTTGGCATCGTTAAATTGAAACTTGGGCCGTATATAAATCTTTCAAATCGGTTGGCGAGAGCCGAATCATTAACAGTTTCCTGCGCAAAAGCGGCTGATACGATTAACAGCAGTGCGGGAATAAATAATTTGGATTTCATTATATATCCGTTCGGTAAAATTTTGACGAAATATAGTTTTGTTTATTTTTTTTGGTTGTTTTTTATAAGAAAAAGTGGACAAAATGGGATGTTTTTTATTATTTTGAGGAACAGATGTAGGGGTTGACCCCTAGAGGTTTGTTGTGAATTTTTTTGCCAAATATATTTTGTGTTCTGCGTTTGTATTCGTAGCGTGTGAGAACGCTGTTCCGCAACAGAACCAGTTGCAAAAAAAAGCGGCGCCGGTTAGTAGTTCAAGTGAAATTATTGCAGAATCATCATGTAGTTCTTCAGAAGAAATTTCTTCTAGCTCAGAGCTTGAAATTTCCTCTTCTTCGATACTTTCGGTTTCTAAAAAGGGCAAAAAGGGAACTTACCGACGCATGTCTAAAAATGCTGAATCAGATACCACTCCGGAAATTGTTCCCGAAGAGAACTTGCATTTGTGCGATAATGTTCCCGAGTATGCATTTTGTGACGAAAGAGATGGAAATATCTACAATAAGGTGAAAATAGGTTCGCAGGTCTGGATGGCGGAAAATTTGAAATACGCTGCTGAAGGTAGCTGGTGCTATAACGATAGGCATGACCTTTGCAACTTATTTGGACGCTTGTATACTTGGACCGCAGCTTTGGCTTTGAGTGATCAGTATCTGACTTCTAGTGCCGGTTCGTTGATTTCTTCAAAACATCAAGGGGCTTGCCCGGAGGGCTGGCGCATCCCGACTTCGGGAGATATGAAAATTTTGTCGAGCTTTATTGCCGAAAAAAATGCCGAACGTGGTACTGAGGGTGTGGGTACGAGTTTGAAGGCGATGAACGGCTGGAAGAAGAGTAAAGATGGCAAGATGGGCACGAATCGCTACGGATTTAAAGGTGTTCCTGCGGGAAGCCGACATGCGGATGGTTCTTTTGGCGAATACGGGGAAGGTGGAAGTTTTTGGGTTGCAGAAGAAACTGCAGATGCTTCTCGCGCTCCCTATTGGGACCTGTATTATGCAAACGATCAGTTCTGGGGTGAATACAGCAACTTAAAGAAGGTTGCTTACTCAGTGCGGTGCATCCGATATTAAAATTTGAATTTGTATGTAAAAAAACGGCCCGTTTGAACGGGTCGTTTTTTGTGGCGCTAGAGGTGTACCCCATAGGGCGCATGCGCCTTGACGCTGTCAATCGCTGTTAGGCTTTCGGCTTGATGAATTCCATGCCACCCATGTACGGGCGAAGCACTTCAGGAATCTTGAGGGAGCCGTCCTTCTGCTGGTAGTTGTCGCAGATGCCGACCATCACGCGAGGTGTGGCGAGGCCGGAACCGTTCAACGTGTGGACGAAGGTATTCTTGCCGTTGATCTTCGTCTTGATGTTGGCGCGACGAGCCTGGTAATCTTCAAAGTTCGAGCAGCTGGAAACTTCGAGCCACTTCTTTTCCACAGGGGCGTAGACTTCGAGGTCGTAGCACTTGGCGGCGCCGAAACCGAGGTCGCCCTTGCAGAGGGCGAGGCGGTGGTACGGGAGACCGAGCTTTTCCAAGAGCATTTCGCCGAAGCGGGTGAGTTCTTCGTGGTCTTCGTAGGAACGTTCCGGGTGGGCGAAGTACACCATTTCCACCTTGTTGAACTGGTGGAGGCGGAGAAGTCCGCGGGTGTCCTTGCCGTAGGAGCCAGCTTCGCGGCGGAAGCAGGCGGAGTAGGCGCAGATGCGCTTCGGGAGGTCCGCTTCCGGGATGATTTCGCCGGAGTAGAGGTTCGTAAGAGGAACTTCTGCGGTCGGGATGAGGAACAGGTCGTCGTCCTTGTCGCAGCGGTACATGTCTTCTTCGAACTTCGGCAACTGACCGGTACCACGCATGGTGTTACGGGTGACGAGGTACGGAGGAGTGAATTCTTCGAAGCCTGCCTTCTGGTGTTCGTCCAGGAAGAACTGGATGAGGGCGCGTTCGAGGCGGGAGCCGAGACCGCGGTAAACCGGGAAGCCGGAACCGGAAATCTTGGCGCCACGTTCAAAGTCGAAAATGCCAAGGCGTTCGCCCAAGGTCTTGTGGTCCACGCGGGCGAAGTCATCGTTCTTGGTGTAGAAGTCGAACGGAATCGGGCCGTCCTTCTCGACGACGTTGTCGCTAGAGTCCTTGCCTTCCGGGGAACGCGGGGCGATGTTCGGGACGTGCATGAGCATTTCGGTCTGCTTGAATTCAAGCTCCTTCAGCTTCTTGTCCATTTCGTCAATCTTGTTGCCGAGTTCGCGGGTGGCTGCCTGGGCGGCGTCTGCGTTTTCGCCCTTCTTCTTGAGTTCGCCGATGAGCTTGGACTGAGCGTTGCGTTCGCTCTTGAGGCGTTCCACCTCGGTGAGGAGCGGGCGGCGTTCTTCGTCGATGGCGAGCACGTCCTTAAGGCTCACGGTCGTGTACTTCTTTTCGGTTTCTGCAATATAATATTCCGGATTTTCGCGGATCTTCTTTATGTCAAGCATTTTATGCCTCTTTAAAAATTTTACGGGCTAAATATAACAAAGTTTGCCTTGTTTTTTGGAATGTGTAATTAGAAACCGGGGTGAAATTTGTATAGGGCTTGTGCTATTGCAAAATTTCCCCGATTCTGTGTAAAAAGCGTGTTGTATTCCTTTACATCGACTTTTGAAAGCCGTTCGAGCTACTCAATTGCGTTATGTATACATTAATGTCAAATGGTACGGGGGAACGTACATCAAAAATGCTCGATAAAAGGCATAAAGGAAGGTTGGGTCAATTATGAGAACATTAATGGTGCTGCTGCTTGCAGTGACGTTTTCCTTTGCGCAATGGGGTGGCGAACGGCCCATTGATCAATTTGACTATAAAAAAGTCTCTGTTTCTGGTCGCGATGTCTATGTTCATGCTCCAAAAGGGCTAGCCGACAATAGTCCGCTTCTGCTTTCTTTGCATGGCATGGACCAAGATCCGACATACCAACATAACCATACCATGTGGGAAAATGTCGCCGATACGGCTGGTTTCTTAGTCGTGTACCCGAATGGCGGTAAGGGGTATAGCACGTGGGATATCAGTGGTGATCAGGATACCAAATGGATAACGCAAATCATTGATCAGATGGTCAAGGATTACAAGGTTGACCCGAAGCGCGTGTACCTTTCCGGCTTCTCCATGGGTGGCATGTTCTCGTACCATGCCATGGGTAAGATTGCCGACAAGATTGCCGCCTTTGCTCCCTGCTCGGGTTACCTGATGGGTGGTGCCGGTACGGCGATGCGCCCGGTTCCTATTTTCCATACCCATGGAACGAGCGATGATGTCGTGGGTTACAGCGGCCTTGAAAACAATCTGGGCAGCTATCGCAAGCAGTTCAATTGCCCGTCCCAAGCGGAAGTTATCGAAAATTATCCCAATAGTGAAAACAAAGGTACGCTTTATACTTGGGGACCGTGCGATGGCGGTGTTTACGTGAAGCACTTGAAACTCGAAGGCCGTCAACACAGCCCGTCGTCGGCTGATGTTTCTGATATCTGGAATTTTGTGAAGCAGTATTCCTTGGATGGTGTTGCCGCTGCCATTGAAGTCCCGACTGACCGCGATACTGTTTTCAACGGTTCCTTCTCCGATTCCCTCAAGATTGCAGGTTGGGCCTTGACTCAGCATGCAGGAAGCGGTTCCGTGAAGTTCAAGGATGGCGAAATGGAAATCAGCGTTTCTGAAACGGGAACCAATGCTTACGACATCCAGGTCATCCAGAAGGGCATGCACTACGAAAAGGGCCAAAGCTACAAGTTGACCTTTGACGCCTACGCTTCTGCTCCCAGAAGCCTCGAAGTGAATCTCGAAAAGGATACGGAACCTTGGACCAGCTACAGTACCGCCAAGACTTTTGATCTCGGTACCGAAAAGAAGAATTACGAAATCAGGTTCACCATGAGCGAAGCTACGGATACCGATGGCCGCATTTCCATTAACGCCGGTCTTGACAAGGGTAGCGTGTACATTGACAACGTAGTGATTTCTAAGATTGAAGCTAGTGATGTGAATGCCGGTGGTAATGAAACTCCTGCTGATAGCGGTAATGTTGCTCCTGCGGATACGGGTAAATTATTCATCGCAAATCAGCGCCTTCTCTTGACGACGGAAAAGACATATAGCGTATACAATTTGAAGGGTTCTCTCGTGTGCAAGCTCGCGGGCTTCCGTGTGACCGATGTCCAGGCTCAGATGAAGTCTATGAAGCTTGACAAGGGGCTCTACGTGATAAAGAACGGCAATTTCAGCAAGATGGTTTCTGTAAAATAGCCGATAACCATAAAAAAAGGTCTTGTTAAGGTAAAGTCCATGACGATTTGATATCGCCATGGATTTTTTATTTCTTTTTGGACTGTGAAATAACTAAATTTTTGACGATGAAAAATGTTTTAAAAAAGAACGCTCTTTTAGGTGTTTTATGCTTGTTTGCGATGATGGTTCTGTCTAGCTGCTACAGCTTTACGGCGAGTACGCTCCCGAGCCACATTAAGACGGTAAACATTCATGAGGTCGAAGACAAAACGCTTGACCCGGTGCTTGCAAATGACATCCACACGGCTGTGGTGGAAATGTTCAAAAAGAATGCGGGTGGCGTGCGGTTGGTGAATGACGAAGCCAGCGCCGACTTTGAAATTACGCTTTTGAGTTACTCCAATAAACCGGAAAATTTCAATAGCAATAGCGACGTGGAAACGTACCGCGTAACCATTCGAGTGAGCGTCAAGTTCTATGATAACGTGAAAGATCGTATTATCTACGAGAACAAGTCTCTTTCGGCGGATGGTACCTACGATGTGGCCGCCAACGAAACAGAGGACCGCCATGGCCAGAAGCGAGCCATCGAAAAGCTACAGGACCTGATTATTTCCAACGCTCTAGCAAAATGGTGATCGCTACGCGATGTTTTTTTTAGAGAGCTGCTCTAGCAAAATGGTAATCGCTACGCGATGTTTTTTTTTTAGAGAGCTGCTCTAGCAAAATGGTAATCGCTACGCGATGTTTTTTTTTAGAGAGCTGCTCTAGCAAAATGGTAATCGCTTTTTAAAGGTGCGAAAACCTTAAATTTTATTTTGTTTGTAATAAAAGCCGTGTGGGTTGTGCTGCCCATACGAGTATTGTGTCTGTGAAAGCGAAGTTTTTTCCAAAGCTCTAAAAAGTAAGAAGCCGGCCCTTTTAAGGTGACCGGCTTCTATGGGGTTGGTTTGGAGTATTATAAATATCTAAAATTTTTTTTGTTTTGGCCAACGATTTTTGAAAAAAACGCGAAAAAAATGAAAATTTTTTATAGAAATCGGTGCTTTTGGAACTTTTTCGTCCGTTTTTGTGATTTTCGTTACACAAAATCCTTTAAAGAGACGGGCGTTTCGTTGAGCATGGCCTCGGTTAAGGTGCTTCCTTTGTAGGTGAGTTTGAGCGAGAAAAACGGTTCGCCGCGTTCAAGCAATGCCAAAAAAATCAGGTCTCCGTCCCAGTGGGGCAGTTTGACCAAGTCTTCCTTCGGGACCCATTCCACGTTGCCTTCGTCGCATTCCTTGAGGTTTCCCGTAAATTCCGTTGCGGTGAACAGGTGCATAAATTCGGTCTGGTCCATGCCGTCGCTAATGAAGGTTACTATGCCTCTATACTTGGGGTGGATGAGCGTGAGCCCTGTTTCCTCGAGCGTTTCTCGACGGATGCAATCTTCGGGGGATTCCCATTCCTCGAACTTGCCGCCAATGCCTATCCACTTGTCTTTATTGATGTCTTTTTTCTTTTTTACGCGGTGCAGTAAAAGGTATTTTCCGTCTTGTTCAATGTAACAGAGCGTTGTATTGATCATCTTTGTATGTCCGTCGGGATTAGTTTTACGCCAGGGGGCGCCGATGCTCCTGTACCTCTTGTTTTTACGCGGGTCATATCGAATCCCTTGCTGTCAAAGTAATCCGCAATGGTTTGCGCCCTGTTCACGGAAACGGCTTTGGCGTTGGATCCGCTTGCGCTGCATTCCACTTCTATATTAAAATTGTAACGGCGCAGCAGTTCAATTACATCGTTCAGGGCGGTATAGGAACTGTTTAAAAGTCTGTCGCTATTTCCATTAAAGTGAATCTGTTTTGCAATGCTTTCCAGGTTCAACTTGCTGTTGTACGGGCAGCCCTGCCCGTTGACTAAAATGTGGGGTAGTGTTTCTGGGCATTTGTCGAGGTAGTCGGCGATGCCGTCTTGGTCGGAATCTATGGGGCAACCCAGCGTGTCCACGGGTGCATTGGTCGGAGTTTTCGGGCATTTGTCAAGATCGTCGGGAACGCCGTCCTGGTCAATATCCAGGGAACAGCCTGTTTGATCAACCGTAAATCCCTCTGGTGTTTCGGGGCACTGGTCCTTGACGTCGGGAACGCCGTCGTTATCAATGTCGGCGGGGCAACCTTTGTCATCAACGTATTCGCCTACGGTACTGTTCGGGCACATGTCAATGTCGTCGGGAATCCCGTCTTTGTCAAAGTCCAGCGGGCAGCCTTCTTGGTCTACGGGGCGTCCTCTTGGTGTTTCGGGGCATTTGTCGTTTTCGTTCAAAACACCGTCGTGGTCGCTATCAATGGGGCATCCCGATAGGTTGACCTGGTCTTCGGGGGAGGTCTCGGGACATTGGTCGTTATTGTCGTCGACGCCGTCGTTATCGGAGTCGCGAAGGCAACCCGTTTCGTTTACGGCCTCACCGAGGGGAGTTCCCGGACACTGGTCCTTGAAATCGGCGATTCCATCATGGTCCTCGTCTAGCGGGCACCCTAAGTAGTCCACTTTGACTCCGTAAGGGGTTTCGGGGCAATCGTCTACGATGTTCAAGACTCCATCTTGGTCCTGGTCCACAGGGCATCCGCGGTTGTTGACCACAACGCCAAAGGTCGACCCGGGGCACATGTCCAGTCGGTCTGCGACGCCGTCTTGGTCGGAGTCCCTCCAGCTAAAGTCTATGACCTTGGTGAGGGCGAAAGTGAACCCAATTTTGGGAGTTCCCGGTATAGTGTACGAAAAATCATTGTCTTTGTCGTGACGAATAATGTCTATGCCGTCTATGTCCTTGTTTCCGCGCAAGTAGTCAAAGCTTAAATCGGCGGCAAAAATAAGGTCGAGCTTATTGGGTAGGTGGAGTCTAAGGCCAGGGGTAAATCGAGCCAATTCTTTACGGAAATTTGAAAATTTTCCCATTTGGCTTGTGCGGGCCTCGCCAGAAGCTTCGACAATGACGCTGACGGTCTTGTTCGGGAATAATTCCAGTCCGGTTCCCCAAAGGAACGCGTCGCGGTCTTCGCCTGTCGCGAGATAGCCGATTTGGTTATTCCATAGGAGGATGCCAAAGATATCGAGTGAAATGAATAGGTTCCCGGAGAGGGCTAGCACGCCATTGGTGTAGGCGTAAGAGGGCTGGTCTTCTTTAATGAACCAGGAGTGGCGAGGGCGGAATCCGCGACTTTTGGCGCCTGTTGGGGCGAATAAACTTCCGCTGAGGCCTATGTGGATGGGAAAGTCTAGCGGGAGGCTCACCTTGAGGCTTGCTTCCAGGTCGCCGGTGGCAAGCCCGTCCAGTTTTGTTCCGGTGATATGCCCTTCGTAGTAGAGCGGTAGCGATAGATTCAGCTCTAAAAAGTCTAGAATCCCGTAACCAATAGTAATAGCTCCGCCCGAGGCGGCGGCCTGGTCTGTGAGTTCGGTCTTTTCGCCCGTGGCCGTGTTGGTAAAGCCGTCTTGGGCTAGAGGTTCGCCATCGCTGATGGTTTCAAAGCTGCCAGAAAAGTAGATGAAACCTTGCGTTAACGTTGATGCTGAGGGGACTCTAATGCCATGCGTATTACGCCCGATGCCTGTTTGGGCATACAGCAAAGTGGCCATAAGTGTGAGCGTAAATACAAATCGCCTCATAAACACCATAGAAATTAAAAAAATTTTCATTTCTATGGTTGCAAATACAAGATTATGTGTATATTTCCTTTCCGTAATGCTTAATCAAGAACCGAAACCTGAATTGCCTTCATGGCACAGAAAGTCTCAAAAGGCTTATCGCTTGAATAGGGTTATTATCTTGCTTCAAGTGGTCGCTGCTTTTGTGCTTTGTGGCGTGATTTGGTTCGGTGTCGAAAAGGTTATGCACTAAAAAAGAGGTCCTATGTCGAATATTACTTACCATTGCGGTCGTCGCCCGAAGAGTGATGGTTTTGATGCCCCTGTTCCGTTCCCCGAAGAAGAACCGGAGGAAATTGAAGAGGAAGAAGAAGAAGTCGATGAAGAAGTCGACTTTGACCATCCGACGTTCAAGCGTGACCAGATCTGGTCCGACTATGCAGAAGATCTGGATTTCGACCAGTGATGTGTGCTTCTAAACTGTTACGTCTGCTAATAGCCGGCGTATCGGTTGCTTTGCTCGCAGCTTGCTCTCCTAAGCAGGCTGTTCAATCTGTTTCTATGATGGGCGAGAGCGAACCACCGGTGGTGGATTCGCTTTCTTTTGCTCAGGTCGCTCTTAGAGAAAAGGTTTCGGATTCTCTTGCCATTCGACCTTCGTGGACGTATTACCAGTATGCCCTGCAGGCCATGGATAACCAGGAATGGCTTTTGGCTAGGCATTATCTGGACCAATCCCTAAAGGAACTTGTCTCCGAAAAATACGATTCCACTTACCGCAACGTAAGCGTGGCCGAGGATTCCATTTACCGCGTGCGCATGCCAAACCGCATTGTGCGCGCTCTTGACGAAGTTTATCCGAATGTCGCCGATGTTACCGATAGTTCGTTTATAAAAAATGACGTTTCTATTGAGGGAGTCGATGCCTTGGACGAGAACGAGGCCGATAGTGCAGCCCTTCAAGGAATTGTAAATTTCCTCGATACCGTTGATGTAAAGCAGTTTTCACTCCCGGTGGAATTTAACGAACGCGTGATGCAAGAAATCTACTACATGACGAACGGAGCCCGCCAGTTTACCGAGGGCTCGTTAAATCGTAAGACGGCGTATGATTCATTAATTTATGCGCAACTCGAGGCCATGGGCATGCCTAGGGACTTGATTTACCTAGCTTTGGTAGAATCGGGTTTTAAGGTGAAGGCGTACAGTCGCGCCAAGGCATCGGGCATGTGGCAGTTTATTCCGGAGACTGGCAAACGCTATGGGCTAGAGGTTGATTATTGGGTCGATATGCGTCGCAATCCCGAAAAGGCGACCATGGCCGCACTCAAGTATTTGAATCGTCTTCACACGGAATTTAACGATTGGCTTTTGGCGATGGCCGCCTATAACTGTGGCGAAGGCCGCGTACGTCGTCTTGTTAAAGAGATGATGGCCGATTCCACCTGGGATACCACAAAGGTGGTGACCTATTGGGATTTGTCGCTCCCCAAAGAGACTATGCGCTATGTGCCGAGAATTCTTGCGGCGATGGTGGTTGGGCATTTCCCGGAACATTACGATATCCAGGTAGAAAAACAGTATTTGCCGGAATTCGATACGGTGACCGTGTTTGATTCGTTCCCGTTGGAGGAGGTCGCCAAGTTGCTCGGGGTTACCGAAGATACGCTTCGCGTGCTCAATATGGAACTGGTAAAGTGGTGTACGCCGCCAAACAAGGATCACTATCTGCTGCGTTTGCCGGTGGGGACGCGCGGAGCCTTTGTTGAAGGTTACGACAAAATGGAGAAGAATACGTTCTCGAGCTGGCATCATCACAAGGTGCAGCGCGGAGAGAACTTGGGGGCTATTGCCCGCCAGTATGGAATCTCCGTTACGGAACTCAAGCAGGCGAACGACATGAAAAACGACCGCATTCGTGCGGGCAAGACTTTGCTTATCCCCATCAAGGTGACCCCCAAAAAATCTACGGGCAAAAAGCCGACCAAGGTTAAAACCTATGTGCTTAAGCAGGGGGACGACATTGCTTCTGTGGCCCGCCTGTTTGGCGTTTCTCAAGAGAATTTGCGTACTTGGAACTCCCTGGATGCCGCAAGCGTAGTGCAACCGGGCGATACCATTTTGGTTTCTAAGCCGGAGCTCAAGCCCGTAGTTAGCCCCAAGGTGGACCGTCCTGTACTCAAGAAAGGCGAAAAATACCAGGTCCAGTCGGGTGATACGTATTCTGCCATCGCCAAGGCCTACGGAGTCCCGGTAGTGATGCTTATGGAGGCTAATGACGGCTTCAACAAGCGCTTGACTGTTGGCGATTCCGTTGTTATTCCTGAACTGGTGGTGTCTAAAAAGCGTAAGTCTGAACCCAGGTCTGAGCCTAAATCTAGCCCCAAGGACGTTAAGCCTTCGCTTGTCGGGGGGTACTACACAGTTCAGGCGGGGGACAACCTGTTTGCCATCTCCAAGAAGTTCGGGACGACCATTGCCAATATCCAGGCGCTCAACAATATGGGTGAGTCCGTTTCCATTCACCCGGGGCAAAAGCTGAAGGTGGAAGGTGAGGCTTCTACGTCTGCCGCTGCGGCTGCCGCTTCTGAAGACGGCTTTGTGATTCACGAAGTCAAAAAGGGCGAGGGCCTTTGGGACATTTCCCGCCAGTACAAAGTAACGATTGAAGACATTGTGAAGTGGAATGGCTTGAATGATACCAAGATCAAGGTTGGGGACAAGCTCAAAATAAAGAAATAAGGTAAACGGAAGTTTACTTTTAAGGCGAAAGTGGCTTTTACGGGCTTTAAATAAAGAAAAAGTTTTTTTTCGTTGATAAATTTGACAAAAAAAGTGTAATTTTAGTGGCAGAATACAAAGATTTTATCTTTATGGAGTCAAAATGAAGAAATCGTTGCTTTGCCTTTGCGCTGCGAGCCTCCTTGCTCTTACAGCTTGTAATGATACTATGGATCCGAACGATCCTCAGTCCGTGCGTAAATACCTGACCAAACAGAAGATCGGCTTTACGCCAAATAACTTTGTGTCTTTTGCCGCCAATAGCGATACGGCTAAGATGACCCTTTTCCTTCAGGCTTCTTACGAAATTGACGCTCCGGCCGAAAATGGTAACAACGCTGTCGCCATTGCCGCTAACAAGGGCAACGTGATGGTCTTGAACTATCTGTTTGAACATGGCGCCAAGGCCAACGTTCGTAACAGCCAGGGCGAACCGGTGATTGACAATGCTGTGATGATGGGCCACAAGGATGCTGTGGTTCGTCTTCTCGCTCAGCTCAAGACCGAAAATGTTGATCCGGCTACCTTGGGTACTGCAGTGCTTATCGCAGCAAAGACCGGCAAGGTCGATATGCTTGAACTCTTGGCCGAAGCTGGTGCTCCGCTCGAAAACCGCAGCGCCGATGGTTACCTGCCGATCCACTGGGCTGTGAAGTCCGGCAACTACGATGCCATGATGTTCCTCATCGACAAGAAGGTTGATGTGAACGCGAAGTGCGGCCAGGGTTACTCCGTGCTTGACTGGGCTACGAACGAAGGCTACACCCGCTTGATCAAGGCCTTGAAGAAGGCTGGCGCCAAGAATACTCCGCAATACTTCAAAGATTCTAAGAAGTAATTTGCTTGCTTCATTTAAAAAGGCCTGTGGATCGTGTGATCGCAGGCCTTTTTTTTGTGTTTTTGGGCCGTTTTTTTGAATAAATGTGTTTTTGCCGTTAAGTTCTTTGTATTTTATTCCTATGAAATTTCATGTTTTTCCGAAGATGTTACTGTGTCTTGGGCTTGCCTGCGTTATTGCCGGTGCCCAGGAAACCGTTGAAAGCGTCCGTCGCCAAATCAAGGCGGTTGAGGCTGAAACTGCCCGCGAAAAGTCTCTGCACGATGCCGAAAAAAAACGTCATGCCGAGTTTGTTGAAGTTGGGCGCAAAAAGGTTCAGGCCATTTCGAGTCAGACCAAGTTCATCACGGCCGAAATAGATTCACTCAAGGCCGAGTTGAAGCACATTTCGGATGCGCGCCAAAAGACGATGGGCTCTATCAAGTGGTTTGAAAGTCGCAAGGCGAAGTACAACGAATCGCTTGCTTTAGTCATTGATTCCTTGGTTCCGGTATTTGAGTCGGACTTCCCCTACCGGAACGACGAAGTTGTTAGTAGCGTCAAGGAGATCGCCGACCAGCTTCACAAGGGCGTGATTGAGGCGGACGATGCCTTGAACCGTACTCTTGAAGTTTTTTATGACCGAATTCGCTTGGGGTATACGACCGAAGTGTGGAAGGGTTTTTTGCTGGTCGATGCACGCAACGTGCCGGGAACATATTTGCGCTATGGCGCTGTAGCCTCGGTGTTTGTTGGCAATGACGGCAACGATGTGCTTTGGCTTTCGCGCACCGAAGATGGTGGCTACGTTTGGAAGAATGTTTCCGATGACCTTGCCATGCGCGCTGCTTTGAAAGATGTGATGAAGGTGGCCGAAGGGAAAACCGCTCCTAAGCTTGTCACGATTCCTGTGGCGCTTCCGAAGGAGGCCAAGTAATGTTTAAATGGACTTCATTCGTATTTGCTGCTACTTTGTGTGCCGCCCCGATGGTGGTCATGGCCCAGCAGGATTCTGATATTGACGCCGTTAAAAAGCGCGCCGAACTCAATAGCGCTAAGGCCGATTTGGAAGAGGCTCGCAAAAAGCGTGACATGGCTGTTGCCGCACGCTGGAAGGATCGCGAAGTCGCGAACCAGGAACGCGAACTCTTTAACGAAAAGTATCAAGAGAACAAAGAGAAGGTCGACGCCTTGATGTCGGAACGCGCCCGCCTGTTCGAGGATGTGCGTGTGGCCCGCGAGGACTTGGCGCAGGTCAAGCTGCAGGCCGAAAAGGCTCGTGCCGAATTCCTGAGTCTTGCCGCTGGTCCGGAGCGCTTGGAAACACTTGCCAAGTTCCAGGAAAATGGCGTGCCTTTTAATGTGGCCGAACGCGTAGAGACTCAGAACAAGACTAAAAAAGAGATGAGCCTTTACCGTGACGACCCGCTTCGCATTGCGAAATCCGTGATAGATGTGGCCAAATTCGAAATGGCGTTTACTCGCGAAAGCAAGGTCGAAAAGGCCGACCTGATGTTCGGTTCTGCCGTGTCGCAGGGTGACCGTATGCGCCTGGGGGGCCTTTATGCTTTGCAGATGGCTGCAGTCTCCGATATTAACGGCTTCCACCCGTCGGCAATTATGCTCCCGGTGGCGGGCGAAAAGAAGCGTAGCTTTAGCTGGCAAGAAAACCTCACTACCGATACCAAGCAGAATGTGGCAAAGGCTTTTGCTAACGTGAAGGACTCGGCGTTTGTGATGGTGCCGGTGGATGTGCTTTTGAGTACGGAACTTTCGAGTGAACTTGCGAACCATACCGAAACGACTTGGAAAGATGATTTTAAGCAGTTCTTTAAGGATGGCGGTATTTTGATGTACCCGATTGCGGCACTTATGGTTCTTGGTCTCTTGATTTTTGTATGGCGCCTAGTTTGGCTTTTGATTGCTGGTTTTGGTGGCGTTGGAGCGCGTCGTGCCCTCAAGGCTGTAGATGCCGGCGATGTGGCTTTGGCTCGCAAGCAAACGGCTAAGGCTCATGGTGAAGTGGGCAAGGTGCTCAAGGCCGTGCTTTGCAAAAATTACACGGACCGTGCTTCCGCCGAAAAGGCTCTTGAAGTTCTGTTTGCTGGTGAAGTCCCGAAACTCGAGAAGGGGCTTACCTGGATTTCTGTATTTGCTTCTACGGCTCCGCTCCTTGGACTTTTGGGTACCGTGATGGGTATGATTGAACTCTTTGACGTGATTACCATGCATGGCACCAGTGACCCGAAACTCTTGGCGGGCGGTATTTCTGTAGCCCTCGTGACGACGGAGGCAGGCCTTATTGTGGCTATACCGTTGCAGTTGTTGCATACCTTCCTCGTGAACAAATCCGATGCTCTGCGCGGTCGCATGGAAAAAGCGGGTCTTGCCGTGTTGAATGCTCTCTGGATTAAGGAAAAGGGCGAAAACTAGCCCCGGATGCAAGCCATGAACGAGTATTCTGTTATTGAAACCACCCTGAACCTGCTGCTGCGTGGCGGCTGGGTCATGGCGCCTATCTTTATTTTAGGATGGGTGGGTTGGTTCTTGATGATGGAACGCTATGGCTATTACTTTATGCTCAAGGGTGGCTCCTCGGCAAAGTTCTGGAAGAATCTGGAAAAGCTCGGCGAAAATAATGCTTTTGACCGGTTGAAACGTCGCCGCTTTGGCTACTTTTTGGCTCTCGCCGAAGACGTGCGTAACCATCGTGACGAAGGTCCGGTGGCTGTGCGCAATGCGATGGAAGCGACCCGTCACCGGATTTCGGTGAACTTATCCAAGTCCCTCAAGACTATTTCTACATGTGCGGCGATTGCCCCGATGCTTGGACTCTTGGGAACTGTGAGTGGTATGGTCCACACGTTCGAAACAATCCAGCTTTTTGGCTTTGGAAACCCGGTGCTTTTGGCAGACGGTATTTCGGAAGCGCTTTTGACGACGCAGGCGGGGCTCTTGGTGGCTTTCCCGCTAATGCTTGCCTATAATTTTTTGGCAGGTAAGGTCGAGAAGGTCGAGGATTTCGCGTGGAGTGAAGCGCTGAAATTCGAGGCCATGTGTTTTGAAAACTCCGAGGTTGTGATTGCTGCTGAATCGGGAATTGCGCCTGTGGCTGAGCCTGCGCACGAACCTCAAAAGGAGGCAAAATGAGTTTTATTCGCAAACGGACACGCGAGTCGGGTGGCATTGACGTTTCGCCGATGCTCGACATGGTGTTTATCCTGCTTATCTTCTTTATCGTGACGTCTACTTTCACACGTGAAACCGGCGTGGACGTGACGAAGCCCAAGGCAAGCTCCGCGAAGGAACTGGCCAAGGAAAGCATTTTGATAGGCGTGACCCGCCAGGGAACCATCCACATCAATGAAACCCAGGTGAACCTCTCGACTCTCCAGACGGTGCTCCGCCAAATGATGGCCGAAGCTCCGGACCGCCCGGTAATTATCGTGAGCGATCGCGATGCCCCGAACGGCGTTGTGGTGGACATCCTGGACGAATGCAATTTGGCAAAAGTCCGTAAGGTGTCCATCTCGGCGAACAAGGAGGATTAACCAGACCATAATGGCGCCGTAGCCGCCCCAACCACTAACTAAAACTTCCTAACCTCAAACCTCTCTCGTCTAACCTTAACCACCAACCACTAATCACTAATCATGTCCTTTTCACCCACAGACTTTATCGCGAAATATTTCCGTTATCCGATAGCGGTCGTTTTGTCGTTTGTGGTGTGCGCCGTATTTTTCCTTGCGGTCCCCGTTTTGAATGCTTTGTTCTTTGACAAGGGTGTCAAAACCGAAAAAGAACTGGAAGCCGTTACCGAGGTGGAAGTCTTGGTGAGCGAGAAAAAGCCCGAGGTCAAGCAAAAGGTGATTCGCACCGTGGTGAACCCGAATCCGTTCAAGATTTCGAGTCATGCGGGGGTAAGCCGTAGTGCAAATTTCCAAATGGATTTGTCGCTTGCTCGTGGTGAGGCGGGCGATGGAGTTGCCGTTGGCACGGGTTCCATGGAAAATGTGGTTTACGAGGCGGGCGAGGTGGACGAACAGGCGCAGGTGCTCAAGGAAACCCAGCCGAAATTCCCCGAACGAGCCAAGAAACTCGGTATTTCGGGCTACGTGAAGGTGATGATTGTCATTGACGTTTATGGCGATGTGGCGCAGGCGTCCGTGATGAGCCTAGACCCGCCGGGATACGGTTTCGATACCGAAGCCTTGAAAGCGGTTCGCCAGTGGAAGTTTAGCCCCGCTCATTTAGGCGGATATCCGGTGGCGCAGAAGGCCACGAAGGAGTTCCGCTTTGTTAAGTAGAATAGACATGCGACGCCCCGCAAACGGTCATTCTCGAGGCACGAAGTGCCGAAGGGAATCCATGATGTTTTTGGTTGCGCTTGTTACGATGTTGTTGTGTGCATATTCTTTCGCCGCCGATGATTACTTCTTCAAGGCGAACGAACTTTATGACCAGGGCAAGTTCAAGGAGGCGGTTCCGCTTTACCGCGCTGCCATTGACGAAGGCCGTTACGAGCCCTTCGCCTGGTTCAACCTCGGAAACGCTCTTGTGCAATTGGACCGCAAGCAGGTCGCAATGGTCGCTTACCGCCGCACAGTGGAACTTTTGCCGACATTTGAAAAGGCTTGGATGTTGCTTGGCGACCTCTATTACCTTGCTGGCGATGCGAGCGAGGCGATTGCCGCCTACAATCGCGCTGTGGAGCTTGGCGTCGAATCAGATCACGTGCATTTCGCCCTCGCGGAATGCTACCTCAAGGGGCGAGACTGGACGCTTGCACAAAAGAACTTTGAACGTGCCTTGCAGTTGAACCCGGACCGCATGGACGCTTGGTATGGCCTCGCTGAAGTGTACGAGAAACTGGGCGATTATGAATACGCCATTCAGACTTTGCAGAACGCCTTGCAGATGACAGCCACCGCCGGCGCCGATGTCCATTTTACTTTGGCCTACTATTACCGCAGCATGGATTCCACGCGACAGTCGCTCAACGAAATGGAAAATGGCCTGCTTGTGGACCCTGAAAACGTCTCTGCCCGCCGTTACCTGGCGCAGATGTATGTTCAGGAGAATTCTCCGTGGATGGCAATCTTTACGCTTGAAGAAGGCCTTCGCCACACGAAAGGCAAGGCCGACCTAAACCTGGATTTAGGACAAATTTACTATAACCAAAAGCGTTACGACGAAGCTTTTGAATGTTACATGAAGGCCTGGCTTGCCGGGAATTCCCAAGGGCGCATCGGAGCGGAGAACGTTGGCCACGTTTATTCCAATGCCGGTGACACCGAAAAAGCCGAGAGCCTCTACAAGCGCATCCGCGAACGAAAGTAACACGTCTTTACGTATATTTGGACCCTGATTTAAAAAAATTGCAGGTAAAGCGTTTTTTAATAGTGTTCTTCTTTTGCTAAATTATATCCCATGAAAAAGAAAAAGTTTTTTAAGTCTGCTGCACTTGCTCAGGTTAATCGTGGCAAGGAAGACCGCCTCCGTGATACTTTAAGTCAAATTGTAAGCGGCGAGAGCCGTCTTTTAAATCGCCCCGAGGATTTGTACGAGGCGATTGCCGATGGTATTGACGATATTGAAGGCTTCAAGAGCCCTGAACTGCAGTTGGAATTGCTGGCCTGGACGCTTCGCTGCGACTTTGTGGCTTTCAAGGCCGAGGACGAGGACCGTGAAGCCTGGGATAGCCTCTTCTATGATGCAGGAACGTTCTTTGTGGAACTTGCCTCCAAGTACGATGACAAGGATTACGTGGCTGACCTTGTTCACGATTTGGCGATTCGCCATGTGGGTGGGGAAGGGCGATCCGTGGTGTTCCTCAGCCTGGAGGAATTCCTGCCGGAGGAACGTGCGAAGGCCTTGATTGTGGAACTCATCGCGACGGTGACCGAGGTGGAACTCAAGAACCGCGAAGACGTGATTGACGCCATTTGCGATATGGCCGATGCCATCAAGGATGTTGAAGACTTTGCGAAGGCAGCCCTCCTCAAGGATCCTGACAAGAGCAACGCTACACTTATTGACATTGCGAACGAATACTTTGTCGCAGGGAATATTGAACTTGCCAAGCAGTGGCTGGGCGACGTGAGGAACCCGGGCAACGAAGACGAAGAAGCTTATCTGGATTTGCTTGCGGCGATTGCCGACCGTGAAGGCCGCAAGTCCGATTGCTTGAAGCTGGCGCATCGTCTGTACGAAACCTTCCCGAAGGTGATTCACTTGGCGCGCCTTTGCAGTATTGTGCCTCCTGCCGAAGTCAAAACTCTTGTGGCGGACCATGCGAAGTTCCGCAGTGGCGATGGCCTTGACATGGAGTTTATGCAGTTGATGGTTTCGCTCAAGTGCTATGACCAGCTTTCGCTGTACTTAGACCTCTTTGAAAAGGAACTTACCACGCAGGATGCCGAGGATTTGAACGCTATTTCGGACGCCCTTGAGAAGGACGGACAGATGGCGCTTGCAAAGCATATCCGCGACTGGACCGTAGAAGAACCCGAAGAAGCACAGGAATTTGACGACAAGGACTAATTGATTTTGAGTCACGAATCTTTAGTTGAATTCTTCGGTCAAGAAGAATACGTGCGCTTGTGCCGACACGAGGCGGGCCATGCGCTTGTGGCGATGTTGTTCAAGCTGCCGCTGGATTACGTGAAAATGGATGCTTCCAAGGAGCGCCCTGGCGTTACGCACATTTCCGGTGGCAATTTGGATGGCTCCGCCCACATTGCTATTGCAGGGCATGTCGCCGAGTTCCTGATTCGCAAGGGTTTCGCCTGCGACTTGGAAACGGTCATGCGCGAACTGCCTGCAGAACTCTACAAAAGCGACCCAGACTACCAGAGTTTCCAGGCTGCCTGCTATTACTACAATCTGTCGGAAGCGAACGTTGTGGAACAATGCTACAACATTCTGATGGCTTGCAAAAAGGCTTTGACCGCCGTTGCCGAAAACCTGGAACAGCGCACCTGCCTGAGCCGTGAAGACGTTGAAAATATTTTGAAGAACGTCGCTTAGTTTATCGGTTCTGACTTTATGAAAAAAGACCATCCTCAACATGAGAACTGGTCTTTTCTTAATTCAAAATGAATTACTTGAGGGCTGCAATCCGTGAGCAAAAAGCGCTCGGTATTAACCGAGCGCGTTTGCGAGAGCCTTGGCTCTACAGGATGTTCTTGGCTGAAATTAAGCCAAGGCGGCAATAATAGCGTCGCCCATGCCGGTGGTACCGACCTTGATGCAGCCTTCCTGGTAGATATCGCCAGTGCGGTAGCCCTGAGAAATCACCTTTTCGCAAGCGGCTTCGATAGCGCGTGCAGCTTCTTCTTCCTTGAAGGTGTAGCGCAGCATCAAAGCGGTGGAGAGGATCTGAGCCAGCGGGTTAGCGATGCCCTTGCCAGCGATGTCCGGAGCGGAACCACCTGCCGGTTCGTACAGACCGAAGGAACCTTCAGCAATAGAAGCGGAGGGGAGGAGGCCCATGGAACCGGTGAGCATTGCGCATTCGTCGGTGAGGATGTCGCCGAAGAGGTTCGGGCAGAGGAGAACGTCGAATTCACGCGGGCGCTTCAGGAGCTGCATGGCGGCGTTATCCACGTAGAGGTGTTCGAGAGTCAGTTCCGGGTAATCCTTGATGACTTCGTTCACGACTTCGCGCCACAGGACGGAAGTGGTGAGAACGTTGGCCTTATCGATGGAAGCGACCTTCTTGTTGCGGAGCATAGCAGCGTCGAAAGCGAAGCGGGCGATGCGTTCCACTTCGTAGCGGCTGTACTTCATGGTGTCGAAACCGATTTCTTCCTTGGAGCCCGGAACGCCTTCGCGGCCCTTGGGCTGACCGAAGTAAACGTCACCAGTCAGTTCACGAACGGTAAGGATGTTGAAGCCGTCACCGACGATGTCAGAACGGAGCGGGCAAGCGCCGGCCAGTTCCTTGTAAACGCGAGCGGGGCGGAGGTTGCAGAAAAGCTTGAAGTGCTTACGGAGCGGGAGGAGAGCGCCGCGTTCCGGCTGCAGGTTAGGAGGAAGGTGTTCCCACTTCGGGCCGCCCACAGAACCGAAAAGAATACAGTCAGAAGCTTCACCCAGCTTGAGGGTGGATTCCGGCAGGGGAGAACCGCTTTCATCGTAAGCAGCGCCACCGACGTTTGCCCATTCAGCATTCACGTCGAAGCCGAACTTCTTGGAAACAACGTCCAGAACGCGGACAGCTTCCTTCATCACTTCCGGACCGATACCGTCGCCCGGGAGAACTGCAATCTTGTAATTCTTGCTCATTATTGAGTCCTTTTTAAGGTTTAATTATTTGAACGCGGTAAAAATAGCAAATTTCTAAGGGTGTTGAGGGAAAAGGATGCTCCTCGTGACGGTGTTCCTCAGGTCAGTTCTGTGCAAGTTCAGGACTCTGTAGCAGAAACTCAAAAGAAATCGAGTTATGCTCCTGCGGGAATTGGCGCAAGTTTGGGTTATGCTGGTGGCGGAGGTCTCGAATTTTCGTTGGGATTTTTATTTCCGTTGTTTGAACGGTGGCCTATTTCTTTGGGGCTTGATTCAGAAAGTGTCCGATGAAACCCTTTTGCTTATGGGGGGGGGCTGGCATAATAGAACGACATCACATGGTGACGCAGGTGGTTTCTAAAGGCTTTTGCAAAAAAACTTTCTCCTATCAAAGTGATTTGGACGTTCGTTTTTCACCAATCGCCCATAAAAAAGACTCCATGCAATGGTATGTAGATGGCGGCGTTCATTTCAATAAGAACTTTGCTAAGGATTTAGAATACAGCTATTTCGCCAATGTCGGTGGGCTAATAAAAAATGGTTAATGCGCTCTCTCTATGCCCCCAGAAACTGCAACAAAGTTCTTTTGACGGCCTTAGAATTTAGCGGTTGTGCTGTTGATTCAAAGGTGGCGAGCAAGTTACTGCCTAAAGTCCACCCGGCTTTTGCATACAAAGAAATTTTTCCCGTGGCTTTTTCTGCGTAGTCGCGGTCGCTCATCATGCCGAAATGTTCCCAAATGAATTCTTTGCGCGTTCGCGGATTTATGCAGTAAAAATCCGGATGGACCGTTCCCATGCCGCGGACGTTTACGGGGAACTCATAGCGAAAGGGGACGCCTGCATCGGCTAGAATGACGGCTATGATTGCCTCGGACTTGGAACGAACTCGCAGTCCACTTGCGGAAAAGATTTCTGTGGCTCCCGACTCGAAACCCTTTGCTTTGTAGGGGAGGCTTGACCATGCTGTTGCGTAGTCTTCGTCTGTTACGGCGATTGGCTGTACCATGCTTTTGCGGCCGGGCTTCAATTTGGTGAATGCTTCTGCGATGTCGCCACCGCAAAATTTTGCAAGAAATGCATCAAGCGTCTTGATTTTGGCTTCGATTGCCGCGAGAACTTTCTTGTTGTAGTCCCGCTGTGCAATAGCTTCTATTTCACCTAGATTTTCTTTGCTGACGTATTTGCCGTTGGGATTCTCTTCGGAGGCTATGTAAAATCGCGAAAATCCGTTTCGGTCGGTAACTTCGCGAATGCGACCTTCTACATGCTTCATTAACTGTCGCTGAAGCCGTCCATGCTCAGCTTTGATTGCTGCCAACCATTCGCGAATTTCGCTGGTGAAGTTTTCGTTAGGGATGATTTGTTTTAAGTCGATTTTCATAAGGGGCTAATATATGAAATTGCACTGTATTAGGGTAGTGCTGCGTAAATTTTGCAAACAACTGTTTGCACGAGTGTTGCGGCTGCCCAGCTTGCTTGGGCAGACGTAACCGAGTGCTTGGTTGTTCTACAAACAACTGTTTGCACGAGAGCCATGGCGAGCAAGTTTACTTGAGTCGACATGGCCGAGGCCGATATCTCCCGGAATTGTCCCAAAAGTCATACTTTTATGTTGTTTTTTGGAGAAAAGTATGACCCGTTAAGCCTGTATAGGGGACAAAAGGAGGGCGTGGGACTAAAGTTATGTATGTTTATGTGTTATGGGTAATATTTTTCGTTTAGTTTTTGTGAAAAAGTATGACCAGTTAAACGAAAATAAGTGTTGGTTTGGTTAATTTGTTTGTAAAAAGTCGTACTTTTGCTGTTGATTTATGCGAAAAGTATGACTTTTGCTCGCGAACATGCTAGCGTACGCTTCGTTTCTCGTGCATGAGCGTCGTTTCTAGCGTCAATGGCTATGGCTTGCGAGGATCTCGTTCCGCCATCTCCCTCGGGTGGAAGCTCTTGTGTTCCTGCTTGATGAATTCCTTGTCCACGTGGGTGTAGATCTGCGTGGTGCTGATGTCGGCGTGACCCAGCAGTTCCTGCAGCACACGAAGGTCCATGCCCGCTTCCAGGCAGTGGGTGGCAAAGCTATGGCGGAAGGTGTGCGGCGAGACCTGCTTGCTCAAGTGTGCGGTATGCTGTTGCACAATCTTCCAGGCCCCCATGCGGCTCATCGGCTTTCCGTGGTTATTTAAGATAACGTTGTCTATACATGGGTGGGTGAGGGGGCGGCCGCACTCGATCCACTCGCGAAGATTTTCCTTGGCCTTGCTGCCGAGCGGAATGAGCCGTTGCTTGTTGCCTTTGCCGATAGGCGTTAGCCATTCGTTGTCCAGGTCTAGCTGCGAAAGCTTGATGCCGAGTGTCTCCGAGATGCGGAGCCCTGCGCTGTACATGAGTTCAAAAAGTGCGGTGTCGCGGAGCGGGTTCTTGCCGTTGGCGGCGCTTTCGAAAACGCTGTCCACCTCTTCGCGGGTGAGGTATTCCGGCAGGTAGTGCCCGAGCTTCGGGTTTGCAAGCATGCTTTCGGTGCTGTAGTCGTACTCGCCCTGGTTCTGCATGTACTTGAGGAACCCGCGTAGGCTTGAAAAATGCCTCGCGACGCTCGTGGGGGAGTATTCCACCTGCCCGGCGGTCATGGTCAGGAATTCGTCCAACAGCGTGGGCGTTAGCTCCTTCAGGTCGAGCCCGCGTTCGTCCAGCCACGCGATAAAGTGCCGCAAATCCTCCTGGTAACTCTGGATGGTCATCTGCGAAAGGTTCCGCTCGACCCCGAGGTGCGCGAGAAATGCGTCCAGCCTGTTAGAATTGAAGCTCATGCGATAAATTTATAAAAAAAATGCTGAAATCCCCTTGCCAACGCAAAGTTGCTTTTCTATAATTGGGCACGTCCAAAGCGACTATGGATGATTAGCTCAGTTGGTAGAGCAGCTGACTCTTAATCAGCGGGTCGCAGGTTCGACCCCTGCATCATCCACTAAACCTTCGAAAGAGGGTTAATACAAAAGCGACAGACAAAGATAAGCGCTCTCGAAAGGGAAACGAACTTTGAAACTTCGACTTTTGATTTTTTTACCGCAGCAATGCGGCGACCCAACCCGAAAGGGTTACCAATTTGGATGATTAGCTCAGTTGGTAGAGCAGCTGACTCTTAATCAGCGGGTCGCAGGTTCGACCCCTGCATCATCCACGAAAGCCTCTCCCTAGCGGAGGGGCTCTTTTTTTATACAAAAACATCATAGCTTTGTTTTCCACTTAAAAATTTTGGGGCGAAAATAAAAAAGCCTCCAAAGGGGAGGCTTCTAATCTCGGTCTTGGCTGTTATTAAATATACAGGCTGAAACCAATCTGGTAGTCGATAGTGCTGTAATCCCAATACTCATTCTTGTAGTAGAGGTCGCTGTAAATTTCAGAGATTCCTGCGGTGAGGCGTAGGTCAATGCTGAAATGTTTGGCTGCTTTAACGGATGCTCCTAATATGAAATCCCAGTCAACGTATTCCATATTGTCTTTGTCTATGTTGTCCAGTGTGTAGATTTTTTCACCCTTGTAGTATGAAGTTAGCTTGTTGTAAATTGGAAATTCTAGCTGAATCCCTAGGTTGAAGCTGATGCGAGTGTAACCTGCGTTGGCGCCGATGAGCAAAGGCAGTGCCAAGTTGTACATCTTTATTTTGTTTTTTTCTGCTGTGTAGCTATCGGAGTGCGATGTTGTGCGGGAGATGAACTGGAAGCCTGTTTGGAAGAACCAAATGAAATCGCTGAGGGGGAGGGTTAATCTGGCTCCAGCACTCCAACCGAGCCCGTTGTCTAGGTCGTCGTTTTGGGAACCGGTTAAAAGTTCTGCGGATCCAATGAAGGCGTTGGCACCGTAGGTGATTTTTTGCCTGTATTGTTCGCGGCGGTTTTGGATTTCCTGGATTCGTTTCTGCTTTTCTTCTTTGGCGATTCTTTTTTGCTCAGCCTTGGCTTGCTGTTTTGTTTTAACCGGCTCTGCAGCTGCGCGCTTGCTGGGCTGTTGGGCTGTTACGGAAGTGTTTTTTTCCTGTTTTTCAACATTTTCGGCGGTTGGAGCGTTTATAAAAATGATTTCCTTCTTCTCGGGGGCGCCGGGTGCTTCTGCGGCTTCTTGCGTAGTGTCTGTTGCCTGTTGCGTATTTGCGTCTATATTCTTGTCGGCTGTGACTGGGGCTGCTTCTTGAGCAAAAGCGATAGTTGTTAGGAATGAGAGCAGAAGTGCGTGCAAGTGGACTTTTCTTGTGAACATAAAAATTCCATGCTGGAAATGTTTTTGATAAAAAATAAAATAATTTTCGGCTCTTCTAAACAATGTGTGAGCCATTTTTCATAAAAAAGCCCTGAAAA
>JAKSIM010000004.1 GCA_024398845.1 Fibrobacter sp. | reverse complement strand
AAAAACTTTATCATAAAGAAGTTGCTGCAGAACAGGGTTGGTACGATACCGTGCGGCAACTGGTGCTGCGCGTGATAGAAAAAACTCCCATCGCTCAGTTTTGATAATAAGGGCTTAGAACGGGAATAATACGCCTATGCCGTAGGGGAGTTTGAAATCGTCGTTATCCAGGGATCCGTATTTCTTGTTCATGTGCAAATAGTACCCGCCTTTAGCGGCAAAGAATTCAAAGCCGACTTCTACGTAGGCACCAAAGTGCATCATGAACAGAGCTTCGCAACCAATACCGAGGGAAACTCGCCATACGTTGAGACGTTCTGTATATTCTTCGTATTTGCCTTTGCCAACGGATCGTTCACGGTCGTATTTTCCCGAAATCCAATCGTTAGAGAGGAATGTGTAAAAATAGCGGGTTTCCATGGGGTAATAAATAACCGATGCTCCGAGTTGGAAAACCTCGTCGTTGTAGTCGGTAAAGTGAAGGCCTGCATTCAAAATTTCTTGGGCGATTACGTATTCCAAAGAGAATAGGCCTCGGCTCGGGGACTGCAAGCCAACGGATGCTTCGAATCGGTAGATGGGGGCGTCACTGCTATAAACTCGTCTTTGGGGCTTGTCTGAATTGCCTCCGTCATAAAGAACAAGGCCTCCGTCTCCGCTAGAAGATGACGTGGTGTCGGCTGTTGCTTCACTAGATGAAGATGCTGTAGACGAAGAGGATTCTGAATCGTCTAGGGTGGAATTCATAAAATCGTTGAACTGTGCGGCCGCAGCGAGTGAATCGGCGATTGCTGCGGAATCCGCGCTACTGAGTGCTGGGGCCGAAGTTTCCGTTGCCTGGGCTTCTGTGGGTGCCGGTGCGCTTACTGGGGCTGCGTTTGCAGCAGGCTCCTGAGCGAACGCATTTGTGGCAGCAAATATCATTGCGAACAAACTGATTTTAGAAAACCATTTCATAATCATCCCTTTTGAAAAACGCCGATTGATATTACTATCCATCGGCGTATAATTCTTGCATTGGCTTTGCGCTTACTTGTTCAAAGCCTCGGTTGCAGCAGCAACACTCAGCAAATCGGCTTCCTGGAACGGCTTGCCGATCCACTGGAGTCCAACGGGGAGACCGCCGGCCATGCCGCACGGAACGCTTACGCCGGGGAGGCCGGCGAGGTTCAGGCTCACAGTGTAGATGTCGCTGAGGTACACAGCCATCGGGTCGGACTCGTTCATACCGCACTTGAGCGGGAGTCCCGGCATCGTGGGGCTTGCAATCACGTCGCAGGTTTTGAAGGCTTCGGTAAAGTCGTCCGTAATAAGGCGGCGGACTTTTTGGGCCTGCACGTAGTAAGCGTCATAGAAACCTGCTGAGAGCACGTAGCTGCCAAGCAAAATACGGCGTTGCACTTCCTTGCCAAAGGCTTCGCTACGGGACTTGGCGTAGAGGTCAAAGAGCTTCTTTGCTTCCTTGCTGCGGTAGCCGTAACGCACGCCGTCGTAACGGCTGAGGTTGGAACTTGCTTCGGCGGTTGCAATAATGTAATAGCTGGAAACTGCGTAGCTGATGTGCGGGAGGCTCACTTCCTTGATGGTGGCGCCTTCGGCTTCCATCTTCTTGAGCATGCCTTCAATGGCGGCTTTGCATTCGGCATCAAGCCCTTCGGCGAAATATTCCTTCGGGACGCCAATGACCTTGCCCTTAATGCCCTGGTTGAGCTTTGCGCTAAAGTCTTCGGCTGGACGGGTACTCGTGGTGTTGTCGTGCGGGTCAATGCCGACAATCGCGTTGAGGAGTGTGGCTGCGTCCTTGACTGTTGCGCCAAACGGGCCAATCTGGTCAAGAGAACTTGCGTAGGCAAGAAGGCCGTAGCGGGAAACGCGACCATAGGTGGGCTTCAGGCCCACGACTCCAGTGCAGGCTGCGGGCTGACGAATGGATCCACCGGTATCGGAACCGAGAGCGCAGGGGACAGTGCCGCTTGCAACGGCAACGGCGGAACCACCGCTGGAACCGCCTGGCACGCGGGATTCGTCGAGCGGGTTCTTGACTGCTCCGAAGTAAGAAGTTTCGTTGGAGGAACCCATGGCGAATTCGTCCATGTTAGTCTTGCCGACGATGATAGCGCCTGCGGCTTCGAGTTTTTCGAGGGCTGTCGCAGTGTACGGGGCCACAAAGTTTTCAAGAATCTTGGAAGCGGCCGTGGTGCGTGTGCCGGTCAAGCACATGTTGTCCTTCACGGCAACCGGAATGCCATCGAGGGCTCCGAGCGTTTTGCCTTCGGCGCGGCGCTTATCGCTTTCCTTAGCCTTTTCGAGGGCGCGTTCGTTAAGCACCGAAATATAGGCGTTCAAATTCTTTGTTTCTTCAATCTTAGCTAAAGATGCCTGGGCAAGAGCTTCGGCGGTAGTGCTTCCGCTTGCGAGCTTAGCCTGCAAACTCTGGATAGTTTCCATTATCGATTTCCTCCGGACCACTTCATAATGTAGATGGCCACGATCATACCAACGATACTAACGACGTTAATTTTGAGACCTAAGCCCAAGGCGAGCTTGATCATGTAGAGATTCAAAACGACAGGTTCCGCTTTGTCGCCCGGGAAACCGAGGTTCAAATCGAAAGAAGCAACGAAGAAGTTACGAACGATGTTGTCGTAACCGCCTGCATTCATAAGTTCGCCAAGTTCTCCGAAGAGGAGACCGAGGCATTCACCGAGTACTCCACCAATGATAAGGCCGAGTACAATAAAAAGAACGAGTCGTCCGAAAGTATTTTTGTTTGTCATAGTTCCAAATATAGTAATAGTGATGTTAAGAAATGCTCCAATCGATGGGTTCTAGGCCTTTGCTTTGCAGATAAGCGTTCGCCTTGCTAAAATGCTTGCATCCAAAGAACCCGCGGTAGGCAGAAAGTGGACTCGGGTGCGGAGCTGTGAGAATAAGGTGACCGCGATTTGGGGCCACGAGAGCCTGTTTTTTGATGGCAAAACTGCCCCAAAGCAAAAAGACTAGATTTTCGCGTGTGGCCGATAGTCGCTGGATGATGGTGTCGGTGAATTGCTGCCACCCAATGCCTGCGTGACTTGCCGCCATGTGGGCACGAACCGTGAGCGAAGCGTTTAAAAGCAGAATGCCTTTTTGTGCCCAGCTCTCGAGATTCCCGTGCGGTGGCGGATTAATCCCCAGGTCGTCGTGTAGTTCCTGGAAAATGTTGATGAGCGATGGCGGCGGTTCGATGCCCATAGGTACCGAGAAGCAAAGCCCGTGAGCCTGTCCCGGATTGTGGTAGGGGTCTTGCCCGATAATGACCGCCTTGACTTTATCTACCGGACAAAAATCCAGCGCAGCGAAAATTTTGGAACCTGGCGGGTAGATGGTGTGGCCCGCGGCTTTCTCTTGCAATAATTTTTCTTTAATTTGTTTAAAATATGGCTGTTCAAACTGGTCGTTTAAAAGTTCAAGCCAAGTGGGTTCAAGTTTTACGGTCATAGAAAATAAAATAGATAATTATAAAAGATTGAATTTAAATGGCTGAACCACCTGCATAAAAATTGAGGCAAGAGAAATTTCTTAGATACGTTTTGCGAGAATGGCGTTTTTTTCGCCTGCAAGTCTTGTGTAAAATAGTATAGCTGAATTTTTGCCCTTGGGCTTAAGGCGCTTGATTTCAGTGTCGGGGTCGAGCTTTACTCCGCGGAGCTTGAGTGTGAGTTTGCCTACGTCGTGCGCTTTGAGCATTGTGCGGACGGCGCTCGTCGCAATTTCGCAGTGACCCAAAACCTCGAAGTTCGCAAAACCTGGTGAGGGTAGAGGCTTCTCGCTCGAAACGTAGGCTATGCCTTCAGAAATCAGGTGTGCGCTTGGGTCGCTTGTGACGGCGACTACGCCAAAGAGGTGACTTCGCAGTAGCACGGGCTCGGGTTCCGAAAGGTATGCGCTGAGGTCGCCCATCGGGAGGTCCGACTGGCTTGAGGATGTGCGGTAAATGCGGTCCTTGCCTTCCAATTCCAGATTGTGTTCAAATTGCTCTTGGTTCGCGTCGTCGCGCATTTCGCGTTTCGTATCGCGCGGGGCGCTCCATTCCGCTTGCGTTTCGCCGTTCTTATCGACCATCACGGCGCGAATTTGACCAGGATGTTGTGCAATCGAACCAAACAGGACAAGACATTCACGACAGTCGGTGTGCGAACCCAAATAGATGATTTCGCAATCTTCGGGAACTTCGTTCATGGGGTATCCGGGTGGAAGCTTCGCCATTCCACCCCGGTAGTTTTTTGCGATTTCAAGAACCTCGGCGAAAGTCGGCATCAAGTTTCGGAGGTCACGCTGGTTTTCTCCATCTACGGCGCGACGAGCCGGGTCAATCGTAAAGAAGTCGGCACGGGTGGTTGCTTGGGCGGTTTGTACCGTGCGAGCGTCACCAAGAATTGTTTTGCCGTCGCTTTCGCCTCTAAAAACTTTGGCGTTGTAGCGGTACATGACGAGTCGATTCTCGTCCAAGTCTACACCAGTCACGTTGAGTTCCATGGGCAAAAAGAAACTGTCTCCGCCCATGCCGCAGCACAGGTCGTGCACGGCTTTGCCTTTGGCGTCTTCTCCGCTTGGCCAGAGTTTTGCCTTCCAGTGGCCAATATCTTGGGCGGTGGATTGTTCCAGCGCGAGTTTGTCGCAAAGGAGAAATTCGCAACCGAACTTTTCGCGAAATTTTGGCACTAGCCCCATGTAATCCATAATGGCTGCGCGTTCTTCGTTGCTGTAGCCAGCTTTGTTCAATGCGGTAGAAATTTGCAAGGCGTCCATCTTCTTTTTGATGGATTCCTTTATAAAATCTTGCACGGCGGTGCTTGTGAGCAATTCCCAAAGGTTCATATACCATTTAAAAGATAGATTTTGTTGAATAAGGAGGATGTGTTTTTACTTTATTTAACACCCGATGAAGTGTATTTAACATAGATTTAAGGTATGGGTTTGAATAAAAAGCGTTTGGTCTTTGCAATGGGTTGTTTTGGCCTATTGCAATTTTTAGGGTGTGGCGATTCGGCTTCGTCTGCTGACGCCGTTATACCGGAATCTTCTTCAGATGAACTTGCGTTTGATTCTTCCGCGGAAGCGTTGCCGTCTTCGTCTGCGCAAGATTTGACTTCATCTGCTGTGCCGCAGTCTGCTTCGCAGATGTCTTCTGCAGGTTTGCCGTCGTCCGCGCAGGCTCCGATTTCGTCGGCGGAGTCTTCTTCGTCAGCTCAAACGTCCTCGACGCAAATGTCCTCGGCGCAAATGTCTTCAATGCAGAATCCTTCGTCTGCGCAGTCCTCGGCGGTTCTTGAATCATCATCGGCTCTTGAATCTTCGTCGACTTTAGTTTCGTCGTCAACGCCAACGATGTGGATTAACCCGAGCCCTTACTGGATTGGAGCTGATATTTCAAAGTTCCAGGAATATGAGAACAAGGGAACCAAACTTTACGATACCGACGGCACCGAAAAAAATATTTTTGAGATACTTGCTGCGCATGGTTTTAACGCTATTCGCCTAAAGACGTTTGTGGGGCCTAAAACTCAGTACGGTTACGGAGCTCCCGGTTGTGGTCAAGATAGCGAAGCTTTTGGTGACAAGGACCATGTGGTCGATTATATCAAGCGCGCCAAGGCTTACGGTTTCCGTGTGTTGTTGGACTTCCATTACAGCGACAACTGGGCGGATCCTGGCAAGCAAATTATTCCAGAACGTTGGCGCAGCATTCGTAATTCCAATGAGATGGCCGACTCTGTTTACGCTTACACCTACGATGTGGTAAATACGCTTAAACTCGCCGGGGCCACGCCCGATATGGTGCAGGTGGGCAACGAAATTACGAATGGGCTTTTGCGCGATGTACCCAAGTCCAATACCGATTGTTGGGGCAACAATGTCAATACGGCCGATGCTTCGGTGAGTGGCATTATGTCGAATTCTACGGGCAAGGCGAATACGGCCAAGTACCTCAAGGCGGGCGTGAAGGCTGTAAAGGACGTTTCGACCTCCATAAAGACTTCGTTCCACATCGAAAATCCCGAAAAGACATCGACCATCGATTGGTGGATGAAAGAAATTTTCCAGACGCAAAAGGTGACTGCCGATGCGATGGGAATTTCTGCTTACACCGCATATGACGATGGTAATCCGAGTACGTGGAAATCGCTTTTGACGAACCTCGGCAAAACCTACACGAACCTGGAATTTTTTATTGCGGAATATAACGGCGGTGAGAAAATCAATTCGTATAGCTTCAATGGCTCGCGTTTGAAAACGCACCAGATTATGGAAGAGGTTCCGCGTGGCTTGGGCGCTTTCTTCTGGGAGCCGGGCGAATCTGGAGAGTGGGGCCCTGCACTTTTTGACTGGAAGGGGTCGGGCTTGTATGCCAACAAAAAAGCGTTTGACGAGTACGCTCCGCTCATAGAAAATCATCCTGTGGGGCGATAGCTTTTACAAAGAAATGGCGTTGGACGCTGCTGCTAGATGATTGCGTTCACCGTATGGCGAATTATACGTAATTGCGCTTGGCGAATTATGCGTGGCGCAGTTCTATGGCATAGTCGGCGGCGTTCACAAAATCCTGGGCGTGTTCAATTGCAATGACGGTGTGGCCTGCATCGCAGAGTCCGCGAATCAAATCAAGTAATAAATGGATGTCTTTTTGATGAAGCCCGCGTGCGGGTTCGTCAAACAGGAATAGCGTGTTGGGGGCCTTCGCTCGGGCGAGTGCGATTGACAGGCGCAAACGGGCGCGTTCACCACCGGAAAGGTGTGACGTGGTTTGCCCGAGTCGCAAGTAATCGAGTCCTGTGTCAACGAGTGGTTTCAGCTTTTCGGCAAACGGTTTGAGATTTGCGAATAGTTTGTATGCACTCCCGACTTCCATATCGAGAATGTCGGCGATGGAAAGAGACTTGAAGCGAACTTCCAAAACTTCATCGCGGAATCGTCTCCCGAGGCAAACCGGGCATTCCGTTTCTTCAAAGCCCGACGGATCTAACAGAACGCCTTCGCCTTTGCAGTTCTCGCAGCGGCCCCCCGGAGTATGCATGCTGAACTTGGTTGCGTTGTACCCGCGGACCTTGCTCTCGGGAAGCTTAGCGAACAGGTCGCGCAGTTTAGACATGAGGTCGATGGCACTCAATATGGTACTGCGGCGGCTCCCGTGAAAATCGCCTGTCGAAAGGATGGATAGCGCTTCAATCCCGAGAGGCTGAAATTCGCCTGCATGGGCCCGCCTGGCGAGATTTTGGAACAAGAGCGTGGACTTGCCGCTCCCGCTTTGACCCGTGATGACGCTGAACTTGTTGATGGGGAAGTCGGCGTTCACTTTGACCATATCGTAGCGGCTAAAATCACGAACCTGAATAACGGGTTTTGCTGAATTTGCGGACTTGGCGGATTTTGAGCTGCTCAATTTTTTTGATTTATTGAGTTGCTTGAGCCAAGTACCTGTGGGTGATTCCGGATTCTCCAGAACTTCGTCGCGTGAGCCTTGGAATAGCACTTGCCCGCCTTTTTCTCCAGCACCGGGTCCCATTTCAATAAGGTAGTCCGCGCGGCGGATAATACCGGGATTGTGCTCGATGAGTACAAGCGTGTTTCCACGGGCTTTGACTTTTTCCAAAACGTTCCAGAGGGCATCCACATCTGTTTCGTGGAGGCCGCTGGCCGGTTCATCGAGTGCAACGAGGAGCCCGTTCAAGTGTCCGGTGCTCAAACTCGCCAGTTTCAGGCGTTGCATTTCGCCGCCGGAGAGCGTTTGGCCCGCGCGTCCTGCCGTCAGGTATCCGATTCCCAAATCATTGATGGCTTCGCAGCGGTCCAAAAGCGAACGGAACGTGGGCTTGAGGTTGTCCAAAATCTTGCCGTCAAAAAGAGCGTGAAACTTTGCTGGGAGTTCTGAAAATGGGGTGCTAAGGATGTTTGCGAATGTTGTCCCGTCAATGGAGGCGTTCAAGTACGTATTCTTGAGGCGAAATCCTTGGCATTGCGGGCAAACTCCGCTTACCTCGTCGTTGGAATCGTCGTCGTTAACGGAGGTGCTTGCAGAATTGGCGGTGTCGCTTGTGCAAAGTCCTGTTCCTTCGCAACAGGGGCAGGCGCTTGTGCGGTTGTATGGCGAAAATGACCTGGCTTCTAAAACGGGAACGGCGTTTTCGGCGCTGATTTGCACGGCGTTTTTGTGCTGCTTGTCGTTTGTATTTTTACAGCGGGGCTGAGTACTGTAGAGTTCCTGTGTTCCGCTCACGTCCAATTCAATCGTGGAGTGCGTCAGTTTGAGTGTTGCGTCTACGGCCTCGGCGATTCGCGTGCGGGTGTTTTCGCGTACAATAATGCGGTCTACCACAATGGCGAATTTTTTTGGCTTTAAAACTTTTTCGCCGGGGAGCAAGTCGGCTAGCGAATAGACGGTACCATCCGCAATAGCGCGGGTGTACCCCTGACTCAAAAATGCTGCCGAGAGTTTATCGAGGCTGTTCCCCGCAGTTTCCATCGGGGCCAAAAATTGCAATTTGGTTCCAATTTCCTTGGCGGCGATAATCTTGATAATCTGCTCGCGGGTTTCCGATTCCATCGGGGCGCCGCAAACAGGGCAGGCTGGTTTTGCAAAGGCTGCAAAAAGTGTTCGTAAGGCGTTGTCGCACTCGGCAATCGAAAGTGCGTAAGCTTTGGCCGACGCTTCCCCGCGTGTGGGACCAATCGCTATACTTGCGGGCAGACCTTCGGCGCTAGTGAGGGGAATATTCCTCTTTCCGCCGAGCATATCCGCTGCAAACGGCGAGAGCGTCTCGAGGTAACGGCGCTTGCTTTCGCCGTGGAGCGTGTCTAAAACGAGGGTCGACTTTCCGCAACCAGAAGGTCCGCAAACGACGGTCACCTTTCCCAACGGAACATCTACGTCAATATTCTTTAGGTTGTGGAGGCGACAGCCACGCAGTGAAATGTAGTCTGGCATAGATTTTGCGGAGCGTAGAACTGCTTTTGCGGAGCGTAGAGCGGCTCGCTCTATTCTCTTACGGTAAAGCGAAGTTCACCAAACGGGGTGCAAAAATCCATGTTCTCGAGGTTGTTTTCTTCAATGCCCGCGAACATGCGGTAGCCGCCACCGATAGAGATTTCAAGCATATTGGTCACACGATAGTTAAAGTGGAGGGCCATATCGCCTGTAAAGAAGTAGTCTTCGGATTCAAAGGATTCGTCACCGTTTTCGAGGGCGTTCACAACGCCTGCACCGATTTCAACTGGCACGGATATGGCGAAGTCGCCAAAGCGGATTGGGAAAAGTTCAATGAAGGCGCCAAAGGACTTGTAGTTGACGAGTTGCTTTTCTTTGACGTTGTAGTTGCGCACGTCGCTCACGATTGTCGAGGCCCAAACGCCAGTGGCGAATAGGGGTTGAAAGTCAAGACCAATGCGAAGGGTCGCAAAAATGGTTCCGTCGTCGGCAATCATGGAATTACCGCCGCTAAAGCCAATCAAGGCCTTGAGACCTTCATTCTTTTTGGCCGCTGAATCCTGACTGTCGCCCATGCCTGCAAGTTCTGCAAAACTGGATGTGGCGCAGGAGAGTACCAGAGCCAAGGTGAAAAGGACTTTAAAAAATCCCTTATTTTGAATCTTCTGATTTTGCATTGTGGACGTCCTCCAGGGTTGCGTTCCAATTCCATTTTTTATCCTTGGCGTCGTTCCAATAACAAATGGTCCAGACGAGACTATTTGCGCAAAGTATAATGGACCAAACACCAAAGAGCAGGAACAAAAAAAGCGGAATAAAGGCTAGGGAACCATAGAAAATGGACATGCGCGTGACCATGGCTGTTTGAATGAGCATGAGAATCTTGACGTAAATGTTGATGCAAATCCAAGCGATGATGGTCGACATGAGCGAAATGCCAAAGAGCTTGCGCTTGCTGTAGGGCGGATGCTTGCCTGTTTCCTTTTGGCGTAGGCGGCGGGCCGGCAAGGCGTAAAGCATTAAAAAAATGAGGACCATGGCGGCCAGGTGGAACGCCGTGTACCAGAATGCCGTAATGAGAATCTTTAAAAGTTCAGGTGAAAAGTGGAAGCCGTCTACGATAATTACCGAGAGAACGCTTTGCACGTGGTTCACGAAGCCAGCAAACATGCCGATAATGCCTGCGACAATCACGAGGAACGGTGTGTAGACTTGGATTTGACGAACGAGCGTTCTGGACGTTTTGACTTCCCAAACCACGTTAAAGTTGGTTTCGAGGCTTCCGAATGCCAAAATAAAGGTGACAAATAAACCGAGAGCGCCAATAAAGCCGAGCTTGCCGATGGGAATGTGCTCTGCGTTTTGCACGATGGCGGTGAACTGTTCTGTGGGCCAGTCCAAGCTGAGCATGTCAAGGAGGGTCGGCAAGTAGTCCGAAACAAAACTGCCAAATCCGACCGAAAGCGTAATCGAAGTAAGCAAAATGAGCAGGGGGACAACGGCCACGAGTGTGGTGTAGGTGAGGGATGCCGCACGCGTCATTCCGTGGTAATACAGGAACGACTTGCCGGTTACGACCATAACCTTCACAAATTTCGGGGAACGTGCTGCGATATTATCGAACAACCATTCCCAAGAAAAATTTTTCCACCAATTAGGCATTGTTCCCAAATTTAGTAAACCAAGTGGGGTTTAGGGTTTTTACTTGGAGGATTTCGTTTAATTTCGTTTTAAAAAATCCAGTTTTCTTGCAAATTGTGGACATTTTATAAACGCAAATAAATAATAAATCAACGAAACATTGTAAAATAAAAGATAATGTGGACTTTTTATAAAAATTAAGTTATATTAATAGATGCGGTGGAAATCTGCCGTCCGGGTTAGTGCAAAGGTTGGTTTGGACGCTATTTTTGCACTATCCCGGTCAAAAAAACAGTATGGATGTTTGGAGAGTTCTATGGGTTGTGGATTCAAAACTACCGCAGTGGTGGCCTGTGCCGCTATCGCTTTTGGGCTCGCGACGCCTTCTTTCTCGGCGACGCGTCAAGTGGAATATTTAAGCCGAGGGTTGACCGTAGCCAATACGGGCTCGGGGGTACTCGTAAGCTGGCGACTTTTGGGGTCCGATGCTCCGACGACCGAATTCAACCTGTATCGCGATGGGGAAAAAATAGCGACCATCGGGGCGACTCAGGGAACTAACTATAAAGATGCAAAGGGAAGCACTTCTTCCAAGTATACCGTTGCACCGGTAGTCGATGGTAAAGAGGGCGCTCAAGTTGAGGCTTCCGTTATTCTTGGCGACACAAAGAACGGCGCTGCGTACAGGACCATCAATATGGATGTCCCGGCTAAGCAAAAAATGCCGGATGGTTCAACATGCTCGTATACGCCTGGCGACATGAGTACGGGTGACCTCGATGGCGATGGTGAACTGGATCTCGTGCTCAAGTGGGATCCGAGCAACGCGAAAGACAATTCGCAATCCGGTTATACGGGCTCCGTATTTTTAGATGGTCTTAAACTCGATGGTACAAGGCTTTGGCGAATCGACCTTGGCAGGAACATTCGTGCGGGCGCCCACTATACGCAGTTTATGGTCTATGACCTTGATGGCGACGGTATCGCCGAAATTGTTGCCAAAACAAGCGATGGCACTGTGGATGGCCTAAATAATGTCATTGGCGACAAGAATAAGGACTACCGCACCTCTACGGGGACCATTATGAGTGGTAATGAGTTCTTGACGGTGTTCAATGGTAAAACAGGCGAAGCCGTGAATACCATTGATTATTGGCCCAAGCGTAATGTTACCAATAAGTGGGGTGACACTTATGGTAACCGTAGCGAGCGCATGCTTGCCACTATCGCCTATTTGGATGGCGTTCATCCGAGTGTCGTGATGGTTCGCGGTTATTATACAAATGCCTATTTGGGCGCCTATAATTTTGATGGAAAAAAGCTGGTTCAGATTTGGCAGCATAAGTCCGAAACGAGTGGCCAGGGGCTTTATGGCCAGGGCAACCACAATATCTCGGCGGGGGATATCGATGGGGACGGCTTTGACGAAGTTGTGTTTGGAGCCGGTGCTCTTAATCACGACGGTACGCTTAAGTACCGTACAGGGCTTGGTCACGGCGATGCCATGCATTTGAGTGACCTCGATCCTGATCATCCGGGGCTTGAAGTTTGGGACGTTCACGAAGACACCAAGGCCGCTTACAGCGATGAGTTGCACGATAAGGATGGCAAGATTATTTGGGGTACGAAACAGACCGGTAAAGATAACGGTCGTGGTATTGCCGCCGATGTGGATTCTACCAGTCGCGGGTTCGAAATGTGGAGCAGCGTGAGTGGAGGAATCCGTTCGATTAGCGGAAAAGCAATTAATTCAACGCGCCCGTCAGTGAACTTCCGCATTTACTGGGATGGAGACCTGCAAGATGAACTCTTGGACGGAACTACCATTACCAAGTGGAATTCTTCGGCAAAGAAAATCGAAACCATTTTTAAGGCGGGAGAAGTGAATGGCTCTGCTTCGAATAATGGTACGAAATCGACGCCGGGCCTTGTGGCGGACTTGTTTGGCGACTGGCGCGAAGAAGTGATTTACCGTAATGGCTCCAATGCAGGGCAACTCAACATTATTTCAACGGGTGCTCCGACAACGCGTAGGCTGTACACCCTGATGCACGATACGCATTATCGCATAAGTGTGGCTTGGCAAAATGTGGCCTATAACCAGCCTCCTCATGTGGGTTATTACCTCCCGGATATGGCCAAGAATTTAAAGAAGCCGGACGTTTTTATTGTTGGCGAAAAGGAAACTCCCGTGGATCCGACGAGTTCTTCTGCCCAAAATCCGCAGTCAGGCTCTTCGACGGTTGACCCGCAGTCTAGTTCTTCGGTTGTCGATATCTCGTCTAGTTCCGCGAATGGCGATATTCCTCCGGCTTCTATTGCGAAATTCCACAATTTGACCAATTCCTTTGATGTTCTTTCGGGCTCAATTTCGGTAACGACATCTGGAATGGCCGAAATTTACGTGTACGATTTGTCGGGACGTATGGTGACCGGAGTCTCCAAGTTCGTTCCTGCGGGAGAATCTGTGTTAAACGTAGACAAATCAATTCTCCCCGAGGGATCGTACTTCGTAAAGGTCAAATTTGAAGGCCAACCGGTATTTAACGCAAAATTTGCGAAATTTAACTAGAATTTAGCATCTAAAACGCCCTAAACATAATTGCCTCCCTGCTTGCTAGGGAGGCAATTTCTGTAAATTTAATGAAATTTTTTGAAGTGTGGACAGCCTAATAGTTTGTTTTAAACTCGATTTTGTTGCAAATCTTGTAAATTTCAAATTAATGTGGACATTTTTATTAAAAATGATATATATTTAATATCATGAATGGGTTCGTCCCATTCTCCAGGGCGGCGCGAGGGTAGGGTAGGGTTAAAACGTGCCTCCCTGGAACGTTTTTTTTGCCGGAATCGGCAATACGGGAGATGCGATATGGGTTGTTTTAGAAAAAAGATGGCTGTCGTGGCGTGTTCTGTTTTTGCCATGGCTCTTGCGGTTCCTTCTTTTGCCGCAACGCGTCAGGTCGAGAGGCTGAATCGCGGCCTGGTTGCGGCTAAGGTGAATGGCGGTATGCTGGTAAGCTGGCGTCTGTTAGGAACAGAATCTCCGACAACTCAGTTTAACCTGTATCGCGATGGCAAAAAAATTGCAAGCATTGGCGAAAAAGAAGCGACGAACTATTTGGATGCCGATGGCTCCGCTTCGTCGGTTTATTCCCTTTCTTCTGTAGTTGATGGTGTTGAGTCCAAGCAGCAGGGAACTTCGCTGGTGTTCTCTGAAAACAAAGATGGATTCCCGTATAAAACAATTCGCGTCGATGTGCCTGCGGACCAGAAAATGCCGGATGGCTCTACTTGCAGCTATACCGCAAACGATATGAGCGTGGGAGACCTTGATGGCGATGGTGAATTGGAACTGGTCCTCAAATGGGACCCGAGCAATTCGCAAGACAATTCCAAGGATGGTTACACGGGCTCCGTAATTTTGGATGGTCTCAAACTTGATGGCACAAAACTTTGGCGCATAGACCTCGGCAAGAACATTCGCGCGGGAGCGCATTATACGCAGTTCATGGTCTATGACCTCGATGGCGATGGTATCGCCGAAATTGTCGCAAAGACAAGTGATGGCACTGTCGATGGCAAGGGAACCGTCATTGGTGACAAAAACAAGGATTACCGTACGACAGCCGGTCGCATTATGAGCGGAAATGAATTCCTCACGGTGTTCAATGGCAAAACGGGAGCCGCCGTCCATACGATCGATTATTGGCCGGGGCGCAATATTACCAACAACTGGGGTGATACCTACGGCAACCGCAGCGAACGCATGTTGGCGGCGATAGCGTATTTGGACGGAGTCCACCCGAGCGTGGTGATGGTGCGCGGATATTACACGAACGCCTACCTTGCTGCGTACGATTTTGACGGTAAGGAACTTAAGCAGCGCTGGTTGCACAAGTCCGAAAAATCGGGCGAGGGCATGCACGGTCAGGGTAACCATAACCTCTCCGTGGGCGATGTTGATGGCGATGGCTATGACGAAATCATCTTTGGTTCTGCAGCGCTCAAGCACGATGGTACGCTAAAGTATCGTGTGGGGCTTGGTCATGGCGACGCAATGCACTTGAGTGACTTGGATCCAGATCTTCCGGGGCTTGAACTGTGGGATGTTCACGAAGATACCGGTGTTGCGTATAGCGATGAAATGCATGACAAGGATGGCAAAATTATTTGGGGTACGAAGCAGACCGGCAAGGACAATGGCCGCGGCATGGCGGCGGACATTGATTCAACGGTGCGTGGCTTTGAAATGTGGAGCGGTGCCAGTGGTGGTGTTCGCGATTCCAAGGGCAAGCTTGTCTCTAGCACGGTTCCGTCGGTGAACTTTAGAATTTACTTTGACGGCGACCTTCAGGACGAATTGATGGATGCTAGCGGCGATGCCTCCAAGGGCCGTACCGGCGGTAAAATTGAAAAGTGGAATAGCTCCACAAAGACCGTGGACCGCATGTTCAATTTCTACTCGGTGAACGACGCTTACCTGAATAATTACACCAAGGCGAACCCCTGCATTGTGGCGGATTTGCTTGGGGACTGGCGTGAAGAATTCATTGCACGGTCCAATAGCGACCCTTCCGTGATAACGCTGTTCACCACAAAGGATGTGACCAAGCATCGCGTTTACACTTTGATGCACGATACGCATTACCGCGTGAGCGTGGCCTGGCAAAATGTGGCATATAACCAGCCTCCGCACTTGGGCTATTACCTGCCCGATGCCGTCAAGAATCTCCAAAGGCCGGATGTGTACGCCGTAGGGGATACTATAGACCCTCCGTCGTATATTTCTAGCAGCAGCGGTGATATTTCTCCGTCGTCTAGTGAAACAACGGATTTCCCGTATGCTTCAGTTTTAAATGCGGCAAATCCAGAAAAGGGTAATGGAACTTACGAAGCGACAAATACGGGATGGCTTAACGATGGTTATTACAACTTTGCAAACGAGGTTGGTAGTGATGCTACTTGGACCGTTTATGTAAAGAAGTCTGCGACATCTAAGTTCGCCGTTCGCTTTGCAAATGGTGGTAACGCTAGCCGTGATATGATCTTGACGGTAAATGGCAAGGATGTGGGTACCTTGGCGTTTGCCGCGACGGGTGGTTGGACTGAATATAAGTCTGTAGAACTGGATTCTGAAATTACACTCAATGAGGGGGCTAATACGATTAAGCTTACGTCAGTTTCAACTGATGGTGGCCCGAATGTCGATGAATTTGGGTTTACCCTTGCTGGGGTAGCCTTTACCGAAGAAGAAGCTCAAGTTGCGCCGGCTAAGTTCGAGAATGTTCGTAATTCTTTTGATGCCGTAACGGGTACGCTTTGCGTTTCTGAATCGGGTGTCGCCGAGATTTATGTTTACGATGTGTCTGGACATATGGTTACTGGACTTTCGAAATTTGTCTCGGCTGGAGAATCGGTTCTCTCGCTAGATAAGTCTTTGCTTGGTGGCGGAATCTACATGGTTAAAGTATTGTTTAATGGTCGCTTAATTTCGAAAAGTGCGGTAAAGCATCTCAAATAAAAAACTTGGACTTCCTTTGGGATTGGTTTGAAATATGGGAAAAATGATTAATAGAATTTGGCAAGGCGCAGTGGTGGCTTCGATGCTCGTGGCTCCCGCAGCTCTCGCAAAGGTGACCATCTACATGTGTGGCGATTCCACCATGCAGGATTGGAATGAAGGGTACTATCCCAAGCAGGGGCAGGGCCAGGATTTTCATTACTGGTTTGATGTGAACCTGGCGGGTGTCGTGAATCGCGGCCAGGGCGGTATGTCGCTTGGTGGCGGTGGCAAGGACAAGTCTGGCGGTACTGCTGTCGGCTATTACGATATGTTCTTCAAAAAAGGATGCAGCAACGGTAATTGCATTGCCGAAAAACTGCAGGCGGGTGACTATGTCGTTATCCAGTTTGGCATCAACGACATCAACTATAGTACCGAGGATTTCTTTAAGTCCAACATGAAAAAGATGGTGGCCGATGTCCGTGCGAAGGGCGCAAATCCCATCATCATGAGTCCGATTCGCCGCTGCTATTACGATTCCCCGACCGCCATCCATAACAGTTACCGCGGCTATCCGGCGTTAAACAAACAACTTGCCGAAGAACTAGAAGTCCCGTTTATTGACATGAGCGAAGAAGTCGCGAACCTCATGATTTCTGTTGGCGAAAAGTATGCACAGCAGTTCATTTTCAACTATGCAACCAAGAGCGAGTACAGTAACCTCGGCGGCGACCAGGCAGACCAGGTGCATTTGCAGATGAATGGCGCAAACGCCTTTGGTCGAATCATTACCGAACAGATGCGCGCTCACAAGGATCCTGTTGTTAAAAAACTTGGTGACTACATGGCTCCCATGTACATGGTGAATGTGAAGGTAAGTCCGGCCGATGCCGCCGAAGCGACGTCTATCAGTGCCTACTACCCGAAGGGCATGACGGTCTTGCTCAAGACGATTCCGAAGAGTGGCAAAAAATTCCTCGGCTGGTACGACGGAAATGGCAACAAGGTTGGGGCTCCGAGCCGTTCCAATGTGAAGTCTCCGTACATCCATACGTTCGTGATGGGCGATGCCGCGACGCAGTTTACGGCTGTTTACGAAGGCGGAACTGCTGAAAAGTACACGGGCGATGGAGCGGCTCTTAAGGCGTTCCCCACGACGACTCCCAAGAGTCTCGAAGACGTGACGTTTGTGCCGGTAACCTCGGAGGAGGGCAGTCAAGAATCGACCGTCGCTGTCGATAAGGATATCAAGAAGTTCTTCGATGCTGCCCATCCCGATCAGTTTGACGGTTTTGATGCCGAAAAGACCAACGCCGGGTTCCACGGCGACGGTTACTTCAACTTTGACAACAGCAATAAATCGTACGGGTCGTTCAAGGTGAAGTTCCCGGGGGCTGGTTATACAACGCTTTCCATTATTTATGCAAACGGCGGTACGGGCGACCGCATGATTAACGCTTATTTGGATCACGATTACTACATTAGTGCGCCTCCTACAGGTGGCTGGACCACGTGGGATACCGCTTACGTTGTCCTTGATGCGCCACAAGGCGAGGCTGAACTCAAGTTCATGTCGCTCACGAACGATGGTGGCCCGAATATCGACATGTTCGGCTTCAGCATGGCGGGCGTTTGCCGTGGCGATGAATGCGATGAAGTCAAGGACACTTCTGCAACAAACCCGGCGGATTCTTTGACGATAGTTGTGAAAAAATCTCGTTTGTCGTCAGTTGCTTCGTTTGCCTCTTCTGAAGTGAGCGTTTTTGACATACATGGTAAAATCGTTGCAAAACAGAATGTAAATGGAACTGTCTCAACGTCAGTCCTTTCTTCGATGGTTAAAGCGAATGGGCTTTACCATGTTGTTGTGCGCGTGAATGGCTCCGTTCAACAATTTAACTGGGCAAAATTGCGCTAATACGGGGGAGTTGCGAATGAATCGTATTGCTAAACTAGCTCTTGCCGCTGCTTTGTTCGCTGGTGTTGCCGTGAGTGATTCCACGAGTTTTACCATACATGTGATTGGGGACTCGACGGTTTGCAACTATAAGGATAGTGCCTACCCGCAAACCGGTTGGGGGCAGGTTCTTGGCTATTTCTTTGATGGTTCTCGCGTAAAAATCAATAACGTCGCTATTGGTGGCCGCAGTTCCAAGAAGTTCATTAACGATGGACGCTTAAGGGACTTGGAACCAAGCATTCAAAAGGGTGACTACGTGTTTGTTCAGTTCGGCCATAACGACCGCGATTATAACAAGGCGGATCGCTACACACCGATTGATTCCTTTGAATATTACATGAAGCAGTATATAGAAGTGACGCAAAAACATGGCGCCACTCCTGTGCTTGTTTCGCCTATGAACATGAATGGTTCACGTAATATTTTCTCGACTGGCGCCAACAACTACGACGCCCGAGGTAAAATGGAATCGCTTTCCAAAACGTACAAGATTCCGTTTGTCGATTTGAACATGAAGTCGTATAATACGTACAATACCACGTACAAGAATATTCCCGATTATGTAACGACGTATTTGTACCTCAAGTTGGATGCGGGGTTGTATCCGAACTTTCCTTCGGGTAGTTCCGACGGCAACACGCATTTTCAGGAGATGGGCTCCTTGGGCCACTGCGGCATGATTGTGGAGGAACTCCAGGATAAAGTTTCGGCAAGCAACCTTTCTGATGAATCCAAGGCGGCGATGACGATTCTCGTCTCTGCAATCAAGCCTCGTTTTAATGTGACGGTGAAGGCGAATATTTCGACAAGGGGCCTTATTACGCAGAACCAGAAGTTCCCGGCGGGGACTCCGATGACGCTTCGCGTGACGCCCGGTAATGGAGAAACGTTTGAATACTGGGCCGATGATGACTGCAATAAGATTTCTTCAAATAAGCTGTATTATGGTTTCAAAACGTCGGCTCGTAACGTGACTTATACGGCCATGTTCAAGGGCGGAGCTGCGTGTGTTGCGACTTCGCACGATGCAGAATCTTCAACAAGTACGCAAACTTCTTCGACATCGGATTCCACGACTGAAATTTCGTCGGGATCTGCGGAGCTGAAATATGCTCAAATGAAGGGTACGGAACAATGGCCTTCTTTGATGGACCTCTCGTTCCCGGAAGAGGCTGGTGGAACAACCGATGAAAACCATACGGGTTTTGTTGGCAACGGCTTCTTTAATTTTGCGAATGAACTCGGGAGTACTGCGACGTACAAGATGGTTTCGGAACGTTCGGCTACAGAAGCCAAAGTATTTATTCGCTATTCTTTTGATGGCGCGTCTAACCGCGATATGAAAGTGAAGATTGACGCGAAGGAATACGATGTTGTTTTTGCACCCACGGGCAGTTGGGATACGTGGGACACCGCGTATATTGAGGGTGTTTGGCTGGATGCCTGCGATTTTGACATGGTGTTCACTTCGCTTACAAACGATGGTGGCCCGAATATAGATATGGCTGGCTTTACTAATGATTACGTTTACCGCATGGGCAGTACATATGAACCCGTTGGCGAAACGCAGACGAATACTGCTACTGTGGCTACCGCCCCTGCATTGAAGGTGGATGCCGCTCGATGGACCGTGCGGACGAATGGTGGCCTTTTGAATGTACGCGTGATGAACTCGCTTGGCAAAACGGTTGCTAGCGAAATACGTTCTGTAAGGGCCGGTGACGTTAATTTGCTGGATCATGCGGCTCGTTTGCCTCAAGGTCATTATGTGGTGAAAATCTCACTTGATGGGAAAAATGCGAGTTTTGTACGTCTTTTAAAGTAAAATGTGGACTATTTTTTTTATTAATTGTCCACGTTTAATAAAAATTGTTATATTAATAATATGATTAATCTTTTTGAATATTTGAATTATCGCGAATTCCTGCGCGATGCGTATGAGGAACGCCATGCTGGTGATTGGCGTTTTAGTCACCGCTATATTGCAGAAAAAGCCGGGTTTGACTCTTCGATGTTCAATAAGATTTTGCAAGGCAAGCGCAATATTACAGATCGATTGGTTTCGACGTTTGCCGAAATTTTTTGCAAGGACGAACGCGAAAAGACCTACTTTGCGAACATGGTTGCCTTTAACCAGGCAAAAAATCATTCTGAAAGCCGCCAATATCTTGAAAAACTCGTTGCTACCAAGGAATGCAAGGTTGAAAATTTGGCCAAGGATCAGTTTGAGTATTTTGACCACTGGTACCATGCAGTTATTCGCGAACTGGTGACATTCTACCCTTATGTGGGTGACGACGCTGCTCTTGGACTTATGGTGCGACCGCCAATTACAGCAAGTCAGGTCAAAAGTTCCATTGCGCTATTGGAACGCCTGTCTATGATTAAGAAAAATGAACAGACTGGTTTTTACGAACAAACTCAGGGGCTTATTTCTAGCGGTACGGAGTCGTATAGCACTGCTGTGAATTCGTATATACAACAGAATTTAAATGTGGCGCAGACCGCCCTTGACCGTTTTGGCCATACCGAAAGGAATTTGTCAACATTGGCCTTTGGTTGTGACGAAAATACATATAAGGAATTGGTTGAAATGTTTCGCCGTTTTCGTCGAGAGGTTTTGGCTAAGGTGGCGGCTTGCGAAAAGCCGAATCGCGTATTTCAGCTGGGAATGCAGTTCTTCCCGTTGAGCGATCCTTATCCGCCTCCGCAGCGTCGTGGCCGCAAGCGTCGTATTCGTGGTCAAGAAACTTTGGATTCCAAGGAAAGCTTAAATGATAGCGAGGAGGGTGAAAATGTTTAAGCATTTTTCGTTCTTAACGTTTGTCTCCTTTGCCGCTATGTGCTCGCTTGCATTATCGGCGTGTTCTAATGAAAGTAAAACGGCTGCCGGTGGTACTGAAGCTGAATCGACAATTGCCATGCAGATTCGCTTGGCCGATGGAACGCCTGCTGCTATGGCTCGTGTTCGTGTGCTTCCGACGGCGTTCTTGTCCGATGGCTTGGATACAGTTGGTTGGACTGATGCCGATGAAAACGGTCGTGTTGAATTCGAACAGATGGATCCTGGATCTTATACGGTTGAGGCTCGCAGTTTGCAGGAGTCTGTGGCGAGTGGTGCCGTTCTCGATGTAGAATTGAGAGAGGGCTCGTCGTTAACGCTTGATTCCGTGAATTTGGGGGAACTCTCGACAATCGAAGGCTACGTTGCTGCAGGACAGGGACCCTCTGTAATCCGCATCCCTGGACTTGAACGTTTTGTTGTTCCTGACAGTTCGGGACATTACGTTATTGATAGCCTTCCGGCGGGTGATTTCTCTGTGCTTATCGAGAGCCGGAGTAACCGTGGTTCCGTCACGCTCCAGGCGAGTGCGGGCGAGGTGGTTCCCGAGGTGAGTCTTGGGGCACCCCGGGGCTTTGCTGTTGAAAATTTTGAATCGTTTAGCGGAAAGTCTGCAACGGGTGAAATTCTTGGCGATGGCTGGTGGTACACGTTGGATGCCGACGGCAAGAACTTGTTGCCTCTTTGGGACGAAACCCTGACAATGACTTATTCGGGAAGCGAAGGCTGTGCTTCGGGTGGTTGCGCTCGTACCACGAATCGTTTGGGATTCCTTTTGGGCGTTTACAAAACAGATTATGTGTTGCCTTCTCTCGATACGCTTATGTTTAGCGCGCGCGGTACGGGAAAACTCGAAATCCGCTTGAGCTATGGCGATGCCGATAGTGTTGAAAGTGGCCTTTTGTATGAACAGAAACTTTCTAAGGTTTGGCAGGGCTTCAGCATTCCGGTGGGTAAGATGACTCCTTATGGTAAGGCGTCTAAGCCTAGCGGCGATTCTAAACAAAAGGTTATTGTGAGCCGCATTGATTTCCGTGTTTCAAAGGGTGATACCGTATTCCTTGACGATGTTTACCTGGGTGGCGTAAATAAAGAAAGTTTGGATTCCGTTTCGACCCCGCACGAAAAAGAAGTGAGTGAATTCTCCAAAGACTGGAAGGCTCACGACGCTTTGCTTGCCGAGGTCCAGGGGTATGCCAAAGGGGTGCGCGGTGGCGCTGGTCCGCTGGATGGCTCCGAAAATGTTGGAGAAATCTGCATTGTCACCACGACGGACGACTACATTATTGTTGAGGATACGACTGCTACAGATTCTGCGGCGACGCAGGCAATTATTGCTCCGGGTTCACTTCGTGAATGCGCCTACAAGGATACCTCGGTTTGGATTCTGTTTGAAAAGAGCGGTACGTACAATTTGCAGTCTCCGCTTCGCATTAAGAGCAACAAGACGATTGATGGTCGCGGTCGCGATATTCGCATTGCTGGTATGGGCATTTTAACCGATAAGTCAAGCAACCTGATATTCGAGAATTTGACGTTTACGGAACCTTCTATTACGACATTGGATTCCACGAGCCGTCGTGCACTTTCTATTCATAATGGAACGAACTACGTATGGGTCGATCACTGTACTTTTGAAAGGTACCCGCTGGTGCAGATGGACATTAAACGCTGCTCCAAAAACGTGACTGTTTCCTGGAGCCGTTTTGAAGATGCCCAGACTGGTATATTATTTGGCTTGGAACCGGATCTTTCTGTGGATTCTGTACAGATGGCAACGCTTCATCACAACTACTTTGCCAACATGAGTTCCGCCGGTATTCTTGCTCGCTTTGGATCGGCTCACATTTACAACAATTTCTTTATGGATGTGGACAACGCTGGAGTTGAATGTACGGATTCCGCCCGTTGTTTTATTGAAAACAATATTTTCAATATAGAAACACCGGTGGCGGTTTATCGCTTGTTTGACGATGATGGCGTTCCGTTCGATTCTACCATCGGTTTCCCCAAAATGCAGCATAACTGGTATTCTGTGGGTGGCGAGGACCTGAAGGGCGATGCCCAAGGCTACAAGCCCGGCTACAAGTATGCTGTTGATAACGCCGATGCTGATTTGGCTTGGCGTATAAAAGAAAGTAGCGGCCCAAGGTAATTGGACAAAAATTAGGTACGGGGTTCCGTTCAATCGTCAATTTTGTAACGTGTTGATGCTCAATGCGTTAGCATAGGGGACGTTGTTTTTTGCAAAAAAATTGGCGATTTTTTAGAAAAATCTTTGATTTTGTGTCTTTAGGGTTGGGGTGAAAAATACTATCTTTTGGGTGCAAAAATTTCAAGGAGCAATAATGCTTAAATCTACATTGCAACAGACAGACCCGGAAATCTACAACATCATCCAGAAGGAAGCCGAACGCCAGGAATACGGCATCGAATTGATCGCTTCCGAAAACTATACCTCCAAGGCTGTCATGGAAGCCATGGGCTCCGTGCTCACCAACAAGTACAGTGAAGGTTACGTGGGCAAGCGTTACTACGGCGGTAACGAAGTCATTGACGAAATGGAAGCCCTCGCCATTGAACGTTGCAAGAAGCTCTTCGGTTGCGACCACGCCAACGTGCAGCCGCTTTCCGGCTCTCCGGCAAACGCCGCTGTCTATTTCGCCGTTCTCAAGCCGGGTGACAAGGTCCTCGGCCTCAAGCTCGACCACGGTGGACACCTTTCTCACGGCCATCCGGTGAACTTCTCCGGCATGCTCTACAACTTCGTGCAGTACGAAGTGGAACAGGAAACTGGCCGCATCAACATGGACAAGGTCCGCGAAATCGCTCTCCGTGAAAAGCCGAAGATGATTCTCGCCGGCTTCTCCGCCTACAGCCGCAACCTTGACTGGAAGAAGTTCAAGGAAATCGCCGACGAAGTTGGCGCTCTCACCATGGCTGACATTTCCCACGTTGCAGGCCTCATCGCAGGTAAGGCTATCGAATCTCCGGTGCCGTACTTCGACATCGTGACGACCACGACCCACAAGACTCTCCGCGGTCCGCGTTCCGCTATCATCATGTGCAAGGACAAGATGATTAAGAAGATGGTGAAGGGCGAAATGAAGGAAGTTTCCCTCGCCAAGGAAATCGACAAGGGCTTGTTCCCGGGTATGCAGGGTGGTCCGCATGACCATATCAACGCCGGTAAGGCTGTTGCATTCCTCGAAGCTTTGCAGCCGGAATTCCAGGAATACGCAAAGAACATCATCAAGAATGCAAAGGCCATGGCCGACGAACTCATGAAGCTCGGCTACAAGATCATCAGTGACGGTACCGACAACCACCTCATGGTGGTGGACATGACCTCCAAGGGTGTTTCCGGCAAGGAAGCCGAAGTGGCCATGGAAAAGGTCGGCATCAGCTGCAGCCGCTCCACGATTCCGTTCGATACCCGCAAGCCGATGGACCCGTCCGGTGTCCGTCTTGGCACTGCCGCCATCACGACCCGTGGCTTCAACGAAGACGAATCTCGCCTCGTGGCCCAGATCATTGACCGCGCCGTGCAGAACAAGGACAACGAAGAAGCTCTCAAGGCTATCCGTCAGGAAATCGTTGACCTCTGCAAGAAGCACCCGCTGTACAAGTAAACGGTAAACAGTGATTGGTGGTCTGCATTGACCGCCGATTGCTAAAAAGCTCCCGGTTTAAAGCCGGGGGCTTTTTTGTCCTTTGTCATATTTTACTTATCCATTAAATTCCCCCTTGTCGTGGAAGTTTTCAAGGCGCTACATTAAGGTTAACAAGGAGGTCCTTATGGATCAGATTAAAATTTACCGCTGCCGCCTGTGTGGCAACATCGTTGTTCATTTGTACGACTCGGGCATGCCGCTCACCTGCTGTGGCGAGGAGATGGAACTCGTAGAACCTGCGTCGGAGATGGCGTCAATCGAAAAACACGTACCCGTGGTTGAAAAGTTTGCAGACAAAGTTATTGTTTCGGTTGGAGAAACTCCGCATCCGATGACAAAGGACCATTACATTGAATGGATCCTTTTGCAATCCAAGACGGGTTTCCAGGTGCATTACCTAAAGCCGGGGGACGCTCCTGTCTTTGAATTCCATATTCAAGAAACGATTACGCCGATTGCTGTTTACGCCTACTGCAATATCCACGGTCTTTGGGTGAAGGAACTTTAAACTCTGGTCTTCGTATGAATCGTTCCGATTTCAGGTTTCTATTTTATGTGGCTTGCTCTTGGGTTTCGGCCTTTGCTGCTTTTGTTTTTGCCTTCGCAAGTTGCCGGTTTTTGCGTTTAAGCCGAGTCCCTGCGAATGTTGGCGGCTCTTTCAAGAATCTTTTTTGCTATCTTAGACGGCGTAAAAGTGAGGTTTTATGCAGTCTTGGACCGAAATTAAGAAGATTGAGAATCCGACCGAAGAACAGCAGTTGGAAGCCGTCAAGCTCAACTGGTATGCCATTAGCCTGATTGAAAATCCGACGGAGGCGGTTCAAAAGGCTGCCTTTGAACAGAATGTCCAGGCCATTCTCTATGTAAAAAACGGTCTTTGCGAGGCTCTCAAGACTGCTTTGAATGCGCTTGACGAAGCGGCCTTGCAAACGGCTATGAACGCCGACCCGAACATCCTCAAGTTTGTCTCCAATCCGGAACTTTTAAAGGCCGCTATTCGTGCGGACTGGAAAATTGTGCGCAAAATTGAGAATGCTGGCGATGAACTGTGGGCCGAGGCGGTTCGCCAGAATGCGGAAGCTCTCAAGTTTGTTCGTGATCCTGGCGAAAAGGTGCTTGTGGCCGCTGTCGAGCGCGACTGGAAGTACATTCAAGAAATCGAAGCGCCGTCGGCTGCCGTGGTGATGGCTGCTGTGAAGCGAGACTTTCATGCGCTGGAGTATGTGAGTATCCGTTGCCGTACCGAAGCCGTGCAGATGGCTGCAGTGCGTACGGATTGGCGCTGCATTCAGTTCTTGCAACGTGCAAGCGAAAAGGTTCAGTTGGAAGCCGTGCATCAAAGCAAGGAGGCTTTTAAACTCATCAAGAATCCGAGTGAAGCTGTTAAGGCGTATTGCGCCTAATTGCAGATGCTCGGGTTTACGTTTGAATTTGCAAATGAAACGGCGCAAATTTAACGTGGCTGAGTTTTTTAGTTTGTAACGGCGTGGAAAATTTATGATTAAGTTCGAGAATGTCACTTATTGTTACCCGAAGGCTGGGCGCGACGCTCTTGCCGGAGTGACTCTCGAAATCCCGCAGGGAAGTTTTTTTGCTTTGCTTGGCCCGAATGGGGCTGGCAAAACAACTTTGTTGCGACTTTTGTGCGGAAGGCTGACGAAGTTTTCGGGTGAACTCAAAATTGATTTTGCTTTTAAAAATTCGGATGGATTCTTGGATGCAAAAAGCTATGGTGTGCTGCTCGAAAATCCGGGCGTGTACCCAAAACTTTCTGTTGAAGAATACTTGAGCTATTTTGCCGGGTTTTACGGCATGGGCGAGGGTGCCTGCCTTGTGGGTGGGGCTGCTCGCGCTCGTGTTGAAATGCTTGCTGAACGTTTGCAGTTGCCTTCGTTAACTTCGCGCCTCTCGACGCTTTCGCTTGGCAATCGCCAGAAGGTGCAAATTGCCCGAGCGCTACTCCATAACCCCAAAATTTTGATTTTGGATGAACCTGTGGCGAACTTAGATCCGAATGCCCGTGAACTTGTGTGGAAACTCATTGCCGAATGGCGTCACAATGATGGTGGCACGGCGATTGTTTGCTCGCATATTTTGGCCGAGATGGAATCCGAGGCGACGGATTACGCCATTATTGACAGCGGACATGTTTTAGCAACGGGTGTTGTTGACGCTTTCCCCCAGTCGATGCTAGTGCAAGGTTTTTCTGTAAATGTATCGGGTGGATCAACTCCTGAGCAAATCAATGCGGCTCTTGCTTCGGCGGGCATTGTGGCGACGGTTTCGCCTTGCAAAAAAACATTGGCCGACATTTACAAGTCGGCGACCCGAATTTAAGCTAGAACGTTTGTGATAGGTCAAACGCGAATCTTCCTGTAGCGAAGTGTTCGGCGCTCCAATCGTCAAAGTTCTTTTTGAACGCGTAATCTAAGCGGAAGGTAAGGAACTGCCAGCGGTATCGCACTCCAAAGCCCAAACTGGCGTTAGATTTTTCTTTGTAAACGTCACTTTCTTCGTCTGTGACTTTGGCCCAGTCAAAGAATTGTACAACTTGCCAGGCTTTTAACGTTTTCCAGGGCATGTTCCAGCGGAGCTCCTGATTGAATCTCAGGTACATTGGCGTGAGGCCCGTGTTTGTGATGGTCGTGGTCTCTCCGTCTTCGTTTTCTTCGGTAGATTCGTAGCTCGCGTAAATTTGGCGGAATCGGTAGCCGCGCACGGAACGCGAACCACCTTGGTAGAATACACGTGCGTCGTCTTCAATGGCTTTGTTAAAGAACTTGCCGACGCTTCCGCTTACGGCTCCGTAGAATGTCCAGAATAATGGGAAATAAAGATTTGTTGTTACTGCGCCGTAAGTGTAAGGATTTCCAATCATTTTTGGGTCGTCAAGAGACGCATTCATGTTGATGCCTGCGCCTACGGTTGGGGCGAAACGTATACCCTTTGTGGGGTTAAAGTAATCATCTGTATAGTCAAACGTGAGTGCAATTTCTTCTTTGAGCTTAAAGAGTTCCTCTTCGTTTTTATTCACGTAACGTGTATCGAGCGTACTACGGAATCTAATGTGATTCGTAATGCCAAAGGTAAGGTCGCCGCGGTTAATGAGTTCGTAACGTTCTTCGAGGCTGTCGGGGTAAGCCGGCGGGTTTGTCTTTTCGTGGTTGAACGTTAATCGGTCTTCAAAGCGAATTGCTGTTGGGATGAAGGTGAAGCGAGTGCCAAAGAGGAGTGGGTTTGCGTAGCCGACTGAAACTTCTTGCTTGTTTTGCGCAATTTGGAAGTTTGTCGAGAGTTCGTTGAAGGTCCCAAAGAAGTTTCTGTGGCGTGCATAGGCTTGCGCTCCAAAACCGTAGGTTTCTTCAAAGAAGAATCCATAACGTGCTTCGCCAGGGATGCGTTCTACAACGTCCAGGTGTACGTCCGAAAGTCCGTCGTTACGCAGGGAATCGTTTAGTTTTATCTGTGTAAAGAGCTGCGTTGACAAAAGCTTGTTTTTAAAGGAATTGTATTGGTTTCCGTCAATGATTTCGCCATGCGGTATTCTCCAAAGTGAAGAAAGCCATGATGTGTCGGTGAGTCCCGTTTCGGCTTCGTTACGACGGTCGCCGGCTTTTTGCGTGGTACTGAGTATGTTTCCCATAACCACTTTGGGGCCGGGCTGCACGTTGATTTGAACGAAAATCTTTTTTTGAACGGTATCAAGGATTTCCATCGGGGTTATAAATACGTGAAGGTAGCCTTCGCGACGGAACATTGTTTGAATGTACTGGATGTCTTCGGCAATGTCCTCTTGTTCAAAGAAACGGTCCTGGTTTGTTTTAAGCGCGGTGGAATCAATGTTGATTTGAGTGTTTTCGGGGTATTTGACTTGAACGCCTTTAAAACGGTAACGCTCGCCTTCGTCAATAGTGAATAGGTAGCCACGTTGTACGCTATCTAGGGAAATGTACTGGCGACGGATTTCCATTTTAAGGTTTAGGCTAAAGTAACCACGAGAGTAGTATAGTGACTTTATGTTTTCGGAAGAAAGCCTCATCATAAAGTCCTGCTTTGTGGTGTCCAACTGGCCGAATTCCTCGGGAACGTCCAATTGCTCGTCAAGTTGGAAATTCGAGAAAATCTTGTTTCCGTAAAAATCGGTGTACCACGGATGTTTCATGTTGTCTTCGGCAAAAACAAAGACAAATGCGCAAAGCAAAAGGCAAATCAGCTTTTTCATTTTTTTGCCTCCGGCTTTAAGGGCGGTTTTGTGGATTCGTGTTCATTCGGATTTATGGTTTCGCAATGACCGATGCCAAGTAAACATGGGTTCCAGTAGCGGTAAACATAGTTTATACCGATATTCTTTTCAATGCGGTTTTCGTTGTTCTCGGTACCGGTACTGGTCAAATACTGCTTAGAAACGAGCTGTGCGAATAACGACATTGTGGGTGACAAGTGGTTCTTGTGAGAGTATTCCTTTTCTTTGAATACCGGTAAGGTGTAATTCAACCCGAATTGGAGGGATTGGTCGTAGGTGGGGTTTTCACTTTGGTCTTGGGTGTAACCAAATATAAGGCTCAAGTCCTTGACCCAGCGGTCTAGAGAAATTGGTAACTTGAAGTAGCTGGAGTCTTTTTCGTTGGTGGTGTTGTTTTCAAAGAGCATCACCTTCATGTCGATGTCTCCAATGTAGTCGCCACCCAAAGTTTTGTTGGCCGTACTCGAAATGACTTTACCAATGGCCTTTCCGGCAAGCTTGTTCCAGTCGGTTGTTTCGTTATCCTGGTTTGCGATACAGCCTAGGAAAATGTTGTAGTAAATGGATGCCGCACTAGATTCGTTTCCGCAGTTGCTACTTGGCGTTGGCTGTAGGTTTGTAATGGTTCCTTGAATATCCAAATTTACTGGGCATGTTTCTTTTTCAGAGTTGGTTTCTTCATCGCAGTAGGGGAGTTCCTGCGTGCTAGATACGTCAACCACGCCGTGTTGCCATGGAACATCGGTCCAAGAAATTCTAAAATTGTTCAGGTCGAATTCGTAAATGTCTTTGACTCCAATGAAACCTGCATTTGAGTTGGTTACGTCGCCGCGCAGTAAAGGCCTGTTGGTGTTGCCGAGTACCCAAATGTCAAATGTGAGGGGGAATGTAGCAAATGGTGTCACGATTTCTATGGAGTCGTTTTGGGAATCACTTACGTGTATAGACAAGTTAATTGGGTCTGCCGTTGAAATCTTGACTTCTGTTTCTTTGTTACGTAACTTGGCTACTGCATTGTTGAATAGCGTGAGGAACTTGTCTAGGGTGGAAGGTGTTACTTCGATTTCTAGGTCCCTGTGGTATACGAGTTTATCGATGGATACGTTTCCACTAATGGTCTTGTTTTGTAACATGCCATCACGGGAATGAGGAATAGAAAGGCTTAGCTCGCTTTTGCCGAAGGCTTCGGCTTCGCCCATGTTTTCATCTTTAAACTTGTAATGAATGGAACCGATGTTTCCCGAAATTACGAGATCGTCTAAACCTTCTTCCATGTGGCCCGAAATATTTTCTGCGGTTAGCTTGTGTGCTCCCTTGATTATGGAATAGCGGGATGAATGAATGTCGATGGCTCGCAAAATAAGACTGTCTAGGTCATATTGTAGTGTGGCCGAAACTGTTTCGCCGCTGTCGTTTTTGGTTTCGATTTCGGAGAAGTTCAAGAGTCCGTTTTCAAGATGCCCTTGTATCTTGAAAGGGAATAGGTAATCCAGCTTGGGCGGCTGGTAAACGGTTTTGTCGGAGTGGATGTCTGCCGTGATGCCCTTGAGGCCGTCTCTTAATTTTGAGGTTACGTCAATGACCAAGTCGGTGTTCTTGACTTCGCTAAGAGTCCCCGGTACGAACCAGGAGCCCTTCATGTTCACTTGTCCATTAAAGGTGAGTGTAGAATCGATAAAACCTTCAGCGTAAAGGTCGCCGCCGTTATCGCTGTTATGCGATATACTTACGTGGCGCTTGGTTTGGAACAAGTCGTCTACAATGATTTGCGTATTGCCGGTCCAACCTCCGCCACCGATTCCTAAGTAGGCGTTCAGTTCCATTTTGTTGGCTTCGGCAAACATATTCATTTTTTTGATATTGAAGAGTTGCGATGGAATGTTTTTGAATTCTACATCTGAAAAGTCTACATTGCCTTGTAGACCACGACTTTCGTTGAACGACATGTTTCCGTCGAACCATCCTGAAGCGAACGTTGTATCGCCAAGAGGCTCTAGCACAAGTGGAATACTGAATTCGCGAGCCGACGCCCAGGCGTGCACAATCTGGACCGGAAATACGCCGGTTGGTGTAAAGTCTGGATTAGAATCGTTTGGCAAAATGAATATCGCTTCGCCTTGTACTTTGTTCTTGCTGTGGGTGGCTTCTGCCTTTTCTACAAATATGGTGTCTCCGTTTTGACGTGCTCTGATTTCTCCCGACAAGTTGAATTGCTGCACGTTGCCCGTAAGGTTTGCTTCTAGTTCACCGGTGCTTTTGTCAAAGTTTTGTTTCCAGTGCCCCGTTACCTTTCCATCTATACCATTGCCGACTTTTATATCGGCAAAAGGAACGGTGGCGATTTCTACACTGTCGGCGGTAATGTCTACGGCGATGGAATCGATGATGGAGACGTAGGCGTAAGCGTGTCCTCCGTTTCTCTGCGTTACGTCCCATGACGTGTGCGGGGCCTTTTCTCCCCAACGTACATCGCCCGTAAAGTCAAACGTTTCGTTTTGTGTGTAGATAATACCGTTCGAAAAATCAATTCCGGTTTTGTCAATGAGCAAAACGGTTTGTAGTGAATCCGCATATACGTGATAGCAGTAGGGGACGGATTTGATTTTTACAAGTATTCGCGTTGTTCCGTTGCTTACGGTCCCGTATACGTCAAACCGATCCTCAAGGACGAGTTCGCCCTTAGTCCAGTCCAGGGCCCAAGGTTCGTATGGAGACATGTCTCCGGTATAGGTCATAGTGAATTCGTTTTCAAAATTCATTGAAGCTTCGACTACGGACCCTTGTCGAGTTTCGGCGACGACGTCCATCTTTTTGTCGTGAATGTCGAAAGAGTGAATGTCCATGTCCATCGGCATCATTTGCGGACCAAACATGGCGCTCATCTTGCTTACTTTGCCGTTGCCGTTTCCGTTTAGGTTCTTGTCAAAATCGCCTTCCAGGTCAATGCTTCCGCCTTCGTCGTTCGTGAGGTGGACGTCTGCGTGAAAATTGTCTTCGTCGCCGTTTACTTTGACATTCACGTTTAGGGCCATCAGTGGCCAAAACTCGCCAATGCGTGTTTTGATATTTGTCTTGTAGTTCGGTTTGTGCGTCTTGGGGTCTAGGCTTGCTTCGGCCTTGATTTGCAACTTGCCCAATTCGGGAACGGCTTCGGGAATTTCCGCTGGAATCCATTCTTTGGGATCGTTGATTTCGATATTTACGTTTGTCTTGAGGGCCGTCAAATTTTCTTTGGGAACAGAACCATTAATGTTGATGGAATCTTTACCGGCCTTGAAGGTGCCGTAAACATTGACGTCGCTCGTTTCGAAGTTCGCATGCAAATCGAATTTGGCCGAGTGGGCGAGGTAGTCTCCCGAAATATCGCGGATGGAGAGATGCGCTTTTTGCATTCCTTCGCTTTGTATGGACACCCCTTGAACATCCCAATGCTTGTCGAGAGCTTGGACCGATAATTTTTTGACATCGATGTTGACTGGCAAATAGAACTTTGCTTTTTCGGGAAACTGAGGGGCTTCCGCTGCCGGCGGGCTGGTTTCCTTTAGTGAGTCTTTGGCGGAGAGCTCAACATTTATTTCGCTAGAGGATACATTCAAACCTTTGTTGTCCCCAAAAATGTTCAAGCGAAAGTCGGCGTCGTGCACTGTTACCTGCTGTGCTCCGTTTTTGACTTTGATGGAGTCCCAGGAGTGCGAGATGATTCCGTCCATATGGTGACCATAGGGCGTGATTGTCGTTTCGCCATAGGTGTGAGGGGTTTCTAAATAGGTTTTAAAGGTAACGTAACTAAACCAGACGCACAGAGCAAGTACGCCTACAATAGCCGTCGTAAGACCGGCGGCTCCAAAAAATGTCGAAGTTATCCTCTTCAACTTACTAACAAGTATAGAAAATGGATTTTGAGGTGGCCGAAAACAACTTTCAAAAAAGTTGTGTAACTCGTTGTTTTTCAAAGGGTTACAAAAAAGTTACGGTGAAAAAGGTATGGAATTTGCAAACGATTGTAAATTTTTGTTTGCGTTTTCGCTTACCGTACGGAAAACTCTTGAAACATCTGCCTGAATCGCGATGTGTGTGTAGTTCGTTTTATATATTTGATGCAGATTTTCGAGGATTTAATGAAATTAAAAGCACTTCTCTCGCTTTCTTTAGCTTCCATGTTCTTTTCTGCCTGTAATGGCGTCGGGCCTAAGGATGAATTAGTGGCTCGAATCGGTTCCGAAAATTTGTACCAAGCCGATTTGGATTTTATTGCTCTAGGCCAGCGCGATTGGGATCGTTCTCCGGCATATAGGGATGAAGTCCAAAAGGCTTTTTCGAAGGCCGCGCTTACTTCCTTGGCCCTATCGAAGTACCCTGAAATAGAAAAAAAGTGGCAGGAAGAATTCGCTCTTCTTGAAACACGTTATTTAATGATTGCCTACCAGCGTTTTTTCTCGATGGGCAATATGATGTTCTCTGACGAACAGCTGAGAAACTACTATCAGGGGCATCAAAGTGATTTTGCTAGCGATTCCATGAAGTCGTTTATGGAATTGCGCCCGAGCATTGCGTTTCGCATGTACTTGGCTTCAAATGCGGATTCTTTAATGGTCTTTAAGCGTAACAGGCTTGCTCAGTTCCAGAATGCCGATACGGCTAGTGCCGATACTGCTTTTATAAACGAAGTTAAGCATTCCTGGGCCAAATATAAGGGTAAGGAACTTATTGAAAAGTACAACATTAAAAAGGAGCCGATTCCTGAGCCCGACTTGAAAGCCTACTACGATGCTCACCAGTCCGAGTTTATGACTGTTCCTGCCATGGTCGTTTACCATATTCAGTCGGCGGATTCCGCTAAACTAGCGAAGAAAATGACTAAGCTTCCTCAGGATTCCGCTGCATTTATGGCGCTAGCATCTAAGTTCAGTGAAAATCAGGAAACGGCTGCCCATGGTGGTTTTGTGGGTAAAGTCAAAAAGGATTACGCTTTGCCGTATGGCATTGGCATGGTCAATGGCTTGTTCCATGTTTTTGAGGGGAAACCTGCCGGTAGTGTCTCTCCGATTTTAAAGTCCTCTCAAAATGCTTACCATGTGTTCTATCTTGCCGAGCAGGTGCCGGCTGAACAGAAATCGTTTGACCGCGCTAAGAAGAGTGTCGAAACTGCGGTAAAGGCGGTTAATTACGATTTGGATTCCAACTTTGTGCTTGCCAGCATGAATGGCGAACCGGTGGTCCGCGAACGCGATGTGTGGGGCTTATACAAGATGAACCCGAATGTGACTCCGAGTAACGAAAATCGCGAACGCATTGTAGATATGCTTATGGAGGGGGCTGCTTTTGCTGCTGAGGCCAGGGCGAATAAACTCGATAAGAGCTGGGAATATTTGGCTCTTGTTCGTCAAGGTCATCGCGATTATGTTTGTGATATGTACAAGGATTTTGAAATGGAGGCCAAGGGCTTTACGGAAGATTCCTTGAGGACCTTGTTTGAAAGTGGGGGCGATCCGCTGAACCCTACGGTGCGTAACTTCAGCACCGCTCGAAATGATATTTACGATTACATGACTTATCCAAAAAATTTGGAAAATTGGATGTATTATCGTAGCTATAATAGCAAGAGCAACCTTTCAGAAAAGAGAGCTCACTTGTCGGCAATAATGAGGAATCTTACGGATTATCGTAAGTCCCGCATGGATCGCTATTACGCAGACGCTTGGAAGGAAGCGAAGATTGCTTTGTATCGTGATAGTTTGAATTTTGATTTTTACGGACAAACTCCTGAAAATTTGGTGAAGTCCGCGGACTCTCTTTACAAGATGAGACTCGTCAGTTTGGCCGTTGGTAAGTTGGAACGCTTGCGTAACCTGTATCCGGAGCAGGATAGCCTGTTTGCGTGGGCCACGTTCCAGATTGCGCAAATGCTGGGCGAAACCGATGAGGATTACGAGAAGGCTCAGGGTGAATATCATGCGTTCTACCGAATGTATCCGGATCACCCGAATGCCGAGAAGGCCTTGTTCAGTCGAGGCTTCATTTTGGACGAAAATCTTAAACGTTCGGACGAGGCTCTGGAAGTTCTTGAGGAATTCCAGCAGAAATATCCTAAGAGCGAACTCAAGGAATCGGTGGACTGGCTAGTCGAGAACATCAAGAGTAACGGAAAACTTGCCGACGACCTCATGAAAAAAATCTCGGAAGAGTGATTAAAGTGGTTGGTAAACAGTGGTTAGTAAACAGAGAATGAAGGTGCAGAACTTTCCCGAAATTCTAATCACTAACCACTAACCACCAACCACTAATCGTTAAATCCTTACTATATTTCACACACACTCACAAAAAGGTGGTACTAATAATGGAAATGACATTTGCAATGATCAAGCCGAATGCAGTGAAGTCTGGTTTGGTTGGTCGTATTATCGATCGTTACATCAGCGCAGGCCTCTCCGTCTGCGCAGTCAAGATGCACCAGATGACGTCTGCCGACGCTCGTGGTTTTTATGCCGAACACGTCGAGAAGCCGTTCTTCCCGGAACTTGAAGCCTACATGACCAAAGGCCCGTCCGTGATGCTCTGTCTCGGTGGTGAAAATGCTATTGCAAAGGTTCGCGCTATTAACGGTGCCACCAATCCAGCTAAGGCGGAACCCGGTACCCTTCGCTACGATTTTGCCCCTTCCATGACCGAAAACGTCGTCCACAGCTCTGATAGTCCGGCTTCTGCCGAACGCGAGCTCGACTTCTGGTTCAAGAAGGAAGAACGCTACGCTTACGAAATGCCGTCTCTCAAGGCTTGCTGCGTTCTCTAAGTTTTAACAAACAAAAAAGACCCCTCTCAAGGAGATAAACTCAAAATGCAATGGATCATCAAGTATCTTACTTCTTCCATCGGTAAGAAGCAGATCATGGGATGCACAGGTGCGTTCCTCGCCCTGTTCGTTCTTGGCCACATGTGTGGTAACTTCCAACTCTTGAACTTTGATCAGGCTTCTGCTCAGGCTTCATACAACGCCTACACGCAGTTCTTGACGAGCTTCAACCCGCTCCACTTCCCGGTAAAGCTGATTTACCTCATCGAACTGGTGCTCGTGGCTGCATTCGCACTGCACATCTTCCTCGCAGTGACGCTTAAGCTCGAAAACAAGAAGGCTCGTGGCGATGTCGGTTACGAAGTCAATGCTCGCAAGGGTAAGAAGACTTTTGCAACGTTCACCATGATTTGGTCTGGCCTCTTCGTTGTCGCTTTCCTCGTCCAGCATCTCATGATGCTCAAGTTCGGCGAACACTACCTCTATGTGAATGCCGAAGGTGAAATTGTCCGCGACATGTGGCTCACCACGATCCAGATGTTTGCTCAGCCGGCTTGGGCCGCCTTCTACGTCATTAGCATGTTCGTCGTTGGTATGCACTTGTTCCACGCTATCGCATCTGCCTTCCAGACCATGGGTATTGCCCACCAGAAGTGGACCCCGATTATCGACATCTGTGGCATTGTCTACAGTGTTATTATCGCTCTCGGCTTTGGCGTCACCGCCGTTGCCGCCTTCTACCTGGCTAACCAGCCGGCTACGCAGGAACTCATCGAAAAGTCCCGCGCTCTCCAGCCGCAGTACGAACAGCAACAGCAGCAGAAGGCCGCTGCTGAAAAGGCCGCCTTCGTCATTCCGTCCGTTGGCGAAGTTCAAGTTTCTTTCAATATTGACTAAGGAGACCACTAATGATTCTTGATTCTAAAATCCCCGGTGGTTCGATTTCTGAAAAGTGGACCAAGCATAAGTTTGAACTCAAGCTCGTGAACCCGACCAACAAGCGTAAGTTCACGGTTCTCGTCGTGGGTACTGGCCTTGCCGGTGCATCCGCTGCAGCCTCCCTTGCAGAACTTGGCTACAACGTCAAGAGCTTCTGCATTCAGGATAGCCCGCGTCGTGCTCACTCCATCGCTGCCCAGGGCGGTATCAACGCTGCCAAGGGTTACAAGAACGATGGCGACTCCGTCTACCGTCTTTTCTACGATACCGTCAAGGGTGGTGACTTCCGCGCTCGCGAAGCCAACGTTCACCGCTTGGCCGAAAACTCCAACCTCATCATCGACCAGTGCGTGGCCCAGGGCGTTCCGTTCGGCCGCGAATACGGTGGCCTCCTCGACAACCGCTCCTTCGGTGGTACCCAGGTGTCCCGTACGTTCTACGCTCGTGGTCAGACGGGTCAGCAGCTCTTGCTCGGTGCCTACCAGGCTCTTATGCGCCAGGTTGCCGCCGGTAAGGTCAAGATGTTCCCCCGCCGCGAAATGATGGACCTCGTCGTTGTTGACGGCAAGGCTCGCGGTATCATCGTCCGTAACCTCATCACTGGCGAACTCGAAAGCCACGTGGGTGACGCAGTATGCCTTTGCACCGGCGGTTACGGTAACGTCTACTACCTTTCCACCAACGCTCAGGGTTCCAACGTGACGGCTGCCTTCCGTGCATACAAGAAGGGCGCCCTCTTTGCAAACCCGTGCTACACACAAATTCACCCGACTTGCATTCCGCGTCATGGCGACCTGCAGTCCAAGCTCACTCTTATGAGTGAATCCCTCCGTAACGACGGTCGTATTTGGGTCCCGAAGAAGGTGGGCGATACCCGCTCTCCGGACCAGATCCCGGAAGAAGATCGTTACTACTACCTCGAAGAAAAGTACCCGAGCTTCGGTAACCTCGTCCCGCGTGACGTGGCTTCCCGTAACGCCAAGCAGGTTTGCGATGCTGGCCTCGGCGTGGGTAACACCAAGCAGGCTGTGTACCTTGACTTCGCCGATGCTATCGAACGCATGGGCGTTGCAGGCGTTTCCGCCAAGTACGGCAACCTCTTCCAGATGTACGAAAAGATCACCGACGAAGACCCGTACAAGGTCCCGATGCGCATCTTCCCGGCAATCCACTACACCATGGGTGGTCTGTGGGTTGACTACGATTTGATGTCCACCATCCCGGGCTGCTTCGTCCTCGGTGAAGCAAACTTCTCTGACCACGGTGCAAACCGCCTCGGCGCTTCTGCTCTTATGCAGGGCCTCTCCGACGGCTACTTCGTGATTCCGTTCACCATCGGCGGCTACTTCGCCGGCACGAAGCTCGAAAAGGTTTCCGAATCCGATCCGGCCTTCGAAGACTGCAAGAAACAGACTGCTGAAAAGATCCAGAAGCTCCTCAGCATCAAGGGTCATCGCACTGTGAACGACATCCATCGTGAACTCGGTAACATCATGTGGGAATACGTGGGCATGGCTCGTAACGAAGCCGGTCTTAAGACTGCCCTCGAAAAGATTCCTGCTCTCCGCGACGAATTCTGGCACAACGTCAACGTCGTCGGCTCCGAAGGTTCCTTCAACCAGAACCTGGAACGTGCCGGCCGTCTGGCTGACTTCCTCGAATTCGCAGAAGTCCTCACCCTCGACGCCCTCCACCGTGAAGAATCTTGCGGCGGTCACTTCCGTGAAGAAAGCCAGACCGAAGAAGGCGAAGCAAAGCGTGATGATGAAAACTTCTGCTACGTCGGTGCTTGGGAATACAAGGGCGACGGTGTCGCACCGGAACTTTCCAAGGAACCTCTCACATTTGATAACGTCCACCTCGTTACTAGGAGCTACAAATAATGGCCGGACTCAATTTAACTTTGAAGATTTGGCGTCAGAAGGATGCCAAGACCAAGGGTCAATTCGAAACTGTCAAGATCAACGATGTATCTCCGGACATGTCCTTCCTCGAAATGTTGGACATTGTGAACGAAGAACAGATGAAGCAGGGCAAGGAAGGCTTCGCTTTCGACCACGACTGCCGCGAAGGCATTTGCGGTATGTGCTCTCTCGTCATCAACGGTATGCCGCACGGTCCTGACCATGCAACGACTACCTGCCAGCTTCACATGCGCAAGTTCAAGGATGGCGACACCATCGTCATCGAACCGTGGCGTGCTTCTGCATTCCCGGTCATCCGTGACTGCGCCGTTGACCGCAGCGCATTCGACCGCATTATCCAGGCTGGCGGCTTCGTTTCCGTCAACACCGGTGCTGCTCCTGAAGCATCCGTGATTCCGGTTCCCAAGGCTGATGCCGACCGCGCCTTCGACGCTGCCGCTTGCATTGGTTGCGGTGCTTGCGTCGCTGCATGTAAGAACGCTTCCGCTATGCTCTTCGTTTCTGCCAAGGTCGCTCACCTGAGCTTCCTCCCGCAGGGCAAGGTCGAAGCAAAGAAGCGCGTGCTTGCCATGGTCGCACAGATGGACAAGGAAGGCTTCGGCAACTGCACGAACCTTTACGAATGCCAGGCTGCCTGCCCGAAGGGTATCACCGTCGATTACATCGCCAAGATGAACCGCGAATACCTCATGGCTACTGCCACCTACGCCGAAAAGGTGTACGGAAAGGACTAATCCTTAACGGATTTCCAAATAAACGCTCCGCCACAAAAGTGGCGGAGTGTTTTGCTTTTAAGTGAGTTCACTAGCGTCCACTGAAATTCAACTTAAAAACTGGCGATTTTTGCGGCAGACTTGTCGCCTTTCAGGACCAGTTTTACGGTTTGAAGCAGCATTTCTTCGTTATAGCGGGTATTTGACATTCCGCAATGGTCCAATTAAAAAAAATGCCGTGCTGCGAATTTTTTTATATATTTATGAGATAATCCGAAAATTTTCAGGAATAGCCTGATTTTATGGGAGGGGGTTTAATCATGAAAATTTTTTCAATGAATGTCTTGGGACGTGTGCTTTTGGGTGCCTCTGTCCTTTTTTGTGTCTCATGCTCGGAATCGACGAATGATTCCGATTCGCCTTTTGCTGGAGCCGTTTCCGAAGAGCAGAACAGCTTTGGTGGATTTGCGTCAAGTCTTTCTCAAATTGAAACTTCCGTTTTAGAGGAAGGATCCGATATGCTCAACTACGGCCACTTGAATTTCGCTATGCCTGCGGATTCGTTCTTGCAGGTGTTCGAATATGGTGACGTTGTTTCTATTGAATTGGAGGGCTACGATACTTTTGTTGCCCCTGTGGTTGGGAACTACGATGACGTCTCGTCGGGTGAGTATCTGTTGCGCGTGGCGAAGGGAAAAAAGTATTTGACGTTTGCCATTAACTACGGTCAGGTGGGTGTGGATCTTGGTGATACACGCCAACTGAAGATTGCGAAGGATTCCGAGGGAGCCGCGGCAACGCCGTACATTATTGATGGCGGTATTGAACTTCCTATTAAGGTTCGCATTGTGATGAAGGAAAAGGGTGGTTACCTAGAAAACCTCAAAATGCGTGAAGCGCAGAATCAGGGAACATCCATTGATAATTATCCGAATTTGACGGTGCCGGAATATGCGAATTTCCGTATGGTGAAAACTACGGGAATGGGTGAGGGTCGGTTCTACCGTTCTTCAAGCCCGATTGATCCGAGCCTTGGCCGCAGCGCTTACGTAGATTCCCTGGCGCGTGAAGCTCATATTGCCGTATTCCTGAACTTGACCGACACTAAGGCTGGGGCCGAAAGCTACGAGGGTTTTGCCGATTCGTACTATGCCTCGCAAAATGTTTTGTTCCTGGGACTCCCGGCGGCATTCTCTTCGAGTGCCTTTAAGGATGGTTTTGTAAAGGGACTCCGCCACATGATTACCATGAAGGGACCTTATTTAGTGCATTGCCGCGAGGGCAAGGATCGCGCGGGCTACGTGTCTGCGGTTCTCGAAGCCTTGATGGGCGCTTCGCTTGACGAAATCAAGGAAGACTACGTCAAGACTTACACCAACTATTACAATGTTCAAGATGACAAACAGGTTAAGCTGACCGAAGAGCAGAAGGAATGGTTCGCAAAGATTATTGTGCAAAATCTTCGCTTGTCCTATGCTGCCGAGGGGGTGGAATTCGATGATTTTGAAAAAGTCGACTTGCAGGCCGCTACCGAAAATTACCTTGAAAAGCTGGGCTTGGACGCTACGGAAATCAAGACCTTGGAATCTCGGCTTTCCGATTAGATTTTTTTAGAGCGGCCTGTTTTGACAGGAGATTTGAGGTGCGTGGATTATACTCCCGCACCTTTTTTTCTACATTTTAGTTTGATAAAAATGGAGTACACAAAATGAAAAAATTTCTTGCATGCATCGCCCTGGCCGCTTTCTTTGTCGGCTGTAACGAACAAAAGTCCGACGCCCCGAAGGCCGACGAATCCTTGAACAAGGTGAAGGCCGCCGGCGAATTTGTGCTCGGCCTCGACGATTCCTTCCCGCCGATGGGTTTCCGCGACAAGGACAACAACATTGTGGGCTTTGACATTGACCTTGCTGCAGAAGTTTGCGCACGCCTTGGCGTGAAGCTCAAGACCCAGCCGATTTCCTGGGATGCCAAGGAACAGGAACTGAACACCGGCAAGATCGACTGCATCTGGAACGGAATGAGCGTTGACTCTGCCCGCGCCGCCGCCATGAACTTGAGCGACCCGTATCTCAAGAACCGCATGATTTTCTCCGTGAAGGACAAGTCCCTTGCAAACCTTGTGGCACTTGCCGGTAAGAAGATTGCCGTGCAGAACGGCTCTACCGCCCAGAAGTTGCTTGAAGCTTCCGACGCGGGCAAGGCCGCCAAGGAAATCGTTCCCTTCGATGACAACCAGACCGCTATGATGGACTTGGACAAGGGTGGTGTCGACGCCGTGTTCCTCGATGAAATTGTCGCGAAGTATTGGATTACTTCGAACGCCAAGGATTTCGTGGTGATGGAAGAGGGGCTCAGCGATGAAGTCTACGCCATTGGTTTCCGCAAAAAGGACCAGGCTCTCCGCGACGCCGTGAACGAAACCATCAAGGCTATGCAGGCTGACGGCAAGTTCGCTGAAATCCAGGCCAAGTGGTTCGGTAAGTAGGCGAAAGAACGCTTTGCTTCGCAAAGCTACAGACGAGAGACGAAAGATAGCTAGATGATTACGTTGTTGAGTTGCTTTTACTCCGTTTGGAAAAATGTTTTGTTATATCATAAATCTCTCGCCTTGTGCAGTTGTCGTCTAAAAAAATCTCTCTCGTCTAAAAAAATTTCTCTCGTCTCTCGTCTCTCGTCTAATTATGTCTGATTTAGCAACTCTTCTGCCGATTCTCTGGGATGGATTCTGCACGACGCTCGCCATCTTCGGGCTCACGCTCCTGTTCTCCATTCCGCTTGGGCTTCTCATTGCGGTCCTCAAGATGAGCCGGTTCCGTGTCATTCGTTATCCGGTGTCGTTTTACATCTCCGTGATGCGCGGAACGCCTTTGCTGTTGCAGATTGTGGCTATTTACTTCGGCAGTTACTACCTGAGCGAATATTCTGGGCTCGGGATTTCCTTTGACCGTTTCCCGGCGGTGATTGCTGCGTTCAGCATAAACTATGCGGCATACTTTGCCGAAATCTTCCGCGGTGGAATCCAGGCGATTCCCAAGGGGCAGTACGAGGCGGCGACAATGCTTGGGCTTACCAAAAAGCAGACGTTCTTCCGCATCATTTTGCCGCAGGTGGTAAAGCAGGTGGTGCCCGCGAGCGCGAACGAAGTGATTACCTTGGTGAAGGATACTTCCCTCGCACAGGTGATTGCCGTGACGGAACTTTTTTCGCTCGCCAAGAAGCAGCAGGCCGCCTATGCAAGCATCTATCCGTTGTTCGTCGCAGGCGTGTTTTACTATGTCGCGAATCTTTTGCTCAGTACGCTTTTTGCCTATTTGGAAAAGAAACTGAATTATTACAGGTAGTGGTTGAACGGCGGTTTGAAAATGGATAATGCAATTTTAAAAGTGGAACACCTGAAGAAATCCTTTGGCGAAAACCTTGTGCTGAAGGACATCTCCTTTGACTTGAACGAGGGCGAGGTGCTTTCGATTATTGGCCCGAGCGGTTCCGGCAAGAGCACGCTTCTTCGTTGCATTACCCAGCTTGAAATGCTTGATGCGGGAACCGTTTCTGTGAATGGCAAGGATATGATTGTGGGGGTGGACAAGAAGGGTGCCGCAAAATACGCCTCGGCAAGCGTGCTTCGTGAAATCCGCCTCTCTACAGGGCTTGTGTTCCAGAATTTCAACTTGTTCCCGCATTTGACGGTGCTTCAGAATTTGTGCCTTGCTCCGGTGCGCGTCCTGGGCAACGATCGCAAGGATGCCCGCGCCATGGGGCTTTTTTTGCTAAAACGCATGGGGCTCGAGGGCAAGGAAAAGGCATACCCGTGCGAATTGAGCGGTGGCCAGCAGCAGCGCGTTTCGATTGCCCGCGCCCTCGCTATGAATCCTAAAATTCTGTTCTTCGATGAACCGACGAGCGCCTTGGACCCGGAACTCACTGGCGAAGTTTTGAAGATTATCAAGGACCTTGCAGAAGACCGCATGACGATGGTCATCGTGACGCACGAAATGGCCTTTGCCCGCGATGTGGCGAACAAGGTCATCTTCATGGACAAGGGCGTGGTTGTGGAACAGGGAACGCCTGATTTCGTGTTCAACCAGTCGGGCAACGAACGCCTGAACGCATTCTTGAGCAGATTTGCGAAGGGGTAATTTAAACACGCGAAAATAGAACTTTCTCTCGATAAAAAAGAGATAAGTTCTATTTTGAGCTAGAATTGGACTTGAAAGGGGCTTGAATGATTATCGAGCCCGAGCGCTCCAGCGACGCTTGAATCTTGGCTCGTCAATGACTTTTGCCCAAATGAATCCGTGGCGGATTTCGGCGATGTTAAAGTGGCGTTGGATTGTTTTTGCAGTAGTGGAGGCGTCTACAGAGGCTGCTGCGGCGGCAAGAGCTTCGAGTTCCCCGCTGTTTGCTGCATGAGCTGCTTCGCGGGACTCGTGGGCGCGTGCTTCCAGTTCGTTCAGCTGGCGCTGACGTTCCAACTCTGCGTCGATGCCGTTGACTGCGTTGGGTGCGTTGGCTTCAATGGAGGCTTTGGGCGTTTCTGCCTTGTGCTTCCATTTGCTTTGGAGTTCAGCCTTTTTGCGGGCAAGCTCTTTTTGCATGGCTTTTTTAGCTTCAAGCTGTTCGCGTTTGAACAGGTTTGCTAGTTCCACCTTGTCGTGAACAAGCACGTCACAGTAACCGTCGCCCATGTCGCGGCCGACAATCTTGTGCTCTTGCAGTTCTGCGAGAACCTTCGTTGCCGTAGCCTTGGAAAAACCAAAAGCGTCTTGCAAGTAATCAACGCTGACTTCTTCCCACTGGATGACGGATTCCGCGATTTCCATGAAACTGAAATGCCCTGGATTTGCAGGTGTAACCACGGGCAACTCGTCCACATCGTCTTCGTCTTCCTCTACGGGGGGCGTAGGCGGCACGTATGTGCCTTGCGATGCTTCGCGCTGCGCTTCCTGGAATTGACGGATCAAGTCCTGGAGGCTTCGCGGAGCCTGGCTACGGTCGTTTTCCTCGTCTTCGGAATTCTTAGGGTGCGACTGATTTTGCGGCGGCAACTGCTGTTGCTGCTTACGTTTTTTTGCCGCACTCTTGATGACTGCGTCAATAACGAAAATCGCTACGAGAATGAGTAAGGATTCCATCTAGGCTCCGTGCCCGTTGTTACTTTGCCTCGGGAGCGTTGCCGATTTCTTTACGCATCTGCGTGTCGGCTTCGATGTTCTTGAGGTTGTAATAGTCCATCACGCCGAGTTTGCCGTCGCGGAGTGCGCTTGCCATGGCCATCGGGATTTGGGCTTCGGCTTCCACGAGCTTGGCCTTCATTTCCATGACCTTCGCCTTCATTTCTTGTTCGGCGGCGTAAGCCATGGCGCGGCGTTCTTCTGCCTTTGCCTGTGCAATCTTCTTGTCAGCTTCGGCACGGTCGGTTTCGAGGATGGCGCCGATGTTCTGGCCCACGTCCACGTCGGCGATGTCGATGGAGAGAATTTCGAATGCGGTACCGGCGTCGAGGCCGGAAGCGAGCACCTTCTTCGAAATCATGTTCGGGTTCTCGAGCACTTCCTTGTGGCTCTGAGCTGAACCGATGGAACTCACGATGCCTTCGCCAACGCGGGCGACGACCGTTTCTTCGCCAGCGCCGCCGACGAGCTTCTGGATGCTTGCACGCACGGTAATGCGGGTGATGGCGTGGAGCTGGATACCGTCGAGAGCCACGGCGGAAACCTTCGGGGTTTCGATGACCTTCGGGTTCACGGACATCTGCACGGCTTCCAGCACATTACGGCCAGCGAGGTCGATGGCGGCGGCTTCCTTGAAGTCGAGCTTGATGTTAGCCTTGTTGGCGGCAATCAAAGCCTGAATCACGCGGAGCACGTTACCGCGGGAAAGGTAGTGGGCTTCGAGGAGGTTCGTGTCGACCGGGAGGCCGGCCTTGCAGCTGAGGATGCGCGCTTCCACAATCACCTGAGGCGGCACCTTACGCAAACGCATACCGATGAGCTGGAAAATGCTCACGTTCGCCCTAGAGAACAAAGCCTGCAACCACAGGCTAAAGAACTTCGCCATGAAGACGAGGAGGATGAGGACGATAATGGCTGCAAGGACAATGCCTGCGGTGAGAAGAGTGTTCATAAAGATTCTCCGTAAATGTTATCTAAGACTATAATAGCAAAAAAAAGATGATAAAACAAAAAAAGGCTCCAAATTCCGAGGACTTGCTCGGTTGGAGCCGATTTTCTACTAAAATACTTGATAGGATTGCGCTTAGGATAGTCCTCTTTCGTCGGCAGATACGAAAATGTGCGCTTCCTGTACGGCGATGACTTGCACCTTCTGGCCGGCTTCGATGATTTCGCCGCGGGTTTGCACGTCAAGCAGCTTTGTGCTGCCGTCCGCCATGGTAAAGCTTGCTTGGCCAACAGGACGGAGGAACGTCTTGGCCGTTCCCGTATCGCCCACGTTCACTTCTTGCACGTCTTCGGTGGGGGAGGCTGCACTTTCGAGGTCCGTCTTGAGCATCGGGGTCCAGCCTTCGGGCAACAGCGGAATCAGGTACTTGCTTGCTGCCACTGGGATGATTAGTGCCACGGCCGCGCATGTCAATATAAATAGCAAGCCAAACAGCCAGGGCGTCGCGTCAAATGTTGTTTCGACGGCTTCGGGGACGTACTCCGGAATGTTCGTCGGGTCGTAGCTCAAGGCGAGCGCAAAAATCATGCAGATGATGCCTCCAACGCCAAACAGGAACGTCCCCGGCATCACGAAAATCTCGACGAGGAAGAGGGCGATGCCTGCCACGAGCAAAATGACCGGAATGTAGCCGTCGAGCTGCGGCGCGAATTGCCCGAGGAATACGACTCCAATCAAGATAATCCCGATGACGCCGAACATGCCAAAGCCAGGCGTCTTGAATTCAATGTACAGCGCGCCGAATCCGAGAATCAGGAGCAAACCCGAAATTGCGGCGATAGCGCTTGCGATGTCTTCTCCCATCGTTGTCTCGACTTCGCTTTTTTGCACAATGGCGAGTTTTGTCTCAAAGTCTTCGCGGTCCTTGAAGGTCCCCTTGGAGAACCCGAGTTCATAGGCTTCCTTGTCGGTCATGGTGAGGAGCTCGCCCTCTTTTACGAGAATCTTGGGCGAACCCCAGAAGGCTTTGGCGCTATCGCTCATCACCATATATTTTTCACCTTCAATCACGAGAGTCGTGTCGCGTTCGGTCTTTTTGCCTGCGTCTAGTTTGGCGGAGAGTTCCAGAATTTCGAGTTCCGGAGTGACGAAGGCTGAACTCAAGAGTTCCGGGTAGCCGTTTCGTTGGGCCAAATTGCGGAACTTGGCACGGAGCGGAGATTGAATTTTTTCGCCTATGATTTGCGGCGTGCCGTCGCTGTTTTGCACAATGGGGGCGCAGTCGCCAATCGTCGTAGCCTCAAGCATGTAAAGGCGCTGACAAGAGAGCGCAATGAGGGAACCTGCGCTAATGGCCTTCTTTTTGACGAGTGCTATGGTTGTGGCGCCTTTGACCGCCATAATGGTGTCAACAATATCGAAGGCGGCGTCGAGGCGGCCACCGAAGGTGTTGATTTCAAAGATGATATAATCCGGCTTTTTCTCTAAAGCTTCGCCAATGGCGCGGGCGCAAAAGTCGTACATGCTGGGCTCTACATCGCCTTCTAGTTTAATCCAAACAGCTTCATGCTTGGAATCGGCTGCCTGTTTTTCAGCTTCCGATGTTGAAATGACTGTGTCTGCAGGGCGGTTAAATGTGGCCGAGTTCGCGGCGGTTTTTGCCGTATCAACGATGGTGCTGTCGGCGAATGAGAAGGCGGCCAAAACCGCTAAAATGGATAATACTTTTGACAAAATCTTCATACCCATAATGTACAAAGATTTTTGACGAGTGAATTGGATTCTCGTTTAAAATCTAAAAGTTTAGGCTTTTTAGGGGCGAAGTTGCCTTGCGTTCCTGTTACGAGAAGCGTTCGTACAGGGCGTCGCGTTCCACGGGTTCGAGGCCTTCGCTTGTAATCAGCGCACGCATCCTTTCGGGGCTCATCCCGACGGGTACCGTAGCGCCCGCCGCATGGGTGATTTTCTCCTCGATTATTGTCCCGTCCAAATCGCTCGCGCCTGCGTGCAGGGCCTTCATGGCGGTCTCGATGCCCATCTGGATCCAGTACGCCTTGATGTGCGGGAAGTTGTCGAGGAACAGGCGCGCGACGGCGACCGTGCGCAAAATGTCTTCTTGCGTCGTGATGTTCGGTACAATCTTGTGCAGCGCGTTGTGCTCCGGATGGTAGACGAGCGGGATGAACGCGAAGAATCCCGGCGCTTCGTCCTGCAACTTGCGGAGCATTGCCATGTGGGCGATGCGGTCCTTCGGCTTCTCGATGTGGCCAAAGAGCATGGTCGCGTTTGTCGGGATTCCCAATTTGTGGGCGGCCCTGTGCACTTCGAGCCATTCCTCGCCGGTTTCCTTGCCGGGGCAAATCTGGTCGCGTACGCTCTGCACCAAGATTTCGGCGCCTCCACCGGGGAGGGCGTCAAGACCTGCGTCTTTCAAGGTCGCCATGATGTCGTAGGGAGTTTGACCCGAAAGTTTTGCGAAATGGCAGATTTCCACGGCGGTAAAGGCCTTCAGGTTTGCATGCGGGAATTCCTTGCGCAATTTGCGGAGCATTTCGATGTAGTAGTCGAACGGGTGGTCCGGATGGAGACCGCCTACAATGTGCAGTTCGCGCGCACCCGCGTTCACCGCTTCGGCCGCCTTGCCGCGGATGGTTTCGTAGTCCCAGTCGTAGGCGGTCGGGCTATCTTTTTTGATGCGGCTAAACGCGCAGAACTTGCAGTGCAATACGCAAACGTTTGTGTAATTGATTTGACGGTTGTTGACCCAATACACGGATTTCCCGTGGCGGGATTCCTTTTCTGCATTCGCGCGATAGCAAAGCTCCTCCAAAGGAGCGTTCAAAAATAAATCAAGAGCTTCGGATTCTGAAATTCGGGACATGCCGCAAATATAGTTTTTTGAAAGTGTGCTGCGCGGACTGTTTATGCGTGTTGTTGGTGCGGACTACTTGAATTCCTTGCACCACTTGGGCACGATTTCGGTTGCCTTGCCCTGAATAAAAACATCGGTATCTCGGTCGTGTGCCGGAATTTCCAAATTGAGGCAGGTGACTTTCGCGCCAAATTGCTTGGCGAAATTCTTGAAGCCTGCTGCCGGGTAAACAACGCTGCTCGTGCCAATGTATACGAAGTCATCGCATTCTCTCAAGGCTTCTTGAATTTGATCCATGTATAGAGGGATTTCTTCAAAGAATACAATGTCGGGGCGAGTTCCAGCTCCGCAGAATGGACACTTTGTGTCTAGCGTTTCTTCTTTGTCAAAAAGGAAAACGTGGTTCTCGTTGTGCGTGCAGCGGAGTTTCATTAAGTCTCCGTGCATGTGGAGAACTCGCTTGCTTCCCGCACGTTCGTGCAGGTCATCGACGTTTTGGGTAATCAAAAGGAAATCGTCCCCAAGACGGTCTTCTAATTCGGCGAGGGCGATATGGGCGGCGTTTGGCTGGTGGCTCGGGAGTCCTTTGCGCAAAAAGTTATAGAAATCCATAACGCGTTTCGGGTCACGACGAAGAGCACGAGGAGTGCACACATCCTCGATGTTTTCGTGTTCCCACATTCCGTCGTTTCCGCGGAATGTTCGGAGACCCGATTCTGCGCTTATTCCTGCGCCTGTTAAAATTACCAGTCGATTACCCATATTGCACCTTTCATAACTTAATTTAGGTAATTATTTGTCTATGAATGGATTAGCAAAAGGCCCGTGTGTTTTAAATCACTTTTGAGCTTGGCCGAGACTTGCAAAAAATAGCGTTTCGGCCACGATTCCGTGCTCAAAATCGGGTACGTACAAGCTTTCGTTTTCTCCATGGGCTGCACACTCCGGATCTTCTATTCCAACTAGGAGTATTGGAATGTCGCCAAAGGTCTTGCGGAAGAGCTCTGCTCCGGGGATACTGGCTCCGCAACCAATGAATTTTGTCTCGGTTTTGTAGGCACAAGCCATGGCGTCACTCATCTTTTTAAAGAAGGGGTGTGTTGTGTCGGTAGTGAATGGGTTTGCGCCGTCTTCAATAATAAATTCGCTTTCGAGTCCGTTCGGAACGCGAACTTTTAAAAAGTCAACGAGTTTTTGCGTACAATCGTTGGCGTCCATCCCTGGGGCAAGGCGAATGCCTATGCGGGCATAGGCGCTGTTTTGCAAAACGTTTCCGGCGTTGACTCGGCTTCCAGATTCAATGGCGGTGACGACTATGGATGGTCTGCGCCACAGCGATTCCAGAATTTCTTTTTCGGGTACGGTTAGTTTGGTTCCAGCCAAGACGCCTGCTTCGGAACGGAGAGTTTTTTCGCTGTAACCGAGACTCCGGTACGAGGCGAGTTCCGCTTCGGTTGGGGGAACAAGGCCGTCTTCGAAATGCGGAATGGCAATGCTGCCGTCATCGCGGGTGAGGGAGGCTATCATGCGGCAAAGGGCCTGCGTGGGGTCCGGAATCGGGCCTGACCAGCTGCCCGAATGGAGTGGCGCCTTGGTAGCGCTTAATGTCACGGCTACGGCACTCATGCCACGGAGCGTCGTGGTAATGGACGGAACGCCTTTGGCGAAGTTTCCGAGGTCAGCGACAATGACGGCATCGCATTTTAAGAGTTCGGCGTGTTCGCTCAAAATGGATTCAAAACCCGCGCTGCCGGATTCTTCTTCGCCTTCGATGATAAATTTGAGATTCGGGCCCTCGTCGCCCAGAAATTCGCGGACCTGTTCGGTGGCGGCGATATGCGTGATGATGCCCGCTTTGTCGTCGGCGGTACCGCGCCCGTACAGGCGGTCTCCCTTTAGGATTGGCTCAAAGGGCTTGGTTTGCCACAGGGCTTCACGCATGGTGGGCTGCACATCGTGGTGGGCGTACAGCAAAACGGTCGGTTTGTCTTTGCGGGTAAGGCTCTCGGCATAAACCGTGGGGCGCCCGCTGGGAGGCGTTAAGAATTGAATATTCGTAAATCCGGCTTTTTGGAACATTTCCTTGACAGCGTCTGCGCTCTCAAGAACAAATTTCTTGTCAAAATTGTCAAAACTGATGGACGGAATGCGTACGAGCTGTTTTAGGGCCTCTATATACTTCGGGAGGCTCTCATGTATCCTTTTTTCTGCGTCAAAATTCATTTTGCTACCTCTTTTTTTATAATTTAGTTACATATGGCTTTTGAATGTATTAATCATGAATATTACCTACGCTTTAGCGACAAAATTTTGGCGCTGATTCGTAAAATTTTTCACAATTCTCCAGAATTCCGACATGATTCGTTTAAGCATGTCGCAAGGTTTGCTCCGTTAATCCCGTTTATGGGTGGTCGTCCGGACTTGAGCAAGCCTTTAAGGCGTGTCGTGACTTTTGCGGACCACAGTAATTCGCTGTATTTTGGTTGTCCGATTATTTTGGCCGCCGGTGCAAATAAGACGGCGAACCGCATTTGTGATTATGCGAATGTTGGTTTTGGTGGCATTACCGTTGGTACGGCGACGCGCAAGTTCCGCGAAGGCAATACGCACCGTCCGCGTATAGGATTCATTGAAAAGGACCGCGCGATTCACAATAGCATGGGCCTCAATAACGAAGGCGTAGATGTTATTGCTAGGCGCGTTGACTCTCAGTTGGGGCGAGCGCACAAGGTAGGCATGAGCGTTGGTATTTCCGTTGCAGAAACTCCGGGCATTACCGATGAAGAAGAAAAACTCAAAGATATTATTGAAAGTTTTTCGATTGCCTACAAGGCTGCCGACTATATTGAAATCAATGTGAGTTGCCCGAATACCGGGGAATCTCGTGTAGACCTCGATATGAGTTTCTCGGAACGCATCTTTACCGAAATTATGAACTTCCGCAATACGCTTGGACTGCGCAAGGCTGTTTACGCTAAGCTCAGCCCGGATTTGTCGGAACGTCACTTGATTGCCATTATGGATATGCTTGTGCGTACGGGCGTGAATGGCGTGGTAGTGGGGAATACTTACCCGTCGGCAAAGATTAGCGAACTCCCGGTAGAAACGAAGTTCGAGGAGCTGACTCCGCTCCGCGCCGACGGCGACTGCGGGGGGATGTCGGGCCGCCCGCTGTACGAGAATATGGTATGGAATGTAAAGTATATTCGCGAACATTACCCGCAAATGAGTGTTATTGCTTGTGGCGGTATTGATCATGGCTACAAGGCTTATGACCTTATTAAGATGGGTTGCGATGCGGTACAGTGCTATTCTGTGGTGGCTTTCCGTTGGATGGCCGCCCATGCCATGCGCAACGAACTCTACGACGCCCTTTTGAACGACGGCTACAAGTCCCTGGGTGAATTCGACGAGCGTAACCCCAAAAAGTAATTTTTGACGTTTGGTCTGCCAATATGAAGTTTGTTCGTAGAATTCTTTTGGGACTTTTGTTTGCGGTGTCTCTGCCAATGGCAAAAGATTTTATGGGCATTCCTATTGAAGATCCTGTGCGTGAACAGAATCGCGAACTTCCAACGTGGATTTTGGGTGGTGGTGGCTTTTTGTCGTACTACTTGAATTCCATTGATGGAGGAATTGAGCTTTCGGCAGATCGCCGTTTGGGCGTTCACCATTCTTTGGGAACTTCTGGTCATCTCTTTTTTGGAAACGATTTAATAGATATTGGCTTGGATTACCGATTCTATTTTATGGGTTCCTTAATGTCGGGACACGATGACTTTTTACGTGCTACATTTGCCGCCATGTTCATGGAAAAAAATGGAAAATCGTATGTGTCCCCGCTTGCTGTGATTGGCTATGGACGTGATGTTTTGTTCTTTAAAACAGCGAACCTAGTGGGGCGCATTGATGTGCACTGTGGATATTTGCTTGGGGAAACGTTAGCCAAAAAGTCTAGTGATGACTCGAATAATTACCCGGGTCATTTTTTAGTTTATTTGAATTTCTCTTTGTTGTTCTTTTGAGGCTTGAAATAAGAATGTTTCAAAAACGTTTAATTTTTGCTTTGATGTTTTTGCTTGCTGCGGGGAGTGCCTTTGCCGGACCGTGGTTGGGTGTAATCTTTAAAAAGACTTCGTACGAAAATCACCTGGCGCTTGATGTGAAGGGTGTGCATCCTGGTTCTGGGTGCTTTGGTGCGGGCGTTACTGCGGGTGATAAGATTATTGGTTTTGCGGGGAAGCCGCTTGCCGAAATGGCGCAGATTTCTGGAACTCTTGCTAAAAGTAAGGTTGGCCAGACCATTAATATCGAAATTTTGCGCGATAATAAAAAAATGTCTTTGAAGATAAAGTTGACCGATAGACCCGATGATATTAGCAGCCTCACGGGGTCGGCCATCGGTAGCAAAATGGCCGAGTTTGGCAAGAACTTTTACCAGAATGGTGACAAGCGCAAGGCGAAGCCCAAGGCTACACTTTTGGATTTTTGGGCCACGTGGTGCGGTCCGTGCCGAAAAACGCTCCCGATTTTGGAACGTATTTATGGAAAGCTGGGTGGTCAAGGACTTGAAGTCATCGGTATTGCCGATGAAGACTTGAGTACGTTGAACGCCTTCTACGAAAGGCAGCATCGCTCGCCGTACCCGCTGTATCGTGATGCAACGCAGGCTTTGTGGCGCCGTTACGGCATTCGTTCGGTTCCGACACTTATGCTCTTGGATGGCGAAGGCTATATCAAGGGAGTGTGGAGTGGCGTTCCAAACGAAAAAGCTCTTGAACAGATTGTTCAAGAGACTATGAATAATTAAAGATTTATTTGTTGCGCTTAGTTAGCGGCGCTAGACTGAGCGTCAAAAATCTTCTTGTATTCTTCTTTGCTAATGCGGGCGTAACCCGTGGTAATTGAACCGAATTCGTAGTAGGCCGAGTCACCCTTGACCTTCATAACGTATTCCATATCGAGGGAATTCTTACCACGGAGGGCGCCGTCTTCAATCTTGGCGGTCAGGTCGCCGTTTACGTTGCGGATTATGTAATCGCTGCCGTTTTCGGTAAGGACTTCAAAAATCATGTTGGCTTCACCCTTCCAGCATCCCACGTAGTTGGCAGGAGCATCGTTTCCGCAAGCGGAGAACATCAGGGAGAAGAGAGAGAGTGCTGTGAAAGTGATAATCTTTTTCATGACCATAAAATAGTTATTTTTAATTTGAAAAATGAAATATTTGTATTTAATTGCACCGATTCTTGCTTTAGCAGCTCTTGTTTCTGTTTACTTTCTTATACAAACGAATAAGAGGCCTGTTCCGCATTATGAATTTAAAGCCCAAGATGAAATTGTTTGGAGCCCGGAAGATTATTACAAGCACTTGAAAGCAAAACCATTTACGCAGCGCGAGGTGCATCGACTGTTGGTGCGGAGGACTTTGCAGAAGCCCGGTGTTTATCTGGAAAGTCTTGAACCAGCCCTTGATTCGGCTGGTATTGAAATTGTCAATATTTACCACAAGGTTTTAGGCGACGATTATACGCCTGTGATTACCAGCGGGAATGACTGGCCTTACCATACTCGTTTCTCGAAGCATTACGCAAACAAGGCTCTAGATTTTAGAATAAAATTTATTCCCGTCGAAAAGCGGCGGGAAATTGTAGAACGTTGCCAAAAGCAATTAGAGGGTAGGTTCCGCGTGCTCTGGGAAAAAGGCGATGCGGAACACTTGCATGTAGAAATGCTTGAATAGTTACTTACAGCAGCGGAAGCCTACACTCGGGTATTGGTTCTGCGGGTAGAAACTGAACTTGCTCTCGGTACACTTGCTGGCGTTATTGGTGTTCCAGGCACCGCCGGCTACAAGGTACATGTTCGGGTGATCCTTGCTTGTAGATGAAGTCCATTCCCAAAGGTTTCCGTTCATATCGTACATGCCCCACCAACTGCGGCACTGCTCTTTGCGGCCACTGCGCTTGACGGTCTTGGTGTTGGTGTTGCACTTGTTTTGCTTGTAGCCATCGCCATAGCTGTACTTAAAGTTGTCTTTGCCACGGCAGGCGGCCTGCCATTCATCAATGCTGCAAAGGTGCTTGCCTGCTTGTTCGCAAAGCATGGCGGCCTGTTCCTGGGAGACCATGTCTCGCGGATTCTCGTCGGGAGTGTTCGGGAATTCGTAAGCATCGACGCAGACGGTTTTGCCACCCACTGGAACAGGGTAGGCGTTCTTGCCGCAAATGTTGTCGCTTGCCATGTCGTACTTGGCTTCTTCCCAAGCGGACTTGTTCCCTACGGAGTCTTCGGCGTAGAAGAATACACTGCCGGTCTTGTTGTAATCCACTGCCTTGTCAGCGGCCTGAGGGTGTAGAGTGTCGCCAATAGAGAGGTAGGTTTTGCACTTGATTTCATCGCATTTGACCTTCATTTTGATGGGGTCGTAGTAGCGTCCGGCGGGAGGTGTGATTTCGGCCGTCGGCGGCACCTGGTCTGAGGCGCGGATGCTATCTTGGATGCGTTTCTTTTCGAGGGAATCCAGACGGGCTTTTTCTATGGTGGCGAGACTGTCGTTCGCTCGCTTGAGGCTGTCCTGACGTGCGGTTTCAATGGCGGCGAGGCTGTCACGCACATGGTTTAAGCTGTCTCGTACGTGACGGATGCTGTCGCGGTTCACGTTGGATTTTAATGCGGCAAGAGAATCTGCGAGGCGAAGGCTATCTGCCGTACGGAGGCTGTCGGCGACGCGCAAGCTATCGGCGATGCGGAGACTGTCTGCGAGTCTTGCGTTTTCGAGGGCGGCGAGGCTGTCGGCCTTGGCTTTTTCTAACTGGCGTAAACTATCGAGGATGTGCTGTTGACGAGCTTCGAGTTCTGTTTGCTGTTGTTCGCGCAGTGCTTCTTGTTTCATTTTGTCAAGCTGGCATTGTACTATGAACAAGCACAATAGCAGCAAGAACATAAGGATGAGAATGGTAATATTTTTCTTTTTACGTTTGCTGTTGGTGCTAGACGTATTGTTGGAATTCTTATTTTCGTTCATTGGAATCTCAAAAAAATTATTCTTCGCTGGTCACTTTGTTGGTTTCAACAGATTCGTCGTGGAATAGTTCTGCCCAGTGACGCTTGATTTCGGCTTCCAGTTCCTTAATGCTGAGCTTGCGGCGGAGACTGTTGCGGTAGGCGATAGATATACCACCGGTTTCTTCGGAAACAACGACCACCATGGCGTCACATTCGGCGGCGAGGGCCTTGGCTGCGCGGTGACGCATTCCGTAACCGGCATCGCCTTCGGCGTTACCTGTGGGCATGGGCAAAATACAACCGGCGGCAACGATGCGCTGGCTATTTAAAAGAACGGCGCCATCGTGCAGGGCGGAATTCGGGAAGAACAATGCGCGAAGCAAGCGAGAGCTAATACGCGCGTTCAATATTTCTCCGGTTTCTTCGTAGTTGCGGAGGCCAACGCGTTTTTCGAGAACTATCAATGCGCCTACGCGATTCTTGGCTAAATCTTGTACGGCAGAAGTGATGGATTCTGTCACGTCGTCAAGTCCACTGGGGTGAAAGAATAATTGCCGCAAGTCGGCGCGGCTAATGCTTTGGCCGATTCTAGTCAGGGCGCTTCGGATTTCGGGCTGGAATAGAATCACGAGGGCGATAATACCGATTCCCGTAAGGTTACTGAGAATCCACGTCACAGACTTGAGTTCCCACCACTGGGCAATGAGCCAGGCCACAATCAAAAGTAGGCCGCCCACAATCATTTGCACAGCACGTGTCCCGCGGAACAACAGGAATACATAGTAGAGAATGATGGACACCAGAAGAACATCTAGAATGTCGGCCATTCGTACGTCAATGACATCGAATATTTTAAACAGTACCATTGGACTTCAACGCCTCTAGATAAAGTATAGATTCTTTTGCTTCGCGAACGTCGTGGACTCGAAGCGCGGAGACCCCCTGGAGGGCTGCAATAAGGCCTGCAGATACCGTCGGGATGAGTCTGTCGCTGTTTTCGAGACCATGTATACCGCTAATATACGATTTTCGGGAACTTCCGAGTAGTACGGGGTAGCCCAATTGGAGCATTCGGTCTAGGGATTTCATCAGGTCGATGTTATCCTGGACCGATTTCCCGAATCCAATTCCCGGGTCAATGCAAATGCGGCTCGGTTCAACGCCAGCCGTTATGAGGGCCTTTGCTCGCATGTCAAGTTCTTCGCAGACTTCTGCGACCACGTTTGCGTAGGGCTTAAAGTCTTGCTGCATGGTGCCGAAGTTCCCGCGCATGTGGTTCAAGACGACTGCGGCTTGGGTACGGGCGACCACAGCAGGCATTTGCGCATCCATTTGGCATGCGCTAATGTCGTTAATGATGTTGGCTCCAAGTCGCATGCATTCCTCGGCGACTTTTGCTTTGGTCGTGTCAACAGAAATAAAAAACTTGCGCGGGTTGTTGCCCGAAATTTCGGCGATGTGCGCAAATTGGGCGAGGCTTTCGACTACTGGGCAAACGCGGTCCAGTTCTTCTTGCTCAGAAACGGGGGCACTTCCCGGACGGCTGCTTTCTCCGCCGATATCGAGAATGTCGGCGCCCTGCTCTACAAGAAATATGGCGTGTTCAAAAGCGTCGGCGGGGGAGTTGTGCTTGCCACCGTCAAAAAAACTGTCTGGCGTGACGTTTACGATTCCCATGAGCAACGGCATGCGCTTTGCGGGAATAACTGTATTCCCGATTTTCCAAGGGAGTGCGCTAGTGCTGTTGAGAAGGTCGGCAAACATTAATAACGAAAAACACCTGAGTTCTTATTCGCTTGTTTCCTTAACCTCTTCCTTCGGAGTGGTCGCTGGCGGCTTCGCTACCGGTGGCGGGCTTCGGAGAAACTTCGGCAATTGGAGCGTCGGCTACGGGAGCGACTGGCGGTTGCTTGCCCGGATCTGGAGGTGGTTCCTCTTCGCGCTTTTTCTTTTGTGCAAGTTCTTCCAAGGCCTTGTATTGGCGGCTCTTCTTGGTGCCTTCGAGCTTTTCGCCGGCCATTACGCGGTCGATTTCCTCGCGGTCCAGAACTTCAAATTCAAACAGCGCCTCGGCAAGATCAATAAGCTTATCCTTGTTTTCTTCAAGAAGTTTCTTGGCGGCTGCGTCCATACGCTTGATGAGATTGTTGACGGCGTTGTCGATTTTCTCGGCCATCATTTCGCTCATTTCCTTTGGCTTTGAAATTTCTCTGCCGAGGAACACTTCGCCGTCGGCGCGGGCGTAGCAGACCGGTCCAATCTCTTCGTCAAAGCCCCATTCCGTAATCATCTTGCGGGCGAGCTCTGTGGCGCGCTGAATATCGTTCGAGGCGCCTGTACTCTGGTGGTTGAAGAAAATGAGTTCGGCGAGTCGGCCGGACATCATAATCATGATGCGTTCTTCGGCGTATTCGCGGCTGTAACTCACCTGGTCGCGTTCGGGCAGACTCATGGTGATGCCAAGAGCGCGTCCACGCGGAATGATGGTAATCTTGTGGAGCGGGTCGCTGTGCTTGCACAAAAGCGTCATGAGGGCGTGGCCCGCTTCGTGGTAGGCCGTGTGGCGCTTTTCTTCTTCGGTCATGATGAGCGTGCGGCGTTCGGCGCCCATGCTGAGCTTGTCGCGAGCTTCCTCGAAGTCGAGCATCGTCACTTTCTTGTTGTTGAAGCGGGCGGCGAGGAGCGCCGCTTCGTTCACGAGGTTCTCGAGGTCCGCACCGGCGAGGCCTGGCGTTCCCTTGGCGATGGCGGAAACATCCACGTCGTTTGCCAGAGGAACTTTGCGCTTTTTCAAGTGGACCTTCAAAATTTCTTCACGTCCCTTGAGGTCGGGGAGGCCGACCACAATCTGGCGGTCGAAACGACCCGGACGGAGCAGAGCCTTGTCGAGCACGTCGGGGCGGTTCGTTGCAGCAATCAAGATGACGCCCTCGTTTGCGGCAAAGCCGTCCATCTCGACGAGCAACTGGTTCAAAGTCTGTTCGCGTTCATCGTGACCGCCACCGAGACCTGCGCCACGCTGGCGACCGACGGCATCGATTTCATCGATGAACAAAATGCAAGGAGCGTTCTTTTTGCCGGTTTCAAAAAGGTCGCGCACACGGGAGGCTCCCACGCCTACGAACATTTCTACGAAGTCGGAACCGCTCATGCTAAAGAACGGGACGCCCGCTTCGCCAGCAACCGCGCGGGCGAGAAGCGTCTTGCCGGTGCCCGGAGGACCGACAAGGAGGGCTCCCTTTGGAATGCGACCGCCAAGTTCGTCGTACTTCTTGGGACACTTCAAAAATTCTACAACTTCTTGCAAGTCCTGCTTTGCTTCGTCGCAACCGGCGACATCGCTAAAGAGGGTCTTTTTCTTGGGGTCGTTACTCAGAATCTTAGCCTGGCTCTTGCCAAAGCTGAACGGGTTCTTGCCGCCACCGCCCATTTGACGGCTGGTCATAATCCAGAAGAACGCGATGAGAATAACGACAGGGAGGAATGCCATGATGGTGTCGATCCAGGTCGAGGATTCGTGGATGACCTTGACTTTGACGCCCTTGAACATTTCCCATGCTGTGATTTGGTCGTTCGAAACTTCGAGCATGTGGCTCTTGAAGTGCTTTGTCTTGGAACCGTCGTCATCGGCGCGTGTAAATCTTGCAATGGCGCTACGATTTTTTTTGGCCTCGGCGATTTCGTCGGAGGTCATTTCACGAGCGCCTTCGATGATGATGCCGTCAGGAGTCTTTTGCAGGGAGAGTTCCGTGATAACCTTGGTCGAGTCGCCCATCATGGCGAGGAATTCGGTTCGCGTCAAATCTTGTTCGACAGATTTACCCGTGAGCGGGAACATGACGAACAGCATAAGAAGCATTACAAGAACTATGATAAAGTTTCTATTCTTGAACGGGGAGGGCTTTTTAACTGGCCCAGGATTCAAATTATCTTTTTTCAATCAATTACCTATTTTAAACCTTTTTGATGCAGATGCCCGATACAAATAGAATCTGACTCCCTTGGGCAAAAACTTGTAAAGATGGGCGCACCCAGTGCGGAATTCCCTTCTCTTGAAGCCACTGCTTTAGGGGCCGAGATTTAATTTTCGAATCAGGTGGTGTGAGGATATCCCCGTCCATTGGGGCTCTCCAAACACCTTCCACATCGGAAAATCTTTGTTTATCGCTCAAAAAATACAAATTGTTTTGTTTTTGACACAAGGCTGAATCGTAAATCCAGATAATATTGCGGCATTTCTCGATAAAGCGCGTGCGATAGCTTGTTGAAGTGAACGCAGAAGGCTGCGCCGATGTATCAAAGGTGCCCACAGGGAAGCGAAATCCTCGAGAATCAAGCCAAAGACGAAAAAGTTCTGCCATTCCTGCTGAAACCTTCGTCATCTCGGCGAAGGCCGAAACTTTTGCCGCGTTTAACGCAAAAACTTTTTTATAAGGCGAAATATTTGCTTCGAAGGGCCAATTCACGGCGGCGACGACCATAGGTTCGAAAATTCGGTTGGCGGCTTCTATAGCCTTGCGGTAGACGTTGTCGGCGAGCGTGGCGATACGGCTGAGTTGTGCCGAAGCTCCGGCGTTTGTCTCTTCGAGTGCTGGGAGCAGTTTTTGACGCACTAGGTTTCGAGTGAATTTGGTGTCGGTATTGCTTTCGTCTTCACGCCAAGTGAGGCTGTTTTCGCGGGCGTAGTCGCGCAGTTCTTCGCGGGGGACATTCAGGAACGGACGGTAAATGGGAGTCTTGGCTGTTTGACGGATACTTTGCATGCCGCGAAGGCCTGCAAGAGTCGTACCTCGCCGGAGTCGCATATAGACGGTTTCCGCCTGGTCGCCCGCATGGTGTGCTGTCAGGATGGCGTCGGCGAGCGCTTCCTCAGCAAAATTGCGTAGGGCGTCGTATCGCGCGTCGCGGGCATTTTCTTCAAGGGAACCTTCTGCAGATTTTAAAGCAGCCCCGTCCAAATGCGCACAGAAAAAAGGAATGCCGTACGCCGTTGCAAAATCGCGGACCAACTTCTCGTCCAAATCGGCGGAACCTGCACGCAGACCGTGGTTCACGTGGGCTATGCCTAGCCATTCAACGCCTAGAACGTCTCGATTTGTGATAAAGTAATGAGCTAAACAAATGGAGTCCAAGCCGCCGGAAACAGCAAGCAACAACCGCCGAAATTTTCGGTCATTGAGTTGTTGCTGAATTTCTGTGGCTAGATTATTTCTCAAATAAAGTCCGCTTTTTTGTGTGGGGGCGATAGATTGCTGCTTTTTTGTAGAGGGTGTAGTCGGTTTGAACCTGAGGAAGGTGAAGATCTTCTATACATTGTTTATATTCATCTTTCATTTTTTCACTATTTTTTTCTAATTCTACTAAGGCCTTGGCTCCGTTTTCGTTGCAATTTTCTTTTGGAATGAAAATTGTTGCGTAGCCATAGGTACAAGTTTTCCCGCCAAGGGATACAGAGCGATTTCTTGTCCAATTGTCTTCGGAAACATCTATTGCCTCACTATACAAAAACTCGACAGATCCAATTTTTACTGCAATGCTTAAGGGTGATTTTCGAGTTATGGAAATGGTGTCGTTGAGAACTACTACGTCAGGAACGGAATACACTCCGTGAATATTCGCAAAAGAATCGTATTTTGCATAACACAAATCTTCTAATTTTTCACCAAATTCATATAGGTCGTAACAGATTCCATCGTTGGACATTAAATCGTAATTGGGATTTAGTTTAGCAGAGGCTATGGCGTAATCATTAGAAATATCCAAGTAGGTGACCAATGGTGATGCATAGCAATCTATCACTGTTTCCCCGCTATCGTAGTCGTAATCGTATTCGCAGTTTGTTTCATGCCAATTGCCAATGATGCCACTATTGTTTCCTGTGAAAATCTCATATTCGTCACTTGTATCCCCATCTTCATACACCCTTCTGAGCAAAAGAGTGTCGTTTCGAATGGAGTATAAATCTGTTCTTGGTCCAGGTTTCCAATAGACATTTCCAAGACTGTCCGAATCACAGTATCCGTAGTCCATGACAATTTGATTGGCGTCAAGTTGAGAAACATCCAAGTAGCGGTAGATGGTTCCGGGGTCCTTTGAAAAATCATGACCTGCGTTGGAACTGCTGTCGTCACCGCAGGCGACGAACATCATTGCGGCAAGCCACAGTACGAATAATTTTTTCATTTTTCCTTTCTTTTTTATAGACTTTCTTCCCTAGCCACTAACCACTAACCTTACTTCTCGCATTTTTTGAAGAAGCAACTTCTTGCACCGGTGTGGCAAGCGACCTGAGGGCCTTGCATGCGCACCTTGAAGAGGAGTGCGTCACTGTCGCAGTCGGCGGCCCACTCGACGACGGTCATCACGTTTCCGCTCGTGTCGCCCTTGTGCCAGTATTCCTTGCGGCTGCGGCTCCAGAACACCATCTCGCCACATTCGTGGGTGCGGCGGAGGGCTTCTTCGTTCATCCACGCCATCATGAGCACGTCGCCCTTGTCGGCATCCTGAACGATAGCGGGGGCGAGCTTCACGCCGTCCACTTCCACTTCGAATTTCACTTCTTTCATGATTTCTTCGAATTTCATAAAGACCTCTTTTTATCCAAAATATAGAATAGATTGCTTTTTATTCGTCTATTTCCCGATTTTTTTACGCTTTTAAAGGTTTTTGAGTCTTTTGTTAACTTTTTTTACATATTGCTGTACCGAAACTTTTATTTTTATTATCTTTTTTTTGAGGTTATTGGAATAAAGTGAAACAAGTTCTGTTTGCATATGAAAACTCCAGGCAGTTGAATGCAAAGCTTGGTGAGATTGGCAGATTGCGTGGTGATTTGCCATTAAAATTGTTATTCCAAATTTATACCGAACAGAACAACTTTAATCAGCTGACCGAGGTTTGCAATACCGTTGTTAGTGTTTTCCCTGATGCTCTTTGCATAGGGAGTTCCTGCAATGGTAGTTTTGTTGGAGGTGCGTTCTCCGGGAAATCGGTGACCGTATCTTGCACTATCTTTGAACAGCCTTCTTCTAGAATTGGCATTTTACAGTATCCTTTGGACCAGGATCAAGCTCGGGCGAGAGCGGACGACTTGGTTCGCGAAGTGGAAAAGCGCCCTTGGATAACCGCCGTCCAGTTGCTTGCGGCTTCTCCGGCGATGTCCTATACTGATTTTTGCAAAGGGCTGAGTGCGCTTAGACGGGAAGTGCAGGTGTTTGGCGGCGTCGCTGGCCGAATTAATGATGAAATTCCTTCCTACGTGTTTTCAAACAGACATGGATTTTCGGAGTCCGCCGTTATTTGCATTCTTTATGGTGGTGAGAACCTCCACGTAGAGACGACTAGTGTTTCTGGTTGGAAGCCTTTGGGTAGAAACTTTACGGTTACCAAGGCCAATAAGAATATTTTGTGGGAACTTGATAATCAGCCTGCTTTTGAGACCTATTCAAAGTATTTGAATATCCAAAACGACTACTATTTTTCGCAGAATACGCTGGAATTCCCGCTTTTTTATTATGGTAGCGGGGATAATATTTTCCGTTGCCCAATAGCATGCTCCGAAGAAGGAGCCTTGATGCTTGCCGCTGATATTCCCATGGGCACGTTTGTTCGTATTTCGTACGGCGACCCCCAGTCCATTATGGATAGTGTTCGTATTGGCGCGGGCCGTTTATCCAAGTTCTGTCCGGATGCCATTTTTTTGTACGCTAGTGTGGCGAGAAAGTCCTTTTGGGGCGAAAAGGATGTCAATAAAGAAACATTGCCCTTTAATACGATTGCTTCCACGTCGGGTGCTGTGACGGCATGTGAATTTTTGCGCACGAATGGTATTGTGAATTTGCATAATTCAGTGATGGCTCTTGTGGCCATGCGTGAAGGTCCCGCTGATTTTTCAAAGCAGAAGGTTGCCGTATTTGCGGATAGCCTCAGCGATGGAAAAGTCTCTGTTATTAGCCGCTTGGCCAACTTTACCAACGTTTCGTCTGCGGAACTGATGGAAATGTACAACAAGATGACCAAGAACTCCATTACGGATGGATTGACGGACTTGTATAACCGTGCCGAAATCCAGCGCCGTATTGAAGAACGCTTTGCCGAGTTCCCTGCAGAAAAAATGTCTCTCGTGATGATTGACATAGATAACTTCAAGTCGGTGAACGATACCTTTGGCCATAAGGAAGGCGACAATGTTATTATGGGGCTTTCGAAACAAATTCAAATGGCTTCGTTCGAAAATGCGCCTGATGCCGATGCCGGCCGTTGGGGTGGCGAAGAATTTATGATTATGCTCCCCGATATGGGGGCCAAGGAAGCCGTTGCTTTTGCGGAAGCGGTTCGTACGGGATTTTCTAAGCTTGAATTTGAATTAGTTGGTAAAAAGACCATCAGTCTTGGTGTAACAGAACTCAGAAAGGGCGATACGAGCGATTCAATTTGCGTTCGTGTTGACGATGCTCTTTATAAGGCCAAGAAAACAGGAAAGAATAAGGTAGTTGTTCTTTAATCTTGTATATATTTGGATATAGGGATTGAATTTTAGGAGTCCATTATGTCCAAACGCTTTTTTGTTGCAGCGGTGGCGTTGCTTATAGCGCCCTCTTTAGCTGTTGAGTGGTACGGTAAGGAAACCAAGTGGGCAGGGCATGACCCGGACATTATCCGCTTCGATGATGGTTACGTGCTTGTCGATACGGACAACCACATGCTCATCCAGGTGTCGGAAGATGCCTTGAACTGGGAAAACGATAAGCCCGCCATGCCGGAATTCTCGAAGTGGCTCTACAACTACGCTCCGAACATGAAGGACATCTGGGCTCCGGACATCCATTACATTGGCGGCGAATACCGCATGTACTATTGCGGCTCCGAGATGGGCATCCGCTCTTCGGGCATGGGATTCATGTCGAGCAAGGAAATCGACCCGAAGAAGCCCGGCTACGGCTGGACGGACCAGGGCGAAGTCATCCATACGGTCAAGAGCGATTCGTACAACGCGATCGACGCCGCCGTGCTGAAGGACCTTGATGGTCGTGTTTGGATGGCGTTCGGTTCGTGGGGAACGGGCATTCACATTATTGAACTTGACGAGACTACGGGCAAGGTGAAGAACGGCGCGAAGATGGTGAATATCGCGAATCGCGGCGGTTCTGGTATCGAGGCGGCGAGCCTTCTCGAACACAACGGGCAGTATTTCCTGTTCACGTCCTGGGATAACTGCTGCAAGTACGACGCGGACCTTGAAAACAACACCTACAAGACAATGGTCGGCCGTTCCAACAAGATTGACGGCGGCTATGTAGATAGGTCGGGCAAGGCGCTCTTGAATGGCGGCGGAACGCTCATGATGCAGCGTTACGGGCGCTACTACGGTACCGGCGGCGGCGAAGCATTCGAAGACATCAACCGTTTGCGCTTTGTGCATCATTACTACAACAAGCCTGAAGGCGGAAAGTCTTACATTCAAGTGCGCGACCTTGTGTTCACCGAAGACAACTGGCCCGAGATGGGGCAGCCGTTCATGGGCCGCTATTTGAGCGCCGAGGCGGAACACGGTATTTTGACGCATGTGGATGTTTCTAGCAGTTCCATGGCTTCGGGCGGTGAATTCGTCGCTTACATCAATTACGAAGACAGCAAGATTCGCTTGCCGATGAATATCATGCAGGCGGGCGATTACTTGATTCGTTACCGCTACGACAACAACTGGACGGACAACGGTGCGAATGGCAGTTCCCACTTTGTGAGCATCAACGGAAAAACGCAAGAGGTCAAGTTGCCGCTGACGGGCGCCTGGAGCGAATTCCCCGAAAAGTCCATTGTTTACATCCCGACGAAACTCAAGCGCGGGAGCAACTTCATTGAAGTGACCAAGGGCGAACATTACGCCGAACTCGACCGCCTCGACTTCTTGCGCATCATCCGCGATACGATTCCCGGCAACGGCTTCGACAACGGCATTCGCGCCCGCCTGACGGACAAGGACGAACTCGCCCTCAGGGATGGCGGCTACGTGCTTTTTGAAAACGTGATTACCGATTCCATCGTGGGCGCTGGCGTGAGCGTGGAACTCAAGAATTGTGCCGGAGGAACGCTGTCGCTCCGTACCGAGGGTAAAAAGGGCGATGTGATTTCCAAGTGCGAACTTCCGGCAACTTGCGGCGACTCCAAGTGGGTTGACGTTAGGTGCTCAAACCTGCCGAAGCTTGAGGGAATCCAGGACTTCTACCTGACCGTGGAAGGCTTGGGCGATGAACTCAGGATTGGAAACATCAAGTTCGGTGCTGCTGCCGATACTTCGTCTGCGGATACGTCCAAAACGTCTCTTCGCGCGATTGTTCCGATTGACGTTCAGATGGACGTGCAGAATCGTTTGGTGCATTTCTCCGATGCCTGTGACTGGACTCTTTTAGATGTGAACGGCGTAACCGTTCGTAAGGGCTTTGGACGAGACATTTACCTTGGAACAGTACGTTCCGGAACATACCTCGTGCGTGTTGGCCACAAGACTACGAGAATTTCCGTAAGGTAAAATTTGACTTCACAAAAGCGCTGAAAAAAGTTGCAAAACGTCGCACAAAAAAACGCGGACTTGAATCCGCGTTTTTCGTATTTGATGAATCTGTTAGCCGCGGACTTGACCGTTGCCTTTGAGAATCCACTTGTAGGTGCAGAGGCTTTCTACGCCCATTGGTCCGCGAGCGTGAATCTTGTCGGTAGAAATTCCGACTTCGGCACCCAGGCCGTATTCGCCGCCGTCGGCAAAACGGGTGCTTGCGTTGAGCATCACGCTGCTGGAGTCTACGTTTGCAGCAAAGTAATTGAGCGCGGCTTCGTCTTCGGCAACGATTGCCTCGGTGTGGCCGCTGCTGTTCTTCTCGATGTGGTCGCAGGCTTCAGCGACGCCGTCTACGAACTTCACGCTGGATTTGAGGGCGAGGTATTCGTGATGGTAGTTGCTTTCGTCACCGATGTCCTGGACGTTCGGGAGTTCGCGGACGCATTCGGCGTTGCCGAAGAATTCCACGCCCTTGTCTTGCAGTGCCTTTACGAGGTCAAGTACGGCAGCCTTGTCGAGACTGCGGTCAAAGAGCACGCATTCCATGGCGTTGCACACGCCGGTGCGTTGCGTCTTTGCGTTGATGAGAATGTTGCGGGCCTTCTCGATGTCGGCGCTCTTGTCAATGTACACGTGGCAGATGCCGTTGAAGTGCTTGATGACGGGAATCTTGCTCTGGTCCACGACCGCACGAATCAGGCGTTCGCCACCGCGGGGGATGACTAGGTCCAGGTAGTTGTTCATCTGGAGGAGCTTGGTCACCAGGGCGTGGTCCGGATTTTCTACAAGCTGCACGGCATTCTTGTCAATGCCGCATTCTTCCAGGGCGCTGCGGAAAATGCTTGCCAAAAGCTGGGAAGACTTGAGGGATTCCTTGCCACCGCGGAGCACCACGGCGTTGCCGGACTTGAAGCAGAGGCATGCGCCGTCGATGGTCACGTTCGGACGGCTCTCGTAAATAAAGAATATGGCGCCGAGCGGGACGGCGACGCGGCTGATGTGAATTCCATTCTTGAGGTCGCGGGATTCGAGGGTGCGGCCCAGTGGATCTGCAAATGCCGCGATTTCTTCGGCGCCCTTGGCCATCGCTTCGATGCGGGTGTCGTTGAGTGTGAGGCGGTCCATCATGGCGTCGCTAATCTTGCCTACGCTAGCTTCCAGGTCCAGTTTATTTGCAGCGAGAATCTCTGCTTTTTGGGCGCGGAGCTTTTGGGCGACCAGGTTGAGGGCGGCGTTACGGCGTTCGGCACTCAAGGTGCGGAGACCGCGGGTGGCTTTTTTTGCGTTTTTCGCCAATTCTTCGGCGTATTGGTCCAAGTTGGAATATGTTTCAGTCATGATTTAAATATAGAAACTTGATTTTTATCACACAAAAGTGTAGTTTAAAATTGTACAGGTTTGATTTTACTTGCGACATTAATTTGTAGTCGCTGGGTAACGGACTTGGGTGATTTGGCTCGGTGCTCTCCATATTCTCTCGTGGTTGCACCGAGCTTTTTTTATTTTTTTATGGATTTTTTCAAGAAGTTCATAAAATTCGAAGGAGAGGAAATGAAAAAAGCTGTTGTTTTGCCGCTGTTTCTTTTTGCATAGGGAATTTTCGGAACATCATGCTCTAGAGAGCCTGTAGAAAAGAGTCCTGATGGGAAAATGACCCGGATTAATAAATTCCTATTTGCCGTAGAAATCGACGATTATAATTTTGAACTTTCTGTAGATCGGCACAAGGACAGGTTTGAACATGTTAGTCCGGGTTGCTCCGAAGTTCGCAAGGGTAATTTTGTAGGGCGAAATTTAGATTGGTTCATTAACAATGAACCTTCGGTCATTATCAAGGTGAATGGCACAGCTCATCGCCAAGCCTCCATCGGTATGGCTGGAGTGATTCCCGAAATGACTCTTGATGTGATTGAGAAGGGTGTCCCGAATGAGATATATGAGGATTTGCCCTTGCATACGTTGGATGGCGTTAATGAAAAGGGTGTTTACGCTGGCGTAAACGTGATGCCGACGGGTGAAACTTCGTTGGATAGTTCCCGCTGGAAGTCGGGGGAGTGGGGCTTGGGGGCCGCCTACACCAATCCCGAAAATGAAGACAGCACATACGATGTTGTGCATCTGGTTCGTTTTGTGTTGGATAACGCCGAATCTGTAGACGATGCTGAAAGATTGATTGAACGGGTTAACTGGTATGAATCAAAAAACAATATGAATACCCATAAGTCCCAATCGCTCCACTGGTTGATTGCGGATTCTTCAAAGACGGTTATTTTGGAATTTATTGAAAATAAACCGATGTATACGGAATCGGCAAAAATTGATGAAGCTTCTTATGCGAACGTTATGACAAACTTTACGAATAAAGTAATGTTGGCGGGGCTCGTTCAGCCTCATGGTGTTGGTTATGAACGCTTTAATCTTTTAAAGAATCAGTATGATTTGGTTCCGGAATCGTTCTCTGGTTTTGAACAACTGATGAAAAGTGTTTGGTACTCCAATACTTATACAAAAGAAATAAAGTCTGACGATTTCTTTTTTTCGGAGTATGTTGTTGATAGCTTGACGAATGATGAACTTTACAATAATCCGAAGATTTGGGAAAATTCAAAATTCAATAATCTCGTTTTAAAAGCCAAAGCCGCTTTTAACGATACTGCGTTATGGTACAAGGCGGAGACTCCGCTTTGGTTTACCTCTTATACGAGCATTTACGATCTCAAGAATCGTTCTATGCGCGTATTGGTGCATGAGGGACGCGATGGTCAAAAGGAATACTTTGGTGCGAGTTTGAAGTCCCGTTTTACAAATCCCTTAAAGCGATATTGATTGTTTGGGATCTTTTTGATAAAAAATATAAATTACGTCTATGCAAATTAACGAAAATGTTTTTTTGATTTGAAAAGCTTTCATGGTCACGCCGGTGGTCACTCCGTCAAGGGAACTGGACTGGATTGAAAATATTGAAAATCAATTCCGGGATCGCCCGATTCCGAATTTTCTGGCGACGCACGGGCATTCACACGGTTCCATGTCGTATTTGCTGAATGATACCAGTTTGTTCGTGGGAGATGCGATTCCGGTGGTGACGGACCTCCCGATTTTTGTGAATTACGAAGAAAGTGTCCTCACGATTCAACGGCTTTGTGGCATGAAAAACGTGAAGTTCTTTTGCCCGGCGTGGGACTCGGTTTATGATTCCGAAAAGTTCAAAAGTATGTCTGAAGCGAGTTTGCAAATGCTTCAAAGCCTGAAAAATGCAGCCATGGAAGTGGCCGAAAAATGCACTGCGTTTTCTTTAGATTCCGCAGACCGAGTCCGTTTGATTCTTGAAAAGGCTGGGCTGCTTCAGTTCGCAGGAAACCCGCTCGTCGCCAAAAGCATCGACGCCTGCCTTGAACGATAATCTCGTTTATTTTAGGTTGTCGTCGTAGTGGGCGCGTTCGCCGCCGATGAACTTGGGGCGCGTGCGTGCGGCGAGTAAAATCGCCTTTCCGATATGGTTCTGCTTTAAGCGCACGGGGACGGCGACTTCCTTAAGGTGCATGCCGATGAGCGTTCCGCCGATGTCGAGCCCGGCGTCTGCCTTGATGTGCTCGAGGGCGACTGGAGCCTTGAATGCTCCGTAGCAGGCCGTTGCAAACGAGCCGCCCGCCTTTGGCTGCGGGACGACGTTCACGATTTCGGCAAAGGGGGCTGCTTCGCGCTCGACGATGATGGCGCGGTTCAGGTGTTCGCAGCACTGGGCTGCGATAAAAATTCCGGCAGGGGAGAATGCGCTATCGAGTCCTTCGAAAATGGCTTTGCCCACTTCCGGCACGGAATGGCTTCCGACCTGGTTTCCGAGCGTTTCGCTCGTGCTGCAACCGATGACCACGATTTGGCCCCTTGTGAGGTGAGCCACTTCAATGAGTTCGAGGGCGGCGCTCTTCGCGTCGTTCCTGATTTGGTCCACGAGGGACTTGTCTTCGACTTCGTATGTAGTGCCTGCCATAACGGAATGTCCTTTTTTACAACGCTTGGGGACTTTTACTGACGCTTACGCCTACGGCTTCAGCGTCTGCTTGTTCGCCTCGGTCATAAAAATGAGCAAGCTCATTTTTGCGACACTCGGCTCCGCTGATGGTTAAGAACCCTTGTTCCACCGAATTGCACACCTCAGTTCCACACCATCCTTGGCTACTTGGAAACGTGTTTTTGCAACCCAGTTTGCCACCATTTTTGCCACCAAGATTTGCAACGTTGTTTGCAACCAAAAGTGGCCAATCCAGTGCGAAATAGGCGTTTTTAACCTAGTTGCTAACCTGGTTCCACACCTGTTTGCACACAAACAAAAAAAGCCTCTGAGAAAAACTCAGAGGCCTTTGCAAAGGGGTTGGAACGGGGGTTTGCTACGGGGGTGGGCAACCTAGTTCGGTAACATAGAGAGTTTTTCTTCACTCTCCAATATACCATTTAGAAGAACTTTTGACAAGAGTAAAACTGAAATTTTACTTAATGTCCCCGATTAACTTTTCCGATTGTCGGTGGATGATTTCTTCCAGTAATTTCAGGTGATTTGCTGGTAGGTTGTATCTAGGATGTTTCTTAAACTTGAATGTTCCTAAGGAAGCGATTCGTTCCTTGTCGTTATTGTTGATGTATTGCTTGGCAACACCAATGAAGTCATCGTAAAGTCGAGGAACAAGTTTTGATGCGTATTTTTCAAGTGTGGTAATGTTCTTGAATGCTGATGATGGTGCTCTGGATAATAGAGAACATCCATTGTCAAAGATGGGTGCAGGACCGATGATTTTGTTTCGTTCATCGAATAAAACACCAATGTTTCCTACATGCCTGTCTGTATTAAGCGTTAGTGCATCAAGGATTAGCATATCCTTGAATGCTTCTTTGAAGGTTTTGTTTTTGGTGTAGTATTCCGCAATGTCTTTGAAGGTTGCCTTGGGCAGGAGTTGCCTGATTGTTGCAAATCCTACACCAGAAGATGTGAATGATTTGCATGATGAACATAATACGCCTTTATGGTTGTTCAATCCGTATTTAACTGCATTGATTCCTAAAGCTTCTGCAATCTGGCCAGCATAAAATTCAGAAAAGACTTCATTTCCAAGGGAATTACTCTTTAGTAGAATCAATTTTCCATTTTTGCGAATCCAGCATTTGGGGGTGTTGCCCTGTGTTGTGAGTTCAGGCGAAGGCTTTGCACATAGTCCCTTGAAAGTCTTACCTGATAATGCAAGAATTGCTAGTCTGTTGTCTATAGCTTTATGATGTAAGTCTAGCTCGTCATAGGGGGCTTCACTACTGTCTTCTACGATATTATAGTTGTCGTCAAGAGATAGACCTTTGTTGGCTACTAAAATGTCTATAGGACGGTTTAAGGACTTTCTGAACTTGGCGGCTATGGCATTTGCATAAGCTCTGTTCTTTGAAATAGCCCTGTGGGCAAGCCAATCTGAAATTCCTTTGTTGTCGGGAGCCATTCCCATTGGTAGCAGGGCTTTCTTTGACGTAATCCATTCTATAGATATGGCAAAGTTTTCCGAGGCTGGTGCTACGGAAAATTTCAACACGTCTTGGTCTTTGTATCGGATTTTTAAGGACATCTGGCAGAAAGATAGATTTTATTGAGATTTTGTGATTGCGGAACAATCCATTTTGTTAAGAAGTTTAGCTATCTTCTAAGTAGTTGTGGTTGAAGAAGTGGATAGGTTTAGCAGATTTGATTGAAGGGAATCTCAATGGGTTTAAAGTATGCGTATATTGATGAGTTTGGAGGGTATGGTTTCAATTTTGAAAATGATTCCACTTCGACACACTTCATCATAACAGCTATCATTATTGATGCCGATGAAATTCAGCAAGTACATGATGGGGCCGAAGCGATAAGGTCTCGTTATTTCCAATCTGGAGAAATGAAGTCTAGCAGCATTGGAAAAAATCATAGGCGACGTAAAATCATTCTTCATGAATTGCAAAAATTACCGTTCAAAATATATGCCTTTGTCTGTGATAAGCGAAAGCTGAGTGATAATTCAGGACTTTATCAGTTTAAACCTTCGTTTTATAAGTTTTTGCACAATTATGTTTATCAAGAACTTAGGGTAGCGTTTCCAAAGCTTGTGATATCGGCTGATGAATTGGGGAATAACGATTTTATCCAGTCATTTGCAAAATATATTAAGCGTAAGGAACAACCTTTATCATTTTTTGATGAGAGCGATTTTCGTTTTGAGAATAGCAATGATTCTGTTCTTATCCAAATTGCAGATATTGTTAGTGGCTCATTGTCTTTTAGCTTTGATGAACATCGTATAGCCAAGTCTGATGGGAATGATTATCGGTCGATGCTCTCTGAAAAAATTCTCCAAATACGAGAGTTTCCTGCGTCCTATGACTCGTTCAAAGTGCAGCCTGACCCGTTGAATCCCCAATTTAATCCTCAAATTGCAGAAACCTGCTATCGTAGGGCAGAAAAATTTATTCAAGTGAATGATAAGGCGACGGAAACTGATGTCAAAATGCAGATTGCGGTCTTGAAATATCTCTTGTTCAGATTTATGAATCGTTCTCCCAGGAAGTATATTCCTACAATAGAATTGATAAGGCAATTAGAATTCTTAGGGTATGGGAAGGTTTCTCAGCATGCGTTCAGGAATAGAATTATTGCAAAATTAAGGGACCATGATGTTGTAATCGCCAGTAGTGCAAAAGGGTATAAGATTCCTTCAGAAGAAAATGAACTTTTTGACTTTGTTGACCATGGAAAGAATATAATTTTGCCTATGTTGTCCAGGTTGAAAAAATGCAATGATATTATTCGACTTGGTACTGGTGGAAATGTCCGACTTTTTGAACGTGCAGAATATCATTCATTGGCCAAAATGCTTTCTGATGAAGATTGAATTTGAATGTGCATTTTCTACGGTTTGAAAACAAAATAAGGAGGCTGGCGCCTCCTTATTATATTTTATTATTTGACGCCCATAATGAAATTGATTGCTTTCTCAGCTTTTGACGCAGCACTAACCACTAGATTTGCGTCACCTTTGATATGAGTCAACCAATTCTGAATATAAGCTGCGTTACTGGTATGGGTCGTATTGGTTTCCAGCCCCAATTCTGCAAGCATCATGGCGGAACCCATTTCTGCAACTAATTCCTCTTTGGAATAGTCTTCAGAGCCAAAGGGCTGGGGACCTTCCGTAAATCGATTTAATCTAGTTTTAACTCCAGTAGAATGTGTCAATTCATGGAAAAGTACCCCGTAATAGTCGTTACTAGATTTGAACTTGCTTATTGGGGGGAGCTGGACTTTATCCTGAGATGGCGAAAAGAATGCCGAATCTTCTTCGCTATGTACAAGTTTGATGTTTTCTCGATTGGTGTATGATTGTACAATTCCCTCGGCTATATCATGAGTTTCATTATCCATGACGTTGGAATTTTCTTTTGTCCAGCGGGGGGCTAATCCCTGAGTGTCGCTGATGTGGAAGACATTATAGGCCTTAAAAATCAAAGATATTTTCTGTTTGATGACCTTTTTTCCATCTTCTTCGGAAATGATTTCGGTAACAAAAGGCTTATAAAAATAAATACGTTCAGACTTAGCACCCTTACGAACCCTACCACCTGCTTCCTGGACCTGTTTGAAGGTTGCATATTCCCCAGGGCGACCTAATAGCATGCGATTTAGTAAGCTGTACGGCTTGCCGCTAGCGTAACTAAGAATTTGCCCCCCGCAAACCCAGGGCTTGGTCCAAGGAATTTCCCCTTGCTGAAGCATAGCGATAATCTTGTCGGTGATTTCTTGATGCAGCTTTTCCATAATCTGTACTCCTTTTGGCTTAATTCCTTGCCTGGTTACTTGCCTGTTCGCTTGATGCCGTAGATGTTGCCAAGGCCCATCTTTACAGCTTGCTTTACCCATTGCTGTTTTTGTTGTTTCGTTGGTTTGGTGTTATTGTTCTTCATTGGCTTTTGCTCCTTGCTGGTTTGTTAGTGTATCACTTGTGGTCGTTACTGACCCTTAGGAGGTATTGTTCTCACCTCCCAAAACCTCATATAGGGGGGTGTCTAGCATGGCTATAAGAACGTCATGGGCAGTGGTAATGTCGTGAGTTCAACACCCTATGCCTATACACGATGGTTACTTTTGGGAAATGCCCTTTAGGCTTATTTTGCGGGGGAAAAGCGACATTATATAAGCGTCGAATGTCACCAGCATTTAATGTGATTCTCCAAAAAATCAAAATGGAAAAGTGGGGGTAACTTTTTGAAAAATGCAGCTGTGTAGCAGGGTAGTACCCCCTTGAAAAATTTTTGGGGGGTAGAGGGGGGTATCTGTTATAGTGATTCGCTAAGATTTTTGACTGTGCAGCGATACACATGTAAGACGTGTTTATGCAATATGTCGTCTAGTATCTACTGGTAGCATGGTTGCATTGGTTGTCTTCTTAATGAGTGTCTTTAATTTGATGTATGGGGATAAAAAAAAAGCCCATGGGAACAACCATGGGCAAAAAAATTTTTTTGGGGGGAGGCTATAATTCTAGAAAGAAATAGTCTCCTTTGGGAATCCATTTAAATGTATATGAATGGGCTATATGGATATTGACGTCTTTACCACCAATAGGAGTAGTAAAACAGGCAGGACCATTAAGTACATATCCGTTAGAAATATCGTAGTTCCAAAGTTTTCCAACTTTTCGCTTTGGGCTTACTATGTTGATGAAATCGGTCATTGCCAGGAAGACCGTTTCGTTACATTGATGATTGGCGATATAACGTTCCAGTGCAGCAATGTCTTCGTAAACATCCTTGTGGAATATGTCTTGAGCTCCTCTTGGATTGCCAGAACTAGCTAGCCTTTTGTAGCATTTCATCTCGATTGCGATAGAATGAGTCTTTTTCCCTTTTCTGCCCTTCAAGACCACATCTGCTTCACAGGTGCCGTTCCCATCATTCAGGGTTTCCTCCAGCAGTAGGAAAACTTCTTCATCTTTAGAAAAGGTTATCAACGAGATGACATTCTGCAAAATGTTCGCAAATTGGAGCTGAAGGGACGCTTCCTTGTTGATTTCAATCAGACCGTGTGCAACCTTATTTTGAAGAATGGTCCAGGCAAGTGATATGGCACTTCTGAGACGGACATGTAAATCTTCATTGTCTAGTGAATCCATTTACTGATTTTCTCCTTAGAAAGCGTTGTGTCATAATATAATGTTTTTCATTATATACATCTGCGTACATTTTATACCTATGCGGTATAAATAAAGGAAACCCATCCATTCTTTCGAATATGAACGCTCAGTTTGGTTCATCTTTCTTCTTAACATAGGTATCTTGTCTTGATTGAAATGTTGTGGTACAATACTATTTAATTGTATTGTGTATTATATGTGAAAGAGGGTGGGCACCTTATTATGACATAAATTAAAGTTGTTTTTTACCTGTGATTACACCCCTGATATAGTACTTCTTTTGTTTATCCTTAGGTTTTATATTTGCTTTGAACCATTCGTTCTGTTCTTCCTCAGACATCTCCATAAGAAAATCATACTTTGATTTTCCCTTGTTTGAATTTTGCTTATGGACATTGTGTGTCTTGCCCTTGTCTGAGCGTTGTGCTCTTGTTTCTGGGTAGCAATGGGAAAAGGTTGCATCACTTCTTTGTATCTTGGCCTTTTCACACTTCAATATAAAATCGGCTTCAAACAGGTGCTTAAACCTGTTGCTTGGATTGCTTTCTGTGGGCATAATGAAAGGCTCCATTTCAAGGATGTCCTCAAATGGATGGAAATACTCTGTCTCTGTTCTTTTTGTGGGAGGGAGAGGTATGCCATATTCCTGAAACTTTATCTTTATGAGTTCCTCCACATCGCTATCTTTGACCTCATATTGCCTGCATATCTTATTCTCGTCAATAATGCCATTGGTATATACTTTTGTAAGCTGTTTGATGGCCGTTTTTGTACTGGGAACCTTGATAACACCATCTGACGGCATGAATTTCTTTATGGTAATCAAGTCGCTGTCCAGACACTTGTGTATGTTTCTCGCCTTTAAACGCAATTTAGTACACTTGATTGAGGGGTGTTTCTTTTTTTCGCAGACAGTCTTGTATTCTGCATCTATACGCTTATTTTGCTCAATCGCCTTGATGATGTTAAAGTCCCGCATGAAATCCTTATAGTATTCAACGTTGGACTCATTGAATGCACAGTTGAAAGACTTGATTATGTCTTCTGGCTTAATTTTGCCCGAAATCTTGAAGGTCTTCTCAAATGAGTAGATGTTGAAAGCGATTAGGTGGCATATAAGGGAGGCAATCCCATTTCTGTTTCCCTCTTTGACTTGTCGTGGCCTTCCGACTCTGAAATGAGGAAATTCTACAGAACATCCTTCTGGAACACCTGCCAGTTCAAGTAATTTCTTGATGGAAAGAGGGTCTGATGGTTCCTGGCGGATTTTCGCAAGGGTATCTACGTTAAATTCTTTTATGAGTTCCTTGCTTTGGTTGATTTGTTTTTTATACTCATCCTTTGCATCATAGGATGCGTCCTTATATTTAATCTTATTTGCATTTGGCACATAGTCCGTACACCTGGTCAGAATGACGGAATGATTGTGTTCAAAAAGACTTTCGAAGTCAACGTAATCGAAAACCTGGCCTGCCTCACATGAGTAGCGGGTGTTTGTTGCGATTTTTGATTGCTCTGGGATTGGAGCCTTTGAATATATGACATTCCAACAGTTGGTGCATAGGTGGGTGTCATATACGAAACCATCTCTTCCTTCACTCAAATTTTGCTGCTTTTCTGCAAAATCATCAGTCAGCTTAAACAAATTTTTTGAATTGAGTTCATATCCATTGGGGATAAGCTGAAAAACGTGGTACTTGCACTTCCATTCCTTGCTTAAGTCAATCTCCGCACCATCTTCAACAGGAATATAGTTGCAAGACGCACTTTCTGTGATTAGGATGTTCTTGTCCTTCTTTGCTTTGAGGAGGGTTTCGGCACCGAATGGGTTCAAGTCATCGAAATCCATGATTAGAAAATGAGTCAATGTGTTGCTGTATTTTTCCACATTTCTCTTCCATGACACCCCCAGTTGACTAAGTAGCGAAATATCCTCTTTAAGTTGCTCCCATGTCCCTCGGAAATTAAAGAGATATACCTCCTTATTCTCTGTGTTATTGTATTTGAACATGTTTCCTTTAGTGCCTATATCCTTGAGCTTAGTTGTACAGGCGATATTATCGACAACCAGATACTCTTCGAATATCTGTTCCTGGGGAATGCTGGATTTGGGTGGCTTGGGCAGGTAGAAATTTGGCTCGTATATGCGATTGTTGCCGAGGTTAGTGAAGTTGAAACCAGTCTTATCGTCATGGTAGGGGAATTGTTGCATGTTTGCCTCTCTCTAAAAATGATATGGGTGGACCATCGTAATAGAGAGAGGCTTGATGGTCCACCCCGAAAGAAAACATATACTATCGCTGACAGCCTCTCTCAATAGGCCAGCGAAGGTTTATCACGTATAGTTTATAAGGTGAGGTTTTGTGTTTGATTTTGTGAAGAACGCATACAGAAATAACCCCGTACCCAATGAGGAACGGTGGTTTCCTATTCTGTTGCGTGAGAGGCTGCATCATCTTTAGGAAGACAAGATGATTGAGTGACCCATAGGATGGCCGACTCTATTGCTGTCTTATGACAGCACCCTTACAAATATACCTATTTCTTGGCTCTTGTACTGCGAAAATATCCAAATTGTGGTAAATTCTGTGATTTTATACACATAAAGTAATATGAATATAGTTAATTAAACTTATGTTGAGGCTATAATCTTATTGATATCATCTGGTCCCATACCAGAAAATGATACATTCGGTTGGTCTAACGAGGGTTGGTTAGTTGAGCCGTTAGATACGGATTCTTCTGTTGTAGCAACAGTTGCATCCGTGCAGTCTGTTGATGTTTTCAATCCAGTAATGTTTCTCATTGATGCATAATTGATTGAAACCCATTTTCGCAATTCAGGGTCGTTTGTTGTCGAAATAGATGTTATTGCCGCCCCTATATCTTCAACTAATTGTTCTTTTACTAATACAAAAGCATCAAAGCCAGCATCATTTTTATGGAGTAAGTGGTCTGCTTTTGAAATGTTACTGCCATCCTCTTTTGGGTTGCCACATTCACTAAGCAGGATTCTTTGTGTATTGTCCAAAATCTGGTTTGCGAGAGACAACCTATGCAATAACCCACATCGAAAAACCCTATACATTACTCCAGGAAGACTTTTCCTTATCATGAAAGTTGCAGGGTTGTCTGAATCTAAACCGTCTGATATTTGGGGAACTGTATCAAATTCTGCGTCCTTATAGCCACTTGGAAAGAAAGTCTTTATAAAATTGGTGTAGATTTTCCAGTCGTCTTCTTTAGTTTTCTTTAGAGTCAGTCTGCCTAGAAATTCGATGAATGATGCACAATTTTCAAATACAAGAATTCCTGCGACTTTGGTTCCATCATCGAAGACCTTTGTGCAGGCGTCGTTGATTTCTGCGTGACGGTTTTTGATGTAGGCTATAGCAGTGTCGAATAACTGGGTTTGCCTTGTTGTATCTAATGTATTATAATCGGTTTCTGAAAATCTATATTGTTGCAGCGTTGTAGTAGAAGACATTATTCTTATTTTCCTTTAGAGTTTCGATTTCGTCCGTAAGATGATTTTTGATTAAAGATTTCGCAATTCCTCGGTTGGAGGGGTCATTGGGTTTGCTGATATGATTGCCTCAATTTCACTAGAGTTTAACTCTTTCTTTTCATAAAGTGCGGACGCTATAGCCTTTATTTGTTCTTTGTGTAAGTCTAACATTATCGGACAATAAGTGTTGATATATGTTTTAAACTTTGAATCAAGGGTATAGATAAAGTTCAGAACATCTCTGTCTGGACCATCATCCATTTCCTGAGGCACATCTGAAGGCCTTTTTGATTTACATTCTGTCCAATAGAGAATTTCTCCATACCATCCAGCAGCCATAACAAGAGCGAATTTTTGAACAAACAGTCCAAATGGCTCTTGATTAGAATATTCATTGACAGCTTGTTCGTCGATATTATTTAGAGCCTTTGCATAAGGCATGTAATTCCCATATTTTATGGGAGTTACACCAATCCATTTGTCCTTGCTGTTCATCAAAGTGAAGAAATCTGGGTCATCGTCTTTAAATAATAGTTTGGAGCCTTTTACAGAGAATCCGAAATAGTAGGATATTGCGATATGGCCTGCCTCATGGTAGGCTGTTAACATTCTTTCATCATCTATTTGTGACATTTACTCATCCTTGCAATGACTTTGTATTCTAAGATTAACTGTTTTTGTCGTTTTTCCTGTAATTATAACTGTTTATGGTCTATAAAATATTATGTTAGAACTATATTTCCATTGTATTACTACATCAAGGTATTTGCTATATGATTACAGGCGACATCAAGAATCGTATTGACGCTATTTGGGATAGTTTCTGGACGGGTGGCATCACCAATTCAATGACAATTTTGGAGCAGATGACCTACCTCTTCTTTATGAAGATGCTTGATGATAGCCAGAAGAAGAAGGAATCTGCCGCAAATGTGATGGGCGTGAAGGTCAAGGACCCTGTATTCAAGGAAGGGAAATGGCATAATCCTGATACGGACAAGGATGTTCCTTATGCAGACCTCCGCTGGAGCAACTTCAAGAACAAGGAAGCCGAGGCGATGTACCGCCTTGTTTCCAAGGATGTTTTCATCTTTATCAAGACCTTGAACGATGGCAAGGAATCCGCTTACAGCAGGTTCATGGATAGTGCCACCTTCATGATTCAGAATGCACGTACCCTCGTGAAGATTGTTGAGGGTATCGATGGCCTTGACATGAACAATAGGGACACCATGGGCGATGTCTATGAGTATGTCCTTGGTAAGATGGCTGCAAGTGGCAATAACGGACAGTTCCGTACCCCCCGCCATATCATCCGCATGATGGTAGAATTGATGAAGCCTACCTTGAAGGACGTCATGAGCGACCCTGCCATGGGTTCCGCTGGCTTTGTAGTGGAATCTGCCAAGTATGTCCTTGAAAAGTTCAAGAAGGAATTGCTGAAGAAGGAGAACCAGGAACATTACCGCAACGAGATGTTCCATGGCTTTGATACTGACCCGACCATGCTCCGTATAGGTGCTATGAACCTGATGCTTCACGGGGTAGATAATCCCGATATCAAGTTCCAGGACAGCCTAAGTTCCGATAACACCGATGAAGGCCGTTATACACTCTGTCTGGCCAATCCTCCGTTTGCTGGTAGCCTTGACTATGAAGTGGTTGCTAAGAGCTTGCTTGCCATTACCAAGACCAAGAAGACGGAATTGCTGTTCCTTGCACTGTTTGTTCGCATGCTGAAGCTTGGTGGCCGTTGTGCCTCCATTGTGCCTGATGGTGTTCTGTTCGGTAATAGTACGGGCCATAAGGCCATTCGCAAGGAATTGGTAGACAACCAGCGTTTGCAAGCTGTGATTAGCATGCCCAGTGGCGTATTCCAGCCCTATAGCGGTGTTTCCACGGCAATCTTGATATTCACCAAGACTAATGCTGGTGGCACCGACAAGGTGTGGTTCTACGATATGAAGGCCGATGGTTATACTCTTGACCAGAAGCGTACAGAATGCTCCGAAAACGACATTCCTGACATCATTGCCCGTTGGAATAATCTTGAAGCTGAGGAAAACAGGACCCGTAAGGACCAGTCCTTCTTTGTTTCCAAGGAAGAGATTGTCGCCAATGACTATGACCTGTCCATCAACAAGTACAAGGAAGTTGAGAAGGTCAAGGTGGAATACGAATCTCCGAAAGCAGTATTCAAGCGTATCAAGAAGTTGCAGGATGAGATTACTGCCGCCATGACCGAGTTCCAGGAGAAGTACCTGTAAGGTGGTGTGTTATGAATCAGTCTTGTAATTTGTGTAGATTTAGCGATATAGCCTTGTTTCGTCGGGGCTTGACTTTTGCTAAAAATGATGTGGCAGAAGGAACCTGTAAGAAGGTTTTGCGTTCTAACAACATATCTCTTGAGTCATCTACTCTTAATTTTGAGGATGTTGCGTGTTTGCGAGAAGACTTTGTTATTCCCGATGATAAAAAACTTCATGCTGGAGACATATTTATATGTATGTCCAATGGAAGTACCCAGCATTTAGGTAAGGTCGCTTATATATCCTCTAATCTTGATATGGCCTTTGGTGGCTTTATGGGGGCTATAGAACCAAAGCAGACTTTGGTGTCCCCACGCTATATGTTTTATAGCTGCCGTTCGCAATCTTATAGGATGTTTTTAAACACCATATTTAATGGGGCAAACATAAATAACCTTAAATGGAGCGAATTATCAAAGTTTGAAATCCCTGTCCCGCCAATGCCAGAGCAGGAACGCATAGTTACGGAACTTGACCTGCTGAATGGCGTATTGGACAAACAGAAGGCTCAGCTGAAGGAATTGGACAACCTGGCTCAGGCCATCTTCTACGACATGTTTGGCGACCCCATTGAAAACACGAAGGGGTGGGAAGTAAAACGATTGGGCGAAATATCTTCAGTGGTTAATGGTTTAGTAAATCCAAATGAAGAACCTTATTGTAATTACCCTCATATTGGAGGTGCTAACATACAATCAAATACAGGGGCATTTGTTGATGTTAAACTAGCTAAAGACGAAGGTTTGATTAGCGGAAAGTACCTTTTTGACGATACAATGGTTCTGTATTCGAAAATTCGTCCAAATTTAAACAAGGTAGCATTGCCGACATTTGTTGGAATATGTAGTGCTGATATGTATCCTATCATTCCAAAAAATGGTTTGGTAAATAGACAATATCTTAAGTATGTGCTCACGCAACGTAAATTTATCGAGTACGCAATTTCTCATTCAGGACGAGCAAATATACCTAAAATAAATAGAGAAGCATTGATGTCTTACGAATGTGAGCTTCCTCCATTCACTCTCCAACAACAATTCGCTGATAAGATTGCCTTTATTGAATCTCAGAAGGACGCAATCAACCAGTCCATAGCCGAAACTCAGAAGCTTCTGGGCTATACCATGGACAAGTATTTCGGGTAAGCCTATGAAGAACTTTGACTACATGCAGTCCCTTGGTTTGCCCAGGCTATACAACTTCTGCTCCGCTGCTGAGGACAACCAGATAAACCATCCTGACCTCAGTGCCATCAATGCAAGACGAGCCTTGGAATACGTGGTAAAGTCCATCTATACCATGAAACAGGCCGTCATACCCGAAAGGGCCTCTCTCTATGAGCTGATGGATGCAGAACCGTTCCGTGGCTTCATCAATGATGAAAAGGTGATGATGGCCGCTCATTATGTACGAAGGGTTGGCAATGCTGGGGCACATGATGGCAAGGTTGGTAAGACTGAATCGTTCTTCTGTTTACTGAATATCTACAATGTGGTGGCATCTGTTCTTATCAAGCTGAAGGTTGTTGATTCTGTAGCAAAGCTGGATAAGGCCCTCATACCCAATTCAAAGTTTGCCCCGTCCTTCGTTGATGAGAATATCAAGGTTGATGATAACGATGCTTTGGTAAGCAAATCTGATAAACAAGCTGCCAATAGTTCTGCATCAGTCCATGAAATGCCCACTGACCTTACCGAGGCTGAAACCCGCAAGATGTTCATCGACCTCATGCTCCGTGAAGCTGGCTGGGATGTGCTGACTGTTGATGGTCAGGTGATTCCCTCAAAGGCCTGTGTTGAAGTCTATGTGGAAGGCATGCCCAACAACCATAATGAAGGCTATGCAGACTATGTGCTGTACGGGGCAGATGGATTGCCTCTTGCTGTGGTTGAGGCTAAACGTTCGTCGGTATCGCCAATCAAGGGTAAACACCAGGCGGAACTTTACGCAAAGTGCCTAGAAAAGTCATGTGGCCGCTTGCCTGTCATCTATTACACCAATGGGTTTGAAACCTATATCATAGATGGCCTTGGATATCCCCCTCGTCGCCTTTACGGCTTCCATACAGAGGCTGACCTGGAACTGATGATTCAGAAAAGAGGTCGACATGATATCGATGATTTTGAGGTTAAGCCGAACATAACTGACCGATATTACCAGAAGATGGCTATCAAGGCTGTTTGTGAATGGTATAACGCCAAGCATCGTCGTGGTCTTCTTGTTATGGCTACAGGTACTGGCAAGACCCGTGTTTCCATATCCCTGGTGGATGTCCTTACCCGAAATGATTGGGTAAAGAATGTCTTGTTCCTTGCTGATAGAACGTCTTTGGTTGGACAGGCTCACAGGAACTTCGTGAAGCTGTTGCCGAACACGACTACGACCGTATTGAGTGATAAGACCAATAAGGCCGATATAGACCTGAATGCCCGTATTGTCTTTTCGACTTACCAGACAATGATTAACTATATCGACACAGAGGATAAGCCTTTCTCAGTAGGCCGATTTGACTTGATAATCATTGATGAAGCTCATCGTTCCATTTTCGGTAAGTATGGGGCCATTTTCAACTACTTTGATTCGCTTCTGATAGGTCTTACAGCCACTCCGAGAAAAGAGGTGGATAAGAGTACCTATGACCTCTTCGGTATGGAAGAAGGGGAACCGAACTACGCCTACGAACTTGAAAAAGCCGTGGACGATGGATTCCTGGTCTACTATCATGGTTTCAAACGTGGTTCAATGATTCTCAAGGAGGGCATCAAGTACAGTTCGTTGTCCCAAGCAGAAAAGGATGAGCTTGAAAAGGTCTGGGAATATGAGGAAACCAAGGATGCCATTGATGGCAAGCTCCATGGCCGAGACATCCGTAGCGATGAAATCTTCAAGTACATTTTCAACAAGAATACGGTTGATAAAGTTCTTCAAGACCTAATGGAACATGGACTTAGGGTGCAGAGTGGCGAACGCATCGGAAAGGCCATCATCTTTGCCTACAACCATAAGCATGCTGAGCTTATTGTGGAACGCTTCCATGAATTGTACCCTGAATATGGTGCCGATTTCTGTGTTCTTATTGACAACTATGTGACCTACTCCCAAGACTTAATCGACAATCTTGAAAAGCGAGATGCCAATCCACAGATAGCTGTTTCTGTTGATATGCTAGATACTGGTATCGATGTTCCTGATGTACTGAATCTGGTGTTCTTCAAGATTGTGAAGTCCAAGATTAAGTTCATGCAAATGATTGGTCGTGGCACCCGTTTGTCTGCTGATATTTTCGGACCAGGACAGGATAAGGAATGCTTCTACATCTTCGATTGGTGCCGCAATTTTGAGTATTTCGAGAAGAATCCTGATGGCAAGGAAGCTAAGCCAGCTTTGTCCTTGACGGAACATCTATTCCATCTAAGAGCTGAAATCGCATTCCATTTGCAGCATCAAAAATATCAGGAAGACGAATTTGCCAAGGGCTTGCATGATGACCTGAAAGAAATCATGAAACAGCAGGTAGGCGTGCTTTCCAATAGCCATATATCTGTCCGTACTGAGTGGGATTCCGTTTCAAAGTTCCAGGATGCAAAGGCTTGGGTATGCTTGGCTGAAGCTGATGTGCAGACTTTGAAGGGCAAAATTGCACATTTGTTGCCCCGCAATACCCAGGATGAAAATGCCAAGAAGTTTGATGTCTTGGTTCTTGCTGTGGAATTGGGCATGATTTGTGATGCCTATGATGCAGGTAAGTCAGTGATTCTAATCCAGAAGATTGGCGAAAGGCTTTTGGACAAGGCGACAATCCCGCAGGTAGTTCAGAAGATGGACACCATCAAGGAAGTATTGAATCCAACTGCATGGCAGAACATGAATCTTGCTTGGCTTGAAAAGGTTCGTTTAGATATCCGAGAACTGGTAAAGTTCCTTATGGGCGACAAGGGTCAGACCTTCGTCATCAACATTGCAGATACCATTACAGACGATGGCGAAAGTACAAACATCCAAACAAAGACAACCTATAAGCAAAGGGTCTTGGATTACATCGCTCAGAAACGTAATACACCAGTGCTTGACAAGATATACAATATGGAACAGCTTTCCACTGATGATATCGTCGAACTGGAACACATTTTCTGGGAGGAATTAGGCTCCAAGGAAGAGTACGAGAAGTACACCCAAGGTATGGTTTGTGGTGAAAACGTTGCCATCTTGATTCGTTCTTTGATTGGCGTGGACCGCAAGGTTGCTGTTCAGAGATTTAGCCAGTTCCTGTCAGGTTCAAAGCTGAACTCCATGCAGGAAGAGTTCTTGATGGATGTTATTTCCTATGTGTGCGAAAATGGCGATATTACCACCGAAACTGTGGTTAATGAGTCTCCGTTTGACGAACAACTGGAAGTGTTTAGCGACAAGATGGTGCCTCTCAAGAACTATCTTGAAAACATTCATGGAGTAGTCAATCCTGGGCAACAGGCGTAAAGGAATCCATTATGGCAGATTTAAGTGAAAAGAATTACCGTATCAAGTACAGGGGCCGCTCTGTTGAAATTAGCAAGGCGAACAGTACTACTCTGGTATATCGAATCCCTTACTTGACGCTTTTGCAGGGTGGAAGTGCGTTCCCTGTGGACAATAACTTTATTGTCTATATCCTTGTAAGTGATGACGAAAAGATATACGTTGGAAAGTCGAAGAATGGCTTGAAGAATAGGCCTACAGCTCATGATGATAAGAGTGATTCTTGGCGTTTCTGCTATGTATTGACCCAGTTCAAGGAAAGAACCTTCTTCAATGATGGAACCATTCAATACATTGAAAATTACCTCAATGAAACCGTGAATGGCCTTGGTAGATTCAATAATACAACTAAGGTGACTTCTTCATCTACAGCCAATGCTTCCGATGAAACTCCTTGCCAGGAATACATTAAGGAGGCTTTGGAAATGTTGGATGCCATAGGTCTTGATTTGATTACCAGCAAGGTTGATAAGGAAGACGTAGATGTTGATATCGATGATGATGTAGGTAGCAATGATTTCAGTGTCATTCCCAATGGGACCTATCATCTTTGCCGTAAGATAAAACGTATTGGAAATAAATCTGTTTCTGCTACAATGAAGGTTTGTGATGGTATGTTCATAGTCTTGAAAGGCAGTGAAATTTGCCAGGGTGAAGGTATCGGAATGTGGGATGCTGTGGTGGAAAAACGCAATAATGCCATCATTGAGAATGGAATCCTTCAGGATGATGTGACTTTTGATTCTCCATCTGGTGCTGGCGCCTTTGTAATAGGCTCATCTTGCAATGGCTGGACTAACTGGAGATGTGATGATGGTTCCAAGCTAAAAAAGTTCCGTAAGGGGAAATAAGTTTAATTAGATAGTATTGAGTTTTATGTCTGAAAGTGTAGTAGAAAGTTTTTTCCGAATATCACCGCCTTTAAACATATCTACGGAATATTTTAAGTATCGTAAGGAAAAAAATAAGGATAATTGGTATATAACAGAGCTGAACGACGTTCTTGACCCAAATAAAACATCGGACATAGAATTGCGTGAAGCTTTTTGGACTCGTGTTGATGATAAACTTTCTAAAGCTTATGGCGAACGAAGTGCAAATCGTCGAAAGTATCGTAATGAACAAGGGTGCTATATCTTTACATGGGGGACTACACCAATCTATATAGGTATGGCTGGAGGAAGGAGAGGCTTTTTCCAAGAATGCTTTGCAAAGCATAAACGGGATTTACTTAAAGACTTTTTCTGTGATAAAAATTGGGATAAGAAGACTTATAAGAACCATCTCCATCTTTATCTTATTTTTTGGAATGGCAAAACGAATAAAATTCTCAATGGAAGAAAAATGGTAGATGGTAAGGAAGTCTATGATAAGAAAGGTTCGCTTATTTATACAATGGAAACTTACCTCATTATTAGGGCTATCCAAGAGGGCTTTTTAGACAATCTTTTGAACACTGATAAAACCAATTTTGCCTGGTGCATAAAGGGATTTTTTGGTTCAATTGAGGGGGCTAAAAAATCATCAAAATGGCCTGAACATCAAGAACAATGTTTGAAAAACTTGAAAAAGGTCTTTGCCAAGCAGCCTCGAAAAGATATATAGACAATTTTGTTGTATCAATGACTCTTGAAAAGGTGCCCGATGGGGTGCCTTTTTTGTGTTTCGACTGATATTATAAACTATACATAGAATCTACATGTGGGAAAATATGACTTTAGATGATTATGCTGAATTTGGATTATTTGATGTGGGCTTGCAGCTTGTGAGGCTCCAGTCATATCTGGAAAAGTTTGGAATTGAAACACGAATAGATGTATATAACGTTGCTTTGTTCGTGTATGCAAGTAAAAAAGATTCCATGACGCAGAAATCGCCTGTGTTTGAAATTTACTTTGATGTGGAGACCTATGATGTTTCTGTGCTTAGTTTGAAAACCTGTGGCGATTATACAATACATCCATATCTAAGTTGGTTATGGGCTAATTTATCAATAGAAATGAAGGCGTCCATGATGAGGTTTTTGCTAGATGACCCAGAAAATGGGCCTAAGGTTAGAGCCTGTAATAATCCCACATAAAAAGAGGGCTGGGTTAAATTGACCCAGCTCTTTTGCGTCATATGAATGAATCTACTGCTTGATTTTTGAAGTGACTGAAAACCTTGCTTTTCTTAAACGAAAATGTAGGGCTTTTGTAAATATGTATGAAAAATATCGTATATTAGATGTATGCTATTATTTCGTACATCGTTTAATTTAAGAAGTGACCTTCCTTGGGAAAAGGTCTATAATGAATGCGTTTATCCATGGATTAATGGCAGTGAAAATAAGAAGACAGGCCAAAAGAATTATGCCATATTGCGACGATTGCCTCGAACCGTAGATTTTAAACAGACTCGTAAGGATAAATGTGAGTTTGCAGGTGAGTCTCTTGAATACGAAGCATTTACGTATGGTGGCCATGATTATTTAGGTTTTACCTTCTCTGTATTAAATAATTTTAGACGATGGCGTACCAGAATTGCATTAAAACGAACGAATAAGCATGTTGTTTGTTTTGTTTCTTTAGATTGTGAGATAGAGAAGGGAGCATCATTTCCTCCAATATCAAAACCTAAAATTATTGACTACCTTGCTAAGTTTCAGGATGGTGATGGCAACATTTCTGTTTCAAACAGCCCTCATTTTGTCAGTGGGCTAAATGTTGATGAAGCTATATCCATATTTAAAGGAACAAAAGGCAATCGACTTCCTATTATATATTTGAGTAGTTCAGAACGAACTCATGCAATTAAGCCTAGTGCCCTTGCCAGTCAGCTCTTTGGTGTCGCTCATGTATTTGCTGAAAGGGATAAATACTTAAACGACCGAATAAAAATAGATGTGAAAACTCCGTTCCCTCAAAAGGGGGAAATTGGTATTTGTTATGCAGGGGAGAATGTTCGGATTGTAAATCGTAGGGATAATGCCTCTTGGCAAGAAAACCCTAGAGCTTTGGTACAAGACTTTTTGTTAGGGGTCTTGAAGAAAAGTTTATCGACGAAATTTGATTTTTCCTGGGAAGACTACCTTCTTGTTCAAAGACAGTTCAGGGATTTTGAACTAGAACAACAGTATCGTGTTGGAATTCAACATCGGGAGTCGGAACACCAACTTTTGTTAAAACGAGAACTTGAATTACGTTCTGTCGAAGCTGATGTCGCTCAAAAATCTGCAATATCGCAGATGAAACTCAATCAAGAGTTACAAAAGCAGATTGAGGAACTTCGCCATGAACTGGATTCTCGTAATTGCGAATTGGACAAAATTAAAGCTGATTTGGATTCTTGTCAGAATGAACGTGATACTTATGAGGGCTTTGTCATTGAAAATGATGCTAGAATAAAAGCTCAAGATGAAGAAATCGCTCAATTAAAGGAAGATTTGTTTAATGAGCAGACCGCAAATGCTGTGCTGAAGAGTAGCGTTGATTCGTTGAAAAATCAAGAGGGACGATTCATTCCATTACTGTTGCCTAATGAAGATGAAATGTATCAAGATGAGTATATTTGTCATTTAGTTTCCTTGTTACAACGAGGAGCTGCAAATACTCCTAAAACAAGTAATTCTCCAAGGATTCGTGCCAAAGATATTCTTGAAAATATTCTTGCTGCAAATTCGGAATCCGTGAAGAAATATGAAGCGATGAAACGAAATAGGGCTGCGTTGGAAGGTGTTGCAAGAAAAGAAGCTCTTAAGTCTGATGGAACAAAGGTGATGAAGCCATTTGGATTAGATTTTGTGACAAAAGGGAATAATCATGGCAAAATCAGTTTCATTAAGGACTCGCAAGAGAGGTATCTTGCTTCAGAAGCATCAACAGGAAGTGATGTGAGGGGTGGTAAAAATGAAGCTGCGGACTTGGTAAAAGCATTCCTGTGGACAGAGTAGTTTTATTTGCTTCGTTCAAAAAAAGAGGACCTTGGTCCTCTTTTTGTTTTAAATAAGGTTCAGGGTCTTCAGGTAAGTTTCGGTAATGCTGATGCTGGAATGATTTAGCAACTTCTGGAGCCTATAAATGTCGCCTTTATTGCTGTTGGCGTAATCGCCACGATATTGTGCTACTGCAAAATGATGTCTGAAGTCATGACAAGAATAACAAACAGAAATTGCTCCCTTCTGGTGGAGCCTCTTCATCCAATAAGCCACCTGCATTTTGATTTGCGGGGCTGTCATTCCATTGAAGGGTTTCTTTTTTCCCTCAAATACATTGAAGTATTTAAGAACTGGGGTGGAGCCTATAGAATCAAGTTCGGTCAAGTGACCGTTGTATGCCTTACCCTTGGACATAGTGGTGAACGACTGATTGACGTAATCAATGTTCAATCCAGGAAGTCCACCAACACGAATTCCCCTGTATGCCATGATTGCGATTGCTGCTCGTAATTCCTTTGGAACATCCTTTGAAGCAAGGATGGTAGCGACCTCTTCCTTGCTGGGTACGCAAAGCTCTTTGACAGGTTGCAAAGCTGGTTTTGCTCTTGTTCCCCTGAAGGGATTGGCGAATTCATTATTGCTTATTCGCTGGACAAAGGAATAGAAGGCTCCGATGCAGGAGGCGTCTCTTCTAATAGATGCACTGGCTCTGTCTGCTGCCATCATGTTTAAAGCCCCTTTGGACAAGGGCTTGGAGAGGAAATGGCTCTGGATAAACTTATCTGCTTCAAGAGTTGAAATTTCTGCAAAGGATTTACCCAGCATGCCCAAATACATTTCCAATCTTGATAAGGCTAATACATAGGCTTCTCTAGTATGGACTGATTTAGCGTTGGTCAGGAATGTTGCCTTAAGGTCAGAATAGTTGAGCTTGGCAATTTTAGCCTTATGTTGGAGTTCACTCTTGTAATCATCGATTGCGGCAATTTTCAAAATCTGGGTTCGGTCAGATTCAGGAAGGGAATTAAAATCAGGCTTGCTGTTAAGAATCTCGACAGCGTTGGCTTCGGTAATGGGAAAATTGGAGGGATTGATGGTCTGAATAGACTGATTTGCTGTGTTCATGATTTTTCCCCTTTTTTATGCCTTACATAAGCGAAAGTTATGTAAGGTTCCGTTTTCTCTAAATGTAGATTAGCCTCGATGTCAAAAGATGTCAAAATGGATTTTTTTTACGAGCGGACATTTTTTGTTAAAGTTTTTGGATTTCATCGGCAATGTCCTTGGAGGTGAAGTTCGCTAAGAGGGGGAATGTTGCCAGGAACTGTTCCCTTCGAATATTCGTCAAGTTTCTGATGTCTCGCCAATACACCCTTTTTTGCCCAGCGACTACTTTGACCTTTTTGAATGCCCATACGACTTCCTTTGCCCAGTATTCCTCGAAGGGTTCCATGTTTCTTGAAACTTCATCTCGGCATAACGGCAAGTAATTTAGACGCTTGCTTGGCCAACCCATCTTTTGACAGATAATTCTGGATGATATTTTGCCAGGTCTTTCCTGACCATGCTTGATGTCTTCGATAACCTTCCTTACGAGCGGTAACGAGGCTGAGTCCATGGCATTCCAGTTCTCCGTCTGCATTCCACTTCGAACATCGTGATTCTGAGGTTTTCTTATCCTTGGTGTGTATGGATTTTCCTGGTGGATGATAATTGGATTGGTTAGTTCGTTGGTGGCTATTCCTAGAAAGAATCCGATTCTTGCAATCTGAGTGAAATCAATGCGTTTTCCCGTGATAATCTTCTGGATATGGTGCGTCAGGATGCAATCTTGACTATAAAAATGGTTGAGGTCATCAGCCAAGGCTTTACAATAGACGTAAGATTTGATTGTTGATTTGTATTGCGTTCCTTCCAGACGTGATGCCAAGTATTCCCCGATGGGGACTGAGTTGGAAAAGTTTATGGGGGCATTGAATAGGTCCACAAGGTAGGTGGAAAATTTTGTTTCCAAATCACTTGAAAGAATTGATTCTGCTGTTTGGGAAATGATTTCCTCAGCGACGTGGAGCCTTGGTGAAGCGTTGCCATATAGCCTCACGGGTGTTTCAACAAGTTTGCAATGGTGCTTGGCACATGTGCTGATGCATCTAATTTGGTGCATTCGATGGAAGTACGCTTCACCATACTTTTGACGGTCTTCATAGGAACATGATGGACAGAATTTTAGATGGTGATGGACTTTATCATTTGGAAACTGCATCATAGAATCTAGTTTCCTGTCCCCAGCAATTAAGCCTGCTAAAGCATTTTGCCTACGCTCTAATGTGTCGAATCGGGCGTAGTAAGGGAACATGGTGTGTTGCAGAATTAAATCTCGAAAAGAGTACATGGAGTTGATAACACTCATTGCGTCCGCATTAAAATATCCAGCAAACTCAAAGTGGACTCTGCCATTGTTCCCAACAAGCAGGTCATCAAGAGCCTGCCTATAGCCTGGATAACCATTGTGACTATAATAGCGACTGACCCAGCTATAAATGAGTTCGTCTGGGTATATTTCTGGCATGTAGCCTAACATGGAATTACCTCTATGGTAATATGCTCTCTTAGTCTGGTCATGACATCTGCCATGTCCCTCTTTGCCTTGGCTACGATATCGGCAATGGAGACATCTACATCAATAGATTTTGTTTGCTTGAAGGTTGCAAAGGCTGATTCCACCTTGTCTTTATGGGTTGACGTTTGAAGTTTTGTGATGGAACCTGTGGTATAGCCGTGGAGCATTTTTAGCCTGGAATTATAAGCCTCCGTTAGCGTTTCGATGCCAAGAATTTCCTTGCCCTTCATGATGGCGATTTCCTGTGCGTCATGAATAAGGCTGACCAGTGAAGCACTGATACCTCCTGAATGTTCATATAACCAGTAGACTAAAGAATCTGTAAGTGCGGAATCCTTCGCAACATACTGGTAGTTGAAAAGTGTTTGACAAAGTTTCTTGAAATCATTTCCGAAATCCATAGGGCCATATTCAAGTCCAACAGACCGTCTTGCTATCTGTGGAGCCTGGCGAAAGAAATAGATGCATTCAGATGTTCCAACCAATAGAACAGAAATACAACTGGTGTTAATGAGTTGCAATATCATAAGGTAAAGCTGTTTGCCAGCTCTGTGTTCTACGATGAATTGGATTTCGTCTATGATTAGGGTGCCAACGTATAGATGGCAAAGCTGACATGCCATTCCTAGGACTTGTTGGGCGTTCATGTGGCTCTTTTCGCTTCGCTCGTAATAGTTAGTGCCAAGAATTTCGTCAATACTGATGAGAATTTGACATAGTAATCCTTTGTAATTGCTGTCAAATGGACAACTCACCATAAGAACGGGGATAACCTTATGGTAAGGCTTTTCTGTTTCCAGAATAGGACCCAATAATCCAATGGCGTATTGGATGGCCGATGTTTTGCCGATGCCACTATTGCCAATGATTGTACTACTGGATGCTCCTGTGACTACGCCATGGAACTCGCCACCGTGTGCCCACTTATAGTTGGCGTTCATCTGCTTTATGGAATCGATGTTCCCTTTTTGCCGAAGGGACATGGAAACCATGGTGTACAGCTTCTGGTATATCTCGTATGTCATCGATGTAGGAATGAAAATACGATAGATGTCAGTAAGTTTCAGAAGTCTTTCGCTCGCTGATAAAGTCTTGATTTCCTCACGGTTGTATTGCGGAAGGCAAGTGAGTGCCTTCTCTAGGTCCTCACCTAGTAATAATTGAGGTAGCATAGAACTAAAGTTTGCCATCGTTAAGCTCCTTTAGCAGGTCAATGTGATTTTCTTGCTGTTCCATTTTTCGTGTTTCACGGATGGATTTCAGTTTATCTGTAGGCTTGATTGACCTTTGTTCGGCTATGGTCTGAATATGGGCTACAAGGTCAATTCTACCTTGTAAAGCTGCTTCCGAATACTTGTCCATAAGTTCTCTTTGCTTTTGGTGGGTTTCTTCGACTTGGGACAAATTGGCACCAAGGAATCTTGACTCTATAAGTTCGAATTTCTTAAATCCCTGCTCAACCAGATAGACATGGGAAACATCGTCAGGGTTGTAAGCTACAATGACTTTACCTCCCTTCAGGAATTCCTCGGCAAAGCCATCGCAAGCATATCGAAGACGATTAACGACAAGTCCTTTTCGGGTAAATTTTCCAGTAGTTCTGGGAAGCATCACAGCGATAAGCATCTCGCTGGTTACTGCAACTAGATTGCCTAAACCACGCTCCTTTTGGTAGCTCCAAATACTTACAGGAAATGGTGGAACTTCTAGTTTTAGCATGTCTTCTGTGTATGGAAATTTTTCAAGCATTCGCCTGTTGTTATGATAGATTATGGAATGGATGATGATGGATTCGAAATCTCGAAGTGTAAGACTCGCATCCCGACGATAATCATGTCCACCTCTCTTCTGGAAATCGGTCTGAATGACGCCACGACCTTTAAGATGCGGCTTATAGGACGTTTGAATGAGGTCAAAGAGCTTTTCTACACGTCCCTTTAATTCGGGTCTAAAAGCAGGAAGGTTTACGATGGTTATGCCAAGTTCTGCTAATTGTTCAAAATTCATTGAAGCGTATTCAGAACCCTTGTCTGTGACTAGGGTGGCGGGTAATTCTTGACAAGGCCATTGGTCCCTTGTAATCTCAATACCAAAGCTTCGACAATGGACAATCTTATCAGAAATTACATTGGTAAGTAGAGTTCTGAGGCTATACATGCCACCCTCCCAGCCAAGGGAATAACCACAACACATTCCACTATAAGCATCTACGCATGCAGTAAGAACTGGTCTTCCTACAACGTTACCCTGATTGTCGCAAAGGTAGATGTCACAGATGGTGGAATCTAGCATCCCAGTGCCAATGGTGGGGGCAAATTGTTGTACACCATCGCCAAGTAGAGGCCGATGATTCATTTGATAATCTTTAAGACCATCTCTGCTAATGTACTCTGTCTGAAGGTTCCGATGTTTCTTGAAGAAGTGCCTGAACTGGAACATTGTTGGGCGGTTGGGTAGAATTTTACCCTCGGCATCACAATATTTTTCCTTAATAAGGCATATATATGTGTCAGACAAGTTCTTGCCGTGACGGGTATAATAGAACTTGTTTAATGCCCAGCGAAAATTCTTCTGGTCTTCCGTCAATTCTTTAACTGTCTGTTCTTTGGGTGCAAACACTCGCATGTCTTGGAAGGCTGCATACTTGTATAACCATTTCTTAACACCACGTATGCTGTGGTTGTTAAGCTTTGCCATAGTTCGAAGTTGTTCGCATCTTTGAATGTCACTGCCGATGACATTGAAGATATCCTTAATGATTGTATAACGCCTGTTGCACTCAGCCAGCTCCTGACTACTTAGGTTGTCTCGGATGGTGATGCCTGCCCTTTGCCTTAATTCCTCTTCTGTAATGGCGGTTGCAGACTCCAGGTCTGTCATCTTGATGAAGGTCGGGTTACAACGCTTTATGCAATCAATGACCAGGTATTCGTCATCTACGATATCCAGGATGCGATAGATTGTGTCATTGGATTCCCAAAGCGAATTGATATCATGCATCTGCTTTCTCCTGGGTAGTGACTATACCCCAATCAGAAACTTCTCGCTTGGCCCAGAAAAGCCTTGAAGCATCCAGAAGGGAAATGACCATGGGTTTGGTCAGGAATCTTCTTTCGACGCATTCCCTGACCATGAACGTTCCGTCCTTACGTTTGCAAAGGAAATCGCTAGTATATTCGCCCATGGAAAAACCATCCAGAGGTACATTGCATTGAATGGACTCAATGAATTCACTTCCTTGAAGAATGTCTAGGTAGGCAGATTGGAGCCTGCTATATAGGCGGCAAACGCCTGTAGATTTTTCCACTACACGTTTTTCACAGCGACATTTGGGCTCTTTTCGTTGCATAGGCAACCTCCAGGTAGATGGTGTCCGAAATTCGCAAATCAATTCCCGAAAAACGTCGATTTTCCCCGCTTTTCGGGAAAGTCCCGAAATTGGGGCCGAATTTCTGGGAATCCCATTGCGGAATCCGCAAGAAAAACGTTGAAATTCGCTCAAAATCGCCATTCCCGATTCCCCGAAAATGGAATGAGTGAATTTTCTCTATGATGGTTAAGAACCCTTGTTCCACCGAATTGCACACCTCAGTTCCACACCATCCTTGGCTACTTGGAAACGTGTTTTTGCAACCCAGTTTGCCACCATTTTTGCCACCAAGATTTGCAACGTTGTTTGCAACCAAAAGTGGCCAATCCAGTGCGAAATAGGCGTTTTTAACCTAGTTGCTAACCTGGTTCCACACCTGTTTGCACACAAACAAAAAAAGCCTCTGAGAAAAACTCAGAGGCCTTTGCAAAGGGGTTGGAACGGGGGTTTGCTACGGGGGTGGGCAACCTAGTTCGGTAACATCCGCGCTACTCCCATTCAATGGTTCCCGGGGGTTTGTGGGTGACGTCGTACCAGAGGGAGCCTGCGCCTTCGGCTTCGAACTTGCGCCAGAGGCCTGCAAGCATCGCTTGGTCGATTTCGGCGAAGTTCGCGGTCATGGCTTCGGTGGAGTTCACCGGGCGCATCACGATGCAGGGCTTGCCTGCGGTACGGAGCGGGACGCTCACCACGGGCATCTGCCAAATTTGTTCGTACAGGTTGTTTTCTTGCAGGAACGTGGTGCAGATGTCGTCGAACTTGCGGAGCGTGTCGAAGTTTTCGCGGGTGGCGAACTGTTCCACGAGTTTCGGGTCTTCATCGGCGACGCTACCAATCTGGTAAATCACGCGGTTGATGGCCTTGAAACGGTTCGCAAGTTCGGTCGAGAACTTTTCGCACTGCTTCCAGGAGAGGCCCGCGGTCGTGAGGAGGAACGGCTGCGCGTAGGTGCGGCCGTCGCCTTGCACGCCCACGCTCTTGATGGGGAGCATGCGGCCAGAAATGTTGTTTGCCTTGAGGTAGTCGGCGAGGGTTCCGCCGTTGGTGTCCTTCACGTCATCGAAGGCGACCATGTCTTGGGCGAGTTTGCCGTCGCTGCAAAGCAGGCGCACGCCGAGACCCGGACCCGGGAACGGATGGCGCCACACGAGGTTGTGCGGAATGCCGAGTTCTTCGCCGAATGCGCGGACTTCGTCCTTGTAGAGGTCGGCGAGCGGTTCCAGCACGAGGCCCTTTTCCATGAGGTCCAGGACTTCCTTGACGCGGTTGTGGTGCGTCTTGATCTTGTCGGCGTTCTTGGTGCCGCCACTTTCGATGGTGTCGGGGTAAATGGTGCCCTGGGCCATCATCCACTGGTTCGGGTCCAAGTTGAGTTTTGCCATTTCCTCGTCTTTCACCACGAGGAATTCCTTGCCGATAATGCCGCGCTTGGTTTCGGGGGCCGTAATGCCCACGAGCTTCGAAAGGAAGTGTTCGCTTGCGTCGCGGATCTTCAGGTTGTTCATGCCTTCCTTGGTGAGGTAGTCCATGATTTTCTGGGATTCGCCGAGGCGCATCATGCCGTTATCCACATGCAGGCCCAATACCTTTTCTGGGCC
>JAKSIM010000039.1 GCA_024398845.1 Fibrobacter sp. | reverse complement strand
ACACGCCACCAGCGTTCGTTCTGAGCCAGGATCAAACTCTTCATTGATTTTTTTAATAGTCTGTCCTGTTATCCGTTCGTATGACTCCAAGAATCTATCTTGGTCCGTCACTAAGCACATCTCCGATTCCTTCAAACTGCTTGGCAACCTCGGTGGATTGCCCCGTCCCTTTCGGGAACGGCGACAATTATAGAATTTCCTAAAACTTTTGCAATGGGTAATTTCGAAAAAAAATGCTTTTTTTTTCTTTTTTTTGCTAAAAACCGAAAAAAAAACTAGACATTACCAACATAGCACACAGTCTATTAACATTTTATTCACAACAATTTAAATAGCCCCTTTCCTTAAGCAAGCAAAATTTCGGAAAATACTCCTTTTTCAGCCCCTCATAACATCATCAATTTTGAAATCGGGCCCCAAATTCGAATTCAAGTACCTTTGCACGGTACCGATAATATTATTTTATTTAAGTTTTTTACAACAAGTTAACAAACAACTTGCAAAATGCAATCAAAGTCCTTTACCTTCGGCCTTGATCGTGCAGGCGCAACAAGACACACGCCATATCAACGGCTCGCGGCAAGCTCATTTCGCGACTCATGCCTTGAGGCAAATTGCGGAAGCCAACGTTCTTGATTTTATCACAGAGCTCTTGCGCCACTTCTATGACAGAAGCGTCAGGGGCTTTGTCTGCAGAATTGCTCACAGCATTTTGGCAAAGGTTCAACAGCATAAGGCCGGTCCCCAAGCGCTGCGGTTTATCGACAAGCGTAAACAAGCGACTTGCGTCCGACACGAGAAAACCGATTTGAACCAGAGCGTCGCCACTCAACTTCACCTTCACCTGGCGTTCTACCGCAGAAGCGGGGCGAAGCCCGGCCGACAGTGGCCGCACATAGGCGGCAAAAGAACGGCAATCGGGAATACTAGCTGCCGGAAGACTGCCCGCAGGTTTCACGTAGGGAGCGATACCAGAAATCTTGTCGTTTGCGCATTCGGCCTTGTAATCGGCCATGACAATTATGTTATCTGCAAGTCCCAGGAAGTCGCCACAGGCGCCAGCCACCACAATAAAACTGCAACCCAGACTCGCGAACTCCCGGATTCTATCGGCAAGCGGGATAAGCGGTTCACGGTCATCGCCCAAGAGCTTACGCACGCGAGAATCGCGTACCAAAAAGTTCACCGCCGACGAATCCTCGTCAATAAAGAATGTACGGGCACCGAACTCCATCGCCTCCACGAGGTTCGCCGCTTCGCTCGTAGAGCCCGAAGCACTCAGGGTGCAGAAGTTCGAAGTCACAACACCGCCAGGCAAATCGCGAACCAACACCGACAGGTCCGTTCCGCGAACACTTCGGCCATCCTCGACCCCAATGCGAACGGCGGATTCGTCCACCACAATTCCCTCGCGGCCATCACCTGGCACATGTGGATGAACGGCGCTTACCAACGCCTGCAAAAGCGTAGACTTTCCATGGAAGGCCCCTCCGGTAATAGCGGTAACGCCCTTCGGAATTCCCATCCCGCGAATTTCACGGCCATTCACGTTCAAGGTCACCGCCAGTTCTGCCGGAGCTTCAAACGGAACGGCCCCCGCCAACGGAAGCTCCGAGAGTCCAGACGCACGCGGAAGCACCGCGCCATTGGGAACAAAGGCCACCAGGCCACGCGTTTCCAATTCCGTCAAAATACAAGCCCTTTCAGCAAGCACCTGGTAATGCACCAGAAGTTCAGGGCAGACACCTCCAGGTTGACGAGCTTCACTATTATATATAGTAGAGACCAAATCCGGCAAAACCATCGTCAAGATTTCAGCCGCATCCTCAGCCTGAATCTTGCGGCCATCGCCCGGCAAACGTACCTGCAAGCACGCCCTCAAATCGCCATTGTCAATCCAGAGGGAATTTCGCACCAGCATCTCAGGCCCAGGCATGGGGAACGCGACCGCAGCATCTTTCCCAGGAAACCGCTCCTGAACAGCCGCCCCTAGACGGCGCAGCAAAAAGTCACTCAAAGCCAAGCGACGTTCAAACGAACTGCTCCACTCCGAAGCATAGCCCAGCTGCTGGAGCGATGCCTTTACCACCACCCGCGACGCAGGCGCAAACGGGTCCCCTTGCACATGAATGAATTCCAGCGAAAAATCGCCAAAATCCCAGGATTTTTCGGCAAGGGATTTGTACAAACCGTAGTTTTTTCCGTTTAAAGAGCGAATTTTTTGGTAAAGAGCCTTCATGCTTTAAAGTTTAGCAATTTTCGCCCCCAATACAAAGCAATCACCTTTTTTACCTCTTTTTACAGCCACCCATTAACATTTTCCCTAAAAAAGAATTAAATTCAGTTTGGACTTTATATAAAGTGTATAACCAAACAGGAGTACATACATGAAAAAACTCTACGTTTTTGCCCTTATGGTGGCATTCCTCTTTACCGCAGCCGTCGCTGACGATGATCCACCTCCTCGTGACAAACCTGCTGTCGTGAACATCATCACCAATCCGCCTAACAGCGAAGTTTACCTGGGCGGTGAACTCCTCGGAAAGAGCCCCATTGAAAACTTCAGCGTCAAGTCTGGCCGTCAGACCCTCGTGGTCATTGACCAGGGTTACGAACTCGTAAACCAGCGCGTGAATGTTTGGCCGGGCAATGACAAGCGCAACAACTTTGATTTTGGCACCAAGATTCCGAAGGGCCACATCAAGGTGACGACCAAGCCGGGCAAGTGCATCATCTTCGTTGATGGCGACCAGGCCGACAAGACCGACGGTGCTCCGCTTACCATCCACAACCTGGATGCCGGCGACCACATGGTTCGCGCAGAATGCTCCAACCGCAAGTCTGCCGAAGCTCTCGTGAACGTCAAGGGCGAAGAAACCTCCGAAGTCGAACTCGACGCCACCGCAGGTAAAAAGAAAAGATAATTTCCAAGCTTTTCTTGAAACATTTTAAAACGACTCTTAATAAAGAGTCGTTCTTTTTTGCTAAAATTCAATAGAACCTAAACCATAAAAGGAGACTATATGTCTAAAATTTGGACCCTCTGCCTTTGCGCATCTCTCGCCTTCCTCGTTGGCTGCTCTAGCGGCGGCAAAAAGGTCAGCCGTATTGATGCAAACTCTACAACAGACCTTTCTGGCGCATGGAACGATACGGACTCCCGTCTCGTTGCCGACGAAATGATCATGGACTGCCTCAACCGTCCCTGGTACCAGACCATGCTCCAGCAAAAAGCAGGACAACTCCCGACCGTCGTTATCGGCAAGGTCCGCAACAAGAGCCACGAACATATCAATGTTGAAACCTTCATCAAGGACATGGAACGCGCCCTCATCAATAGTGGCAAGGCTGACTTCGTCGCCAACGCCGAAGAACGCGGTGAACTCCGTGACGAACTCGCAAGCCAGGCCGGCAATGCCACCGAAGAAACCCGCAAGGATGCAGGCCAGGAAATTGGCGCCGACCTCATGCTCACCGGTACGCTCAACTCCATCGTAGACCAGGAAGGTGGCGAACAGGTCGTCTACTACCAGGTAGACTTGGAACTTACCGACATCCAGAGCCATAAGAAGGTTTGGATTGGCGACAAGAAAATCAAGAAGTACATCTCCCAAGACAGCGTGAAGATGTAATCAACCCTTAACTGGTAAATGAAAATGAAACGCCTAGCATTATTAGTTGTAGCAGCACTCCTATTCACTTCTTGCGCCAACAAATCGATGACGCGTTACGAGACCCTGGCCCCAACCCTAGAAAAGAAGGGATTTGAAGCCACCATCTCCGAAGTAAAAAAACAGAAGGAAGACCTGTACGGGTCCAATAGTGAGTTTCTCTACTATTATGATCTAGGCGTTTTAAATCATTACAACCGCAACTTTGACGAGAGTATCAAAAACCTCGCCCAAGCCGAAAAAATCTACGAAGACCTCTATACGAAGTCCATCTCGAATGAAGCGGCAGCCATTGTCACAAACGACAATGTTCGCCCTTACCGCGCCCGTCCCTTTGAACTCCTAACCCTTTACCAGTTCCAGATTCTAAACTACCTCGCCAAAATGGATTTGGATGGAGCCCTTGTTGAAGTCAAACGCTCCCAAATTGCCATGAACGCCCTATACCAAAAGGATCAGGACAAAGTAAACGACAACGGATTCTTGCGCTACCTCTCGGCTCTAGTCTATGACTTGGACGACGAAAAGGATGACGCCGCCATCTCTTATTACAAGGCAATCAAGGCGTACGACGAAAGCAAGATGGGCGTTCCAAATGAAGTATTTGAATTCGTCACCGAAAGCTTGCGCCGCATGGACCGCGAAGATGACATTCGCGCCCTCAAAAAGAAAGAACTCGAAAGCACTCCCAAGGCCACAGCCGTTCAAGAAAAGGGCCAGGAAATCGTGGTCATTGGCTACGCCGGCCACAGTCCCATCCTTGGTGAAATGTACCTCTCCGGAACATTCGTCAGCGGTGGCGTTATGAACCTTTATTACAAAGATGGCGAAACCGGCAAAAAGCACGACCTTGTAATAGCCGCGCCACCTGTCGCGGGCGCCGGTAGCGAGACCTTCCACATAGGCTTTGCGCTCCCCGAAGTTCGCGACCACAAGAGCAGCGTCAACCAGTTTGAAGTAAGCCTCGACGGCAAAACCCGTCTAAAACCCGAAAAGGTGATGGCCGTTGACGAAGAACTCAAGCGCAATATGGAAGACGAAAAGACCTCGACCATAGTTCGCACCGCAGTTCGCGTCATTCTCCGCACCATTGCCGCCCAAAAAGCCAAATCGGCGACCAATACGGGCAACGGGCTCTTCGACCTGGTCAAAAACATCGGGGTAGACGTCGCCCAGGGCCAACTGGAACAGGCAGACCTCCGTGTAGGCCTTTTCCTCCCCAACTCCTTCTACATGACCCGCCTCCCGGTCGACGCTGGCAGTCACAGCGTGAGCGTTGCGGCTCAGGGCCCCCACGGAGAAACCATAGGCGTGTACAATTTCGACAATATTGCCGTCAAGAAGGGACAAAAAGTATTCCTTATCGTCCCCGCCATTAAATAAAAAGGCCTTTTTATAGCTTAAAACGAGTATTTCCGAAAATCTTCTGTTCTTTTTCTCATATTTTTATTTAATTTCAAACCATGAGCTTTTCTCAGGAGCGTATATATGAATTTTAAAGTTTTTGCAGCTGCCGCAGCATTGTTAGCTAGCCAGTCTTTTGCCATCATCGGTATTGGTGGCCACTACACCCCAGGTTTTGGAACAGAAATGAAGGGCATGGACAAAGCAGAACCTATTACTAAAGACGGTTCTGTTCTTTTGAAGCATGGCGACTTCAAGGGAACCATGCAGGGCTTTGGTTTTAAGCTGTGGGTTGACATTCTCCCCATCATCGACGTAGAAGCCACCATCAACTTCCGCATGGGCTCCTATGACGCCAATCTCTATGTTACAAACCCGGTAAGTGGCGAAGTCACGGACATTCCTCTTGAAATTGAGCTCGGCGGCACTCCGTTTGGCAAGGCAAATCCGAAGTTCGTCAGCATGAATGGCGACCTCTCCATTACCTACCCGATTACAAGTCTCCCCATCATTCGCCCCTACATTGGTGGTGGTCTTACCTATTACCTGAACACCTTCGTGCTCAACCCGCAATTTGCAGAACCGCTTGTAGATGGTACGGTCAGCGCCATTCTCGAAGAAATTGCAACCATGGACACCAAAACTGTGACAGACCCAGCCCAGCAAGAAGCTCTCAAGCAAAAGGTGTCTTCTCTTGGCGAAACCATGAAGCAAAAGGTTCAGGACCAGGCTTTGAAGGAAGGCCTCAAGAAGAGTATCGGCGGCCACGTCCTTCTGGGTGTTCGCGCCAAGCTCCCGATTATCCCGATTGCAGTTTATGCTAACGGCAAGATGTACTTTGGTGGCGACTATCCGGACGAAATTGATGCAGGCATGTTCGCCGCAGAATTAGGTGTCGGTTTCGCTCTCTAATCAAGTTTAAAGGAACAAAAATAAAATGGCTCAGAATTCCAGCAGCACAAGCATTCTCATTATTGAAGACGAAATCGCCATTGCCGAAGGCCTCGTAGACCTTTGCGAACTCAACGGATACTCTGTCAAGCACGTCGCCGATGGCGAAAGCGGCCTTACCGAGGCCCTCTCCGGCCAGTATGGTCTCGTGCTCCTCGACCTCATGCTCCCGGGCATGGACGGCTTCACGGTTTGCGACAAGATTCGCGAAAAGGACCGCAGCCTCCCGATTATTATTCTCTCTGCCAAGAACGCAGACGAAGACATCATTAACGGACTCAAGTTCGGCGCCGATGACTACATCCCGAAGCCGTTCTCCGTTCCCATGCTCCTCGCCCGTATCGAAGCAGTACTCCGCCGCAGCCGCCAGTCCCTCGAAAACGAAGGCAAGCTTTCTGCAGGCAACCTCCGCGTGAACTTCCGCGAATATACAGGAACCCGCGGCAAAGAAGAACTCGCATTCACCCGCAAGGAAATCGAAATTCTCGAATACCTGTGGAACAACCGCGACCACGCCGTCCCGCGTGCCGAACTGCTCCGCAAGGTTTGGGGGTACGAAAATGCTGAATCCGTCGACACCCGCACTGTAGACATTCACATTACCAAGCTCCGCAAAAAAATCGAAGATGATCCTTCGCATCCGAAACTCCTGGTTACTTTCCGCGGCGAAGGTTACCAGATGCGCTCGGCTCCTGAATGCGGAAAATCCACGTAATATTTGCAGGCGTTTTCTTCGTCATTGCGTTACCTCTGATAGTATTGCTCTATCAGGCGTATTCGCAGTTGGAACTTGGTACGAACTCGCTGTACCAAGGTCACGCCATGTTTGTCGCCAACACGCTAAACCAGCAGCTGGCAAAAGACCTCGTCATCGAAGACAAGAGATCGTATTCCGAATATGGTTTTATCCGCACTATCCAGGTAATTGGCGGCGAAGAAAACACACTCTCGGAACTTGTGGACTACCCCATCACGAGCCAGTACGCAGGCCTGATTGGGCATTTCCAGCTTACTCCCGATAATTCCCTGCGCACGCCGTTCTTACCCGAAGGTAGATTCGGCGAGATTCTCCTAGAACAGATTTCCCCGTCAGAACGAACCAAGCGTGAAGAAGTCCGTTTTAAAATCAACAACATTCTTAACGAACTTGGCGTAAAGAACGAAGGCATTAGCAACCACGTTAGACCGCGCGATTCCGTAGAAAGCGTCATTGACCGCGTGTACAAGCGCGGCGACCCGAATCTTACGCCCAAAAAGAAGCGCAGTTCAAACGAACGCATGAATCGTTACGAACAAGCTTCAGACAAGGAATCGTTCGCATTCAATGCGGAACTCATGAAATCGGACACGCTGGACTTTTCGCTTGGCGAAATGCCCCGCGCCAAAGAAGTTGAAATTGAGCCTTTCCAAGCTGTTTTTAACAGGGAACACATTGTCTTTTACCGCAACGTCCGTAGAGGGAACGAGCTCTTTGTTCAAGGCTACGTTGTAAACCTGCGCACCTACCTGGGAAGTCTCGTCCAAAACGAAACGCAATTCTATCCGCTTGAGAAGGACCTCGTTTTGAGTTTCTCAAGTGACCAGGAAGATTTGCTCCTGTTCGGGAACCCGGATTATTCCACCAAGATTCTCTCGGTACCGCTGCTTCCGCCGCTCAACAAGATTTCGCTCACCATGTACATGAAAAAGAGCGACTACTTTAGAAGCGGGTTGTTCCTTTTGTTCCTTGGCGGCGTTGTGCTACTGGTTCTCGGAAGCGGTCTCATTGCCATTTACCGTTTGACTCAAAGCGAAGTGCAAATGGCCAAAAAACGTCAGGACTTTATTTCGGCAGTGAGCCACGAACTCAAGACGCCTCTCACCGCCATCAAGATGAGCGCCGAACTTTTGCAAATGAGCAGTGCCAAGATGACCGACGAAAAACGCATGCAAAAGTACACGCAAATCGCAAGCGAATCGGACCGTCTCACGCGCCTCATCCAGAATGTTTTAAACCTCTCAAAGCTCGACGGAAACCGTTGGGTGGCAAATATCAAAAAGGACCGTCCAAAGGCCATTTTGGACGATTTTGTCACCATGTACACCAAGAATATCGAGGACCACGGATTCGAGCTTACCGTATCTTGCGATACCGAAGTCAACAGCATCCAGCTGATGATGGACCGAGACGCGGTAATGCAAATTTTGACGAACCTCGTGGACAACTCCCTCAAATTCTCCGTCAAGGCCGACTACAAGATGATCGTCATTGAGCTAAGGCTAGACAAGGACCACGTGTATCTCGCCGTACGCGACTACGGCCCAGGCATCCCGGCCTCCGAAATGAAGAGAGTCTTTGAAGAATTTTATCGCGTAGAAAACGAAATGACCCGAACCACGCAAGGAACCGGCATCGGTCTCTCCATGGTCAAAAAACTTTGCGCCCTCTCGAACATGAAAATCGAGATCGAGAACGCAAATCCGGGTCTCCGTACCAAAATACACTTCCCGCCACTGTCCATTTAATATTTTTTTTAATTATCTTAAGGGCAATGGCGAATGTAACATTCGCGATGCAAACGAGGTTGTAGGCTATGACACAAGAAGATATTCTGCAGAATCCAGAAAAATACGATCTCTCCATTGAGACCGTGGGCAAAGGGACATTGAAATCCCCCATGAAAGGAATTCCGTTTGTTTCAGAAGAAGACCGCATTAGCCTTACGACCGACGTAAAACTCATCAAGGAATTTTTCAAGAAAGGCGTAAACGTTCCGTCCCTCGAAGCGGCCGGCCCGCGCGAAACCATTTTCCACGACCCCGCCTGGACCCGCGCCGGCATTGTGACCTGCGGAGGACTTTGCCCGGGCCTCAACAACGTGATCAAGGGCCTTGTGCAAGTGCTTTGGTTTGACTATGGCGTACGGAATATCTTTGGCATTCCGTACGGTTACCGCGGTCTGAATCCGTCCTACGGACACGCCCCGATTGTCCTCAATCCAGATGTAGTTGACGCCATTCAAGAAGACGGCGGAACTATTCTCGGAAGTTCCCGCGGAACGCAGGACCCATCGGTGATGGTCGATACCTTGATGCGCCTCAACATCAACGTTTTATTCTGCATTGGCGGTGACGGTACGCTCCGCGGCGCACATGCGATTGCCGAAGAAATCAAAAAGCGCCACCAGCCAATCTCGGTCATAGGCATTCCCAAAACGATTGACAACGACCTGAATTTGATTGACCGCACCTTCGGATTTGAAACCGCCGTGCTGAGTGCGACCGACGTGATTACCAGCGCCCACAACGAAGCGAACGGAGCCTTTAACGGACTTGGCCTCGTGAAGCTCATGGGTCGCGATTCCGGCTTTATAGCCGCCTACGCGTCCCTCGCTACAACTGTCGTGAACTTCTGCCTTGTGCCCGAAGTTCCCTTTACGCTGGAATCCCTCTACAAGGCTCTTGAAAGCCGTTACAGCAGCGGCAAAACCCACGCCGTGATAGCCGTAGCCGAAGGTGCCGGACAGGAACTGTTCAACGACCAAGAAGAACGCCGCGATGCGAGCGGAAACATTTTGAAAAACGACATCGGCGAGTTTCTGACAAGAAAAATCAACGAACACTTCAAGGAAGTCGGCAAGGAAATCAACATCAAGTATTTTGACCCGAGCTATATGGTCCGCAGCATCCCAGCCCAGGGAACGGACGCCATTTTCTGCTTCCAACTTGCAGAAAGTGCCGTACACGCAGGCATGGCCGGCAAAACCGACATGGTCGTTGGCAGCATGAACGGGGAATTCACGCACGTTCCTATAGAATACGCCGTGAACGAACGTAAAAAGATTAACCCGAACGGGACACTTTGGCACGCTGTGCTGGGAGCCACCCGTCAACAAGATTATTTCTCTGGTAAAGGGAAAGGTCACAAATAATTTGTTCTCACTTAATTACTAGATTATCATTTATGCTAAAAAAAGAAGAAAGAGCTTTAATTAGAACCGCCCTCATGGAATATCGCAACGTGATGTTCAAGTCGTACCATGGAACCGCCGAAGAAAAGGCAGCCATTGCACAAGTAAACAAGCTGTTGCAAACCTGGAAGGTCTAACAAATTCGTTTGCCACGATGAGTCGATTCGTTAAGACATTTGCAAGCGTATTGCTTGGAGCGACCCTGCTCTTTGCGAACGAGGACCTGCGCATGGCAGACTCCTGTTACGCGGCGCGCGCCGAACAGGCCAACGGAGACAGGGCAAATGTCAAAAACGTCAAACTGATGAAGGAACTCTACCTTAAGGCTATGCAGGATTCGTCCGTCGCCGAACGGGCTACGCAGGGCTACGTGAAGAGTTTTTACTTTGGTTTTAGATTCGCCCACTACGATAAGAACAAACGAAAAATCAACTTGGATTCCCTAAAGCAAATTAGCGAAGACGCTTACGCCAAGTACCCCAAAAACAAGGAAATCTCCCACATTTACGCATCGGCCCTCTCCATGTGGGGAGCCGAAAAAAATCCGCTCACCTCGGTCAAGGAAGGCGTGGCCTCTAAGGTACGTGATGTGGCAACTGCAACCGGAGATTACCAAATTCTTGGACGCGCCCACCAGCTCCTACCCTATATCCCGTTGGTGCTCTCGTGGCCAAGCAAGGATTCCGCGGACCACTACCTGAGCCTCGCTTTAAAGAACGACCCCAAAGACCTGTACAACTACTTCTTTTTAGCGGAACTGCGCTTTGACCAAAAACGCTACGCAGACGCCCTCGACATCATCAACCGCGGGCTCTCCCGTGGTGTTCGCACAAATAACTTTCTCGAAGACAAGCGCGGCCGCTGGCAGCTCAAAGAACTGCAAAAAAGAATCAACGCCAAACTCGACAAGAAATGATTAGTGGTTTGTGATTAGAATTTAGAGATTCGGGGCTAGGGGAAAGTATGGCGGCTACTCCGCATTGTAATGATGCACCCGCTATTAAGCGAGCGCATTTACGAAAGCGAGTGCCTGCCGGAGAAGCAGCACCCGATTCCAGCACGAGCGGTCTGCTGTGAGCCGCAGGCGACTCGTATTGACGAGTCGTCGCAGGCGAGAGCGAGTGCCTGCCGAAAAAGCGGCACCCGATTCCAGCACGAGCGGTCTGCTGTGTTTTACTGAGCCTGAACAGCAGTAAGAGCAATCGTATAAACGATATCCTCAACCAAAGCACCGCGGCTAAGGTCGTTGACCGGCTTGGCCAGACCCTGAAGCATAGGACCGATGGAAATCGTGCCCTGAGCGCTACGCTGCACAGCCTTGTAACCGATGTTACCCGCAGAAAGATCCGGGAACACAAACACGGTAGCCTTGCCCGCGACCGGGCTGTTCGGAGCCTTGAGGGCACCCACACTCGGAACCGTAGCAGCATCGTACTGGAGCGGACCATCGACGAGCATTTCCGGACGGGCAGCCTTGGCCGCAGCCGTAGCAGCCTTCACGAGGTCTGCATCCGGGCCCTTACCAGAATTGATGGTGCTGTAGCTGAGCATAGCCACGCGGCTCGGCAGACCAAAGGCCTTGGCTGTGTCATCGCACTGAAGAGCGATGCCCGCAAGTTCGTCGGCGGACGGGTTCAGGTTGATAGCGCAGTCACCGTAGATAAACGTCTGGCCCGGCATACACATAAAGAACACGGAGCTCACAGCCTTCACGCCCGGAGCCGTCTTGATAATCTGGAGGGCCGGACGGAGCGTATCGGCCGTAGAGTGGATAGCGCCACTCACGAGGCCATCGACTTCACCAAACTTGAGCATCATGGTTGCAAGCATCACGTTGTCGGCAAGAGCCTGGCGGGCAAGTTCCGGAGTCATGCCCTTGGCCTTGCGGAGTTCCACGAGGGTCGGCACAAACTTTTCGGCGAGTTCGGCGCTCGGTTCAATGATTTCGATACCAGCCGGAAGCTTCACGCCAACAGACTTCGCCGTAGCTTCAATTTCTTCCTTTTTGCCAATGAGCACCGGGACTGCAATCTTGCGTTCCACGGCGAGGCAAGCGGCCTGCACGGTACGCGGTTCGGAACCTTCCGGAAGAGCAATGCGCTTCACAGCCTTGGAAGCCTTCACCAAGAGGCCCGCACGGAACATGGCCTGGCTCGTCTTGCGTTCGGCAGCCGGAGCTTCGAGGTCAGCGGCAAGGCACTTCTCGCACTTGAGGAGGCGGGTCGGGCAGAATACGTCAGCGTCTTCACCATCGGCAAAAATCTTAGCATCAAGAGCCGTAGCAAGAGCTTCGTTATACTTTTGACCAACAACAGCACTCATGCCGGTTGCACCTTCAACCACCACAACATCAACAGCGTCAAAATCCTGCTTGAGGAAGTCAGCACAAATCTTTTCCATGAGGGCGGCACTGGCGTGAGCCTTGAGTTGAGCAGCAGAATCAGCGGCGTTTACGGCACCAAACGGCTTGTAGGTAGCGGCAATTTTGCCGGCCTTAGCAACAGCATCCATCACTTTTTGAACTTTTGCAGCCATTTCCGCTTCTGCGGCGGCAACCAGGTATACACGATTCATAAATTTCTCCGTTTTTTTGAATTTACCCCTCAAAATTAGGATTTTGAGAGCCACAAAATTGAATGTTTGCCGAAAATTTGGTCAAATTTGCGGGTCTATTGCATTTCTTCCAAATTCACAAAAAAAAATTTACCCACATTATTATTTATAACTCTTTGAGTATCAAGAATAAAAATCTATTTTTGGGACTGGTTTCGGATATGAGTCTGTTTAGGGTATAGGAGATTCGGATGAGGTTCAACAACCTATTCCTGGGCCTGGCACTATGCCTGGCTTCATTTGTTGTCTGCACGAATGCAGCCGACTATGTTGCTATTGCACACGTCATTTACGATGGTGGCAATACAATCTATTACGCAGATAACGAATCCAATTACAAATACAAGTCCGTCACCAGAGGTGAAGATGAAATGTTCACCATCACCTTTACGCAAGAGCGCCTTGAAGGTTCCGACCGCAAAGGCATGGAAGACAAGCGCCAGGTCCGCTTTGGACTAGGCTGCAGCGAAAGTTCTTGCAAAATTGATTTGATCAAAGGTCATGAGCCATTTCTCAGTGAACTTTTCCCCGACTACAAAAATGGCGAAAACAACCAAGCCATCGCCGAAGTATGGATTCAGCTCAACGACGATAGCACTGCCACCATATCCCAAACCAAAATCGATCTCCCGAAATCCATCAAAAAAGTCATCCGCTTTTTACCCCCGTGGACCAACACCAACGCTTTGATGTACGTCAACGGAAGTGAAAGCTTTATGACTTCCGTGCCTAATTATTGCGGATGGTTCGAAGCCAAGGTAAAACCGCCCAAGGATGAATTCTACGTATTCTTCAAACAAACAATTGGCGGAACGTTCCTAGGTAGCGAAGGCCCGACCAAAGATACTATCTCGGTTGAAAACGAAATCAACCTTGACTCTATCGCAGCACTCACAGATACCATCTGGGTACAAGGCTACCAGTTCGGCGCCCCCGAAATCTACACCGCTTACCCCGAAGTGCTCGGCGACTGTCCCATCAAAGTAATGCCGGTAATGATGTTTGACTGGTTCGACGGTTCCGTGAATTCCGATGGTTCCAAAGACGGCTACGAATGGCCCCGCAATAAGCCCGCTGGCCGCAACGGCTTCGATGCTCGCGGAGTTCCCATGTTCGGCGAAGGCACCAGCAAGGACTTCGGTCAAAAAGGTTGCGAAGCCAACCCAATGACAGGCATGGTCGAAAAAGAGCTCGGCCCCAACGGAGTTCCCGTTCGCGCTTCCAACTTCCCAAGCAACTGCACCAACGCAGAACATCTTGAAAGCTGGTTCCTCCCCGAAGTCATCGCCATAGACTCTAGCGGCAACAAATATACCAACGTGGCTTGTCGCAATTTGGAACTTTCCTTGGACGACGAAGGCTATTGGTTTGCCCAAATTGATAACGAAAGCGATGCACACGGCTTATTCTTCCTCGACGATTTCCGTTGGCTCGACCCGGATTCGACCATCGAAAACATCTACTACGACTCCCTTCCTGGCGAAGGAGGCTTCCACAACTTCGGCTTCACCATGAAGATTCAAGCAACGTTCCAATATGTAAAGGGACAGTACTTTGAATTCAATGGCGACGATGACGTATGGGTGTTTATCAACAACAAGCTCGTTGTGGATATCGGCGGCCAGCATCAAAAAGTCGAGGGTCACGTTGACCTTGACAAGCTGGGTCTCGAAGAAGACTCCACCTACAACTTCCACATTTTTTATGCCGAACGTAAGCGCGAAGAATCCAACTTCAAAATGCGCACGTCCATTGACTTGCATGTGGAATCGAGCATGTTCCTGCAAGACATTGCAAACGAAGAGAATCTCATTCAAAAACAGGTCTGGGAAAAAATTCGCGAACGTACCCTCGCCTGCGACTTCTCCACCGCTGCAGACTCCGAACATTCCGAACTTGGCCCCTCGAACTTTGTGCTCTTTGGCCGAAACCTTGACAGCAAGGGCATTGCGCTCAACACTCTTGATTCGCTGTATTACAGCGGCATCATGATTACGGACAACTACACCATGCTGACTATTGAGCCCAAGACCATCACCAAGGCCAAGGCTCTGCCACCGGGAACGTACTTTGTACGCGTTTCCCTCAAGAGCAATCCTAATGACTACAAGGACGTTTACTTTACCGTTGATCCGTACGAATATCCGAACATTGCCTACGCCAGCATCAAGGATTCCAGTTACTGTATTTTGGACGTGGAATCCGAAGAAGGCGATTCACTATGCTTCAGCCAATATTGGCAACCCTACGGGAACCTTGTCAACGATACCGTTTACTACAACGTGAGCAGTGATACGCTCCCGCTGAATCTGAATAAAAAAGACAAGATGTGGGCTGGACGCCTTTACCCTGTAAACATCATGTACGCCGAAGATTGGGCCAGCGTTTACAGCGGCATTCTTGTTAAAATTTCAACATCAGACTCGCTCTTAATCGCCTGCGACTCCATGGGCACTCCCCTTACCGAAGTCGTACTCGATTCTGGCAAAGCGAGCTTCTTTGTAAAAGGTCTCGGTGAAGTCGTCGACGCCACACTCATCATTTCGTCTGATGCCGCCAAAAACAAAAAAGCCGAATGGACCAACATTTGCATGAAGGAACCACCTGTACCGCAAGTGGACAGTGCCTTTATTTATGACCGCAATGGCGATGGCCGAAGCGATAGCATTTGGATTCACTTCAACAAGCCTCTTGGTGGTTCAAGCGTTTTGGATTCCATCAGGTTCCTGTTCGGCTTTAACGACAGCGCTTACAAGGCGCCCAGTAGCGCCGCCTTTAACAAGATTTTGTATACCGACGGAAGCGACGTTGCTACAATCGTAGCAGAAAACGGGAGCTTTGGTACGGCAATCTTCACAGGCGGAAGCACAAAGCCTTACTCTGGCAAGCTTGATATTTGGTACACTTACATTGATCCGGAAGATAAATCCATATCCATTTTCCCGGTCGAAGGACAACTCATCGATAGGGTCGGCCCCGTTGTCACCGCCGCAGAAATCACATTCTCGGAAGATGGCAATACCGAGCTCAGGCTCATGTTCAGTGAAGGCATTGACAATACAAATGCCAGTATGGACTTGTTCATGTATCGAAGCCTAGCCGCCGAAAGCCAGCAATCGACCATGATTCAACCCATGCACATTTCAACGAACCAGGCAAATCAATGGACTTTCGTGTTCGTCAAATCCAAGCATTCCGACATTGTTCCGGCTGTTGGCGATTCCGTTCGCTTTACCCCTCCCTCTCTTGGAGGCTTGGCACTTGACCTCGTAAATATACCCCCGCACGAATTGAACCCATGGGTTCGCGTCACCGGTGAACAAAGCGTTCGCGTCACAAGCCCGACTGTCGTAGACCTGGATCGAAACGCCCCCTCGTTTGACAGCGCCAAAGTTATTGTTCGCAGTGATTCTGCAACCGTTCCAAAGCTCGTCACAAGCGAAGCACCTCTTACCGCAAACCAAGTCGGCGAGCTTTACGGTACCCAGGGACACTACTTGGCAGACCTCAACATGGGTGAACTCGTCAAAAACGAAATTGCAGAAATCGTGAAGGCGGTCCAATCCGTGCCCACCTATTACGACAAGCAAGCCGTAGAAAACGGAGAGAATCCGCAGCCGCTAACCATAGAAGAAATTCTATCGCAAATGTCCTCAGGAACTCTCTCTACAGGCGAAGCCAAAGAAAAGTACAACGTCAGCGACGTCATTATTTCGGCCTACGAAAACGGTCTCTTGACTCCTGAAGTTTTGCCCTACTATTCCCGCGGCACCGACGACGATGTGCAGCTGATAGCCAAGGCTATGGCGGACCGCACCAAATTGCGTTACGAGACCACCTACTACACAAGTCTCGGTCACTTTGTGAACCACCAGGAAGGTGTCATCACCTGCGATGCGGACATCTTTAAAGAAGGTGGAAAACAAAATTGCCTTGACAATGACGGCCGCTTATTCCTAGCATGGAACATGCGAGCAGACAATGGTCGCCTGGCCGCCACAGGCGTTTACATCGCCCGCTTGGACCTCAAGATTACCGTGAACAACAAGAGTATCAGCAAGCAAACTCGCGACTTCCTCTGGGGCGTTCGCCGCGGAAAAGTCAACGCCGTTGATTTCGGCCTGTAAATCTTTTTTCTATACACTCCAAGAACTAAGGGCGCCCCGCAAAAAGGGCGCCCTTTCCTTTGCACGTTTTTTCTATCACGCTGTCGCAAAGCCGTTTTACGGGAATTTTATTCCCGTTTCAAAAAAAGCATTTTTCTCGAAAATTAAAACATTGCGTTTTTCGCGTTTTTTCAGCAGAGCGCATTTTTGGGGTATAAACAAATCAATTGACACCACCTAGCAATTATGCGATATTTACCAAAGCGTCCTATGGTTGGGTCGTAAATTAAGGAGTGAGTATGCGAAAGAGTTCGCTAATCACGGGTCTCGCCTTTTGCTTGACCTTCGTTATGTCGGCTGCAGCACAGCCAGAAAAAGATAATGGGCCAGAAGGCCACAATGGTCCCGAAGCAGAAGCCGGGCACAAAGCTGACGCTGGCCACAATAACGAGCCAAACGAACAGCACGGCAACAACGCCAACGTGGGCGGTAGCGGCAACACCGTTATCCGTTTTATGCCGTATTGGACCAACACCTCGGCCATCATGATTGTAGACGGCAAGGAAACCGTCATGACGGCCGTAAAAAATTACTGCGGTTGGTACGAAGCCAGAACAAACGGTAGCAACTCCGATTTCTACGTCCGCTTCAAGCAGACCGTAGGCGACATCTATATCGGTGGCGAAGGCCCGGAATACGTTTCAAAAGGCGCCGGCCCTGTTACCGAAGAAATTCTCCTTGATAGCGTGGCAAGCCTAAGCGACACCATTTGGGTCCGCGGCTACAAAAACGACATCCCAGGGATATACGCAGAATTCCCCAAAGTGCTCAACGATTGCCCGACTCGTTATATCTCGGTAATGATGTTTGACTGGTTGCATGGTGATGGTGACGATGACGAAAATGCCAAAAAGGACGAAAAACTCGGAAGCATTTACGCCATCAGTAACGACTTTGGCTCGGGAGGCTGTTCCGGAAGCCCTGTGCGCGGAATGGTCGAAAAAACTCTTGGCAAAAACGGGGTTCCCGTCCGCTCCTCCAACTTCCCCAACAACTGCAAAATTACCGACCATTTGGATTACTGGTTCTTGCCACTGGATATCGGCAAGGATTCCAAGGGCAATACGTACACCAACGCCACTTGCCGCGACCTAGAATTGAACATGGACAGCGAAGGTTACTGGGTCGGCCAAAAGAACAAGAACAGCGAAGAAGGTGGTTTGTTCTTCCTCGATGACTTTGAATACCTCGACGAAAACAAAACCGTCAAAAACATCTTTTACGACAATCTCAGAGGTATTGACGGTAAAAAACACAACTTTGGTTTTACCATGAAAGTTCAAGCCAAGTTTGAGTATGTTCCTGGGCAATACTTTGAATTCCTTGGCGATGACGACGTTTGGGTGTTCATCAACAACAAGCTCGTCGTAGATATTGGCGGCCAGCACGAACAGGTAAGCGGAGCCGTGTATCTTGACACCTTGGGACTCACGCCGGGCGAAACCTACCCCTTCCACATTTTTTATGTAGAACGCCATACCGTAGAATCGAACTTTAAAATGCGCACGTCCATGGACCTGCACACCGACGCATCCATGTTCCTCACCAGCAGACTCGTGACTCTCGGCAAGAACGACTACAACGTTTGGCAAATCAACAAGACCGACATGAATCTCCAAAGTTGCAGCTTTGACTTTAGCAGCGACACCGAAATCGATACCGTTGGCGGACGCTCCAATTATCATCTCAGCGGCGGTTCCGTCGACATGGATTTGAACGTCGGTTCCACTTATTTTGCAGGCATTAAAATCACAAGCGACACGACCTTCACCATTGACTCCGTCGCTATCGTCGATGATTCCGACCTGCCTGCGGGCCACTACTTCTTGGAAGTTTCCTTAAAGTCCAACGCCTCCCAAAAAGCCAAAGTCGAAATCATTGTTCCGGGCAACGCCCCAGGCATTGTATTTGCCGACGAGAACTGGAACAACATTGGCACCGAGATTTCGGGCAACACCGCAACCATCGGCAAATGGGGCAACAATATGTACCCAGTACACGTCACATTCAAGGATCCAAATACCGAATGGTCCAAGTACAACAAGAACATTAAAATCTCTTCGAACAACCCAGACCTGCTGATTACGGACGCCGAGGGCAACAGCATCACAAGCGTAAGCCTCGACCCCAATACCAAGCAAGCTACATTCTACGTGATGGCCAACGGCCCTGTTACTAACGCTACACTCACTATTACCGGTAGCGGTGGCGTAAAGGCCTACTGGACGGATTTGAACTTCATCGAAGCCCCCGTTCCTCACGTAAAGACCGCTACCATCTATGACCGCAATGGTGACGGACGCGGCGACAAGGTTGTAATTTCATTTGACGATTCATTTGGTGGTGATACCAAACTCGATTCTGTACAAATCTACTTTGGTGAAATGTTCCCGGTTGTGGAACAGCCCTCGGTGAACGGCAACAGCCTCACCATTACCACTTCGGGAAGCTGCGAGCAAGATGAGCTTTGCGGATTCGGCACCAAGGTATTTACAGGAGGCGCAACCGAAACTTACGTGGGCAGCATGACGAGCTACATCACCTACAAAGCCGACGGAGAAACCTACCACTTTATTGTACGTAACGAACCCATTACCGACGGCATAGGCCCAGTCATCACAAGAGCCCACAAATCCATTGATGGCTCCAAGGAAATCCTTGAACTAACATTCTCCGAAGCCATTTCTTCAAGCTTTGACGATAAGATGCTGCAATTCAAGAGCAACGGGTCCAAAAAAACAGCCAATTCTCAGGACGCCAGCATGAATAACAATAAGGTCACGCTTATTTACATTCAGCAGGACAACGGCAATTACGTCCCTGAGGTAGGCGACTTCGTTCACTTCGCCTCGAACGAAAAGAGCAAGTATATTGTCAAAGACCTTTTAGGAAACGAGGCTCACGAATGGAACCCATGGGTCACCATCGTCGGCGAACAATCCACCAATGTCACAAGCCCGGGCATTGTGACTATCGACCCCGACAACCAGATTATCAAAAACGACCTGGCAACACAGCCCCAACTCGCCGACAGTACCAAAACAGCAAAACAAATTGCCGAAAAGCTCGGTGTACAAGGCAACCTCATTGGCTTCACGCTCGCCTCGGTCGTCACGAACAAAGCCACCGAAGAAATCGCTGCACTTGAAGCCCTCATCGCAAAATACATGGGCGATTCCATCGTGACCACAAATAACATTACCCGCGATGAAGCAATCGTCCAACTGTTCAAGGACATTCGCAGCAACCAACTCGGAGGAAGCGGAATTTCTGACGAGGCAATCTCCGCCATTATCGATGGCAAAGTCACGGCTAGCAATTACAAGTCCAGCGGTCTCTCCAACGATGACCTCGCCGCCATTGAAGAACTCATAGAAGAAACCATGGAAAACAACAGCGAAACCATCGTGAACTACGCCTACCCCACCGAACAGAGTGTTTTGGACTCCATCGCCTCGGGCGCCATCAGCGCCAAGGACCTCGCTGACGCGGGCATTAGCGAAATCGTCTTGGACGCAATCAAGTCCAACGACCTGAATGCTAACACGCTAGACAGCTACGCCAGAGGCATGGAAGATCTAATTAAGCCCGAAGACATTTCTCTCACGTTCAAAACCAAATATTACAGCCACTTGGGCGATTACATCAACGGAACATCCGGAACCATCAAGTGCAACAGCAAAAAGATATTCGGCAACGGGCAAAACTGCCTCACCAACAGCGGAAATATCTTCCTCGCCTGGAACATGAAGTCCAAGAGCGGAAAACTAGTGGGAACCGGCGTTTACGTTTCCCGCCTAGAGTACAAAATCACCGTTGCAGGAAAGACCATCAAGGAATCCACCCGAGACTTTTTGATGGGCGTTCGCCGCAAGTAAATTTTAATTAATCACACCCTCTTTTTTAATAACCCCGGTCTTTACCGGGGTTTTTACGTGCTATTCCACTATTTTTCCAAAAAATTTTAACACTAAAAATGGCTAAAATTGGCGTTTTTTGCAAAATTTCGCAAAGCGCCCTTTTTGAAAAGGAAAATTTAATTGCACTTTTGACACAAAAAAACTTATTTTAAGGAATGCAAAAACGGTTGGGCATTTACAAGGAGAGATGGGAATGTGGTACAAATCCCTCTTTAAGGGTGTGGTTTTATGTTTGGTCTTGGCGATATCGGCCATGGCTCAGTTCGGCGGTTGGGGAAACAACGGAAACCGCGGCGGTGGCAATGCCGACAACAATAGAACGCCAGGCATGAATGGCACGGGTAATACGGTCATTCGTTTTATGCCGTACTGGTCGAACACTTCTGCCGTCATGATTATTGACGGCAAAGAAACAACGATGACTGCCGTAGAAGACTACTGCGGTTGGTTCCAGGCAAAAGCAGAAAAGAAACCATCCGGATTCTACATCCGGTTCAAGCAAACCATCGGTAATATTTACGTAGGCGCAACCGGTGCCGAGGACGTCGCGACAGGAGCACTCCCCATTACCGAAGAAATCCTCCTCGACAGTATCGCCGCCTTGAGCGATACCCTGTGGATTCGCGGTTACGAAAACGACGTTCCGGAACAGTTCGCCAGTTATCCAAACATACTCGGCGATTGCCCCATAAGAACCATCTCCGTAATGATGTTTGACTGGCTGCATGGGGATCTAGGCGACGGAGCGACCAAGTCCAACGTCAAAAGAAGCCGAAATCCTTTAGATTCTTCGGAATATGTTTATGATACCACCGTTACCTATGGTAACGGCGCCAAGGACATATATTACAACAATCCTATTTACGCCATCAGCAACGACTTCGGTTCTGGCGGATGCTTCGCAAGCCCCATGAAAGGAATGGTGGAACCGACCCTTGGAGCAAACGGCGTACCAGTTCGTGCGGCCAATTTCCCAGCCAATTGTAAAATCACAGACCACCTGGATTACTGGTTTTTGCCATTAACCATTGGGCAGGACGCCATAGGCAAGACCTACACCAACGCCACCTGCCGTGACCTGGAACTCAAGCTGGATAACGAAGGCTACTGGCTCGGGCAAAAAAACAGTTCCAGCCCCGAAAAAGGTCTCTTCTTCCTTGATGATTTTGAATACCTCGACGAAGCAAAGACGGTAAAGAACATTTTCTTTGATCAACTTGACGGAAGCCGTGGTGTTGGTATACACAACTACGGCTTTACCATGAAGTTCCAGGCAAAGTTCGTCTACGTGCCAGGTCAGAAGTTTGAATTCACGGGCGACGACGACGTTTGGGTATACATCAACAACAGGCTCGTCGTGGATATCGGTGGCCAGCATGCAGAAGTCAACGGTTCTGTTGACCTCGACACCCTGGGACTCACCCCCGGCGAAACCTACCCGTTCCACATCTTCTACGTAGAACGTCATACCGGTTCTTCGAACTTCAAAATGCGCACGTCCATGGACCTGCACACCGACGCTTCGATGTTCCTCACGAACGACGTTATGGATCAAATTGCCGCAGGTCGCCTGGGCTACGCCAATTACAATGTTTGGTCCATCAACAAGAAAGATGCACTCAACTGCAACTTTGACCTAGATGCTACAGAAATCGACACGACCGGCGGCCATTCCATCTACAAGCTCATTGGTAACGGACTCGATGAAGCCGGTATGGAACTTCTTCCGGGCAATTCCTACTTCTCCGGCATTCACATTACCAGCGACACCACGTTTACCATTGACTCCGTCGCCATCGTAGATGCAGGCGAACTTCCGCCGGGTCATTACTTCTTGCAAGTGAACCTCAAGGCAAAACCGGGGCAAATGGAACGCGTCGAAATCATCGTTCCGGGCAACGCACCTCCGATTGCCTATGCAAGCGAAAACTGGAAAGTTCTCGGTACCGAAGTTTCGGGTAACGTCGAAACCATCGGCAAGTGGGCCTTCGAAAGGTATCCTGTCAACGTGACGTTCAAGGATAAATCGGCCATTTGGTCCAAGTACAACAAAACCGTCAAAATCTCTACCGACAACTCCCTTGTCACGATTGTCGACAAGGACGGCAACCCCATTTCGAGCGTAGCCCTGGATTCTGCTACAAAGCAAGCCACGTTCTACGTGATGGCAAACGGCAACGTTTCGAACGCAACCCTCACCTGCACCGGAACGGGCGGCGTCAGGGCCATTTGGAGCAACCTGAACTTTGTTGAGCCCCCGGTACCGCACGTCAAGACGGCCATCATTTACGACCGTAACGGCGATGGACGCGGCGACCTCATTGAATTCACGTTCGACAAAGCCTTTGACGGTCAAACCAAGCTGGACTCCCTGCAAGTATACTTTGGCGAAGAGTTCCCGGTGGAACGCCACCTCTCTCCCAACGGCAACACGCTCACCTTAGCCGTCCCTGGCAGCTGCACTCAGGACGTATCTTGCGGGTTCGGCACCAAGATCTTTACAGGCGGTAATTCCGAAGTCTATACAGGCTCCGCAACAACCTATATTGCTTACACCGAAAACGGCAAGACCTACCACTTTACCATTAGGAACGAGCCCATTACCGATGGCATTGGCCCCGTTATTATTAGAGCCAAAAAGACCATTGACGGAACCAAGCACATTCTTGAAATTTCGCTTTCCGAAGCCGTCACCAGGGAATACGACGACAAGATGTTCATCTTCTCTAGCGAAGGTATCATCAAGTTACCGACGTCCCGTGATTACGCGGTCAGCAACAACAAGATTACCCTGGTCTACGTTTCGCAGGGTCTTGACTACACTCCATCGGTAAGCGATCTTATACGCCTCTCCTCCAGCAAGGAGAGCAACATAGTCGCAAAGGATTTACTTGGCAACACGCCTCACGAATGGAATCCATGGGTTCCCATTACCGGCGACCAAGCGACCACTGTTACAAGCCCTGGCGTGATTGGCCTCGACGAAGAAAACCCGATTGTGCAAAGCGATTCCGCAACGCAGCCAATGCTTGCCGACTCGAACAAGACCGCAAAGCAAATCGCAAACGAACTCGGTGTACAAGGCAACCTGATTGGCTTCACTCTCGCCTCCATGGTGACCAACAAGACTACCGAAGAAATCGCAACGCTTGAAACCCTCATTGCCCGCTACATGAGCGACTCCGTGGTAACCGTCAACGAAATACCGCGCGAGGAAGCCGCAGCCCAGTTGTTCATTGACATCAAGAACAACCAGCTCGGGGGATCCAACATCTCCGAAAACACGGTCGCCTCCATTATGGCAGGTGAAATCACCGTCAGCAACTACAAGAACGCAGGTCTCTCTGCCGAAGACATTGCTGCCATCGACGAACTCATACAGACGGTCGTCGAGGAAAGCCGCGATACAATCGTCACGCATCCGTTCCCGTCGGAACAGAGCGTTCTCGACTCCATCGCAAGCGGGAATATCGGTGCGAACGAACTTGCCAACTACGGCATCGGCACAACCGTGCTGCAGGCAATCAGAAGCGGCGACCTCAACGCCAATACCATCGATAGTTACGCCAGAGGCCTTACCTCTGTAATCAATCCCGACGACATCGTGCTGAACTACAAGACTAAGTATTACAGCCATCTGGGCCACTTCATCAACAGCGATGGCGGTTCCGTCAAGTGCAGTGACGAAGGCGTCTACGGTCCGGGCAAGAACTGCCTCAACAACAGCGGCAACATCTTCCTCGCCTGGAACATGCGTTCTAAGGACGGCAAGCTGGTAGGTACCGGCGTGTACATCTCTCGCCTGGAATACCAAATTACCGTTGGCGGAGAAATCATTAAGGAATCCACTCGTGACTTCTTGATGGGCGTACGACGCGGCAAAGCCGTCAAACACGAAATTGACACATCGTTCTAATAATCCAGAAAATGCTCAACCAAAAAACCCGCGGCTGAACCGCGGGCTTTTTAATTTGTTCATAACGACTCACGTTAACGCATTCGCATTGGCGCAGTCGCAATCAAGACTTAAGCGAAGTTGTATTCTTCGGTAATGTCTTCGTTGTCCTTGTTGTACATCCAGAACTGGTTCGTATGGGCATGATCATCCTCTACAAGGTTGATTTTCATGCCATGCTTGTATTCCAGGTAGTGGAACATACGGGCCATGTCGCGGCACAGCACATCAATGAGCTGTGTTCCCACAACCATCGTCACTTCACGAATGTGTCCCTTGGCACGGGCGCGGGCCATCCAGCGGTCAATCATACCGAGGGTGGACTCCATGGTCGGGATGCGGCCGCCGCCATGACAAATGGGGCAGAGTTCCGTCTTCTCGGTCATGAGGTTCACGCGCACACGCTTGCGGGTCACTTCCATGAGGCCGAACTGGCTTATGGGGGCCGGGCTAATCGGAGCCTTGTCGCGGCGAATCGCCTTGCGGAATTCCTGGTAAACAGTCTCGCGGTCAGCGTCGGTCTCCATATCAATAAAGTCGATAATGATAAGACCGCCCACATCGCGCAAGCGAAGCTGCTTCGCAATTTCGTGGCAGGCGTCAATATTCGTTTCGAGGATGATTTTGCCCTGATCCTTGCCGTGCACCTTCGGACCGGTGTTCACGTCAATGGACACGAGCGCCTCGGTCTGCTCGATCACGAGGTTTCCACCACGCGGAAGCGGTACCTGACGCTGCAGGGAACGAGCATAGTCGTTCTCAATCTTAAAGTATTCGAACAGGCTTTCGCTAGAACTCCAGAGCTTCACCTTGTCGAGCTTATCTGGAGAAAGAACCTTCAGATAGTCGCGCAGGGCAAAGTACTCGTCGCGGTTATCGATGTACACGTAGTCGGTGTTTTCGCCAAAGTATTCGCGAACCGTCTGTTCGATGGAATCGGATTCCTCGTAAATGCAGGTCTCGGCAGGCTGGTTTTCGAAGTTGTACTTCGTCTGTTCCCACTTGCTCTCGAGTTCACGCATCTGCTTCTGGATTTCGAATTCGGACTCGTTGAGGCCGTTCGTACGCACGATGTAACCCACGTCGCGAGCCTTGAGGCGGCGGACCACCTTCTTGAATTCACGACGCTTGGCCGGATCGCGTTCACGCTTCGAGACACCAATAAAGTTCGTGCCCGGCATGCACACGAGGAATCGACCGGCAAAGCTCAGGTGCGTCGTTAGACGGGCACCCTTGGTGCTAATCGGCTCCTTCACAACCTGGACCATAATTTCCTGGCCTTCCTGGAGAATCTCGTCAATGGAGACTTCCTTGGAAGAACCATCCTCGTCGTCATCATCGCCATATTCGCGACGCAACAACTCGTTTCTGTCCATGGCGTCGTCCTGATGGAGGAACCCTGCCTTCTCGAGACCGATATCAATAAATGCGGCCTTCAAGGCGGGGAGCACCTTCTGAACAACACCCTTATATATATTGCCCAGAACTCGAGTAGACGAGACACTCTCCACGACCAATTCAGCGAGTTCGCCATCTTCCATGATGGCGATACGCTTCTCGTAGGGCGTCTTGCTAATCAAGATTCCGCGCTTACACTTATTTGCCATTAAAACTCCTATAAGGAAAGCAAAACTTGATAGATGTAATACCCAAGACTGCCCCAAAAGTATGGAGCATGTCCGAGCCGCTACAGATTCTTGACGGAAAGTACCGCCCGCCCGCTGTATACGACCTGGGTATGGTAAATATAATTCAGTGGTTGGTGGTTAGTGGCTGGTGGTTAGGAAAAAGCGCGGCTTTTGCGGGGGGAAGTCTCCCCCTCGCGCAAGCCCGGAAACGGTCTTTCGCTACCCCCTCTGCGGGGGCACACCCCCGCAACGCCCCCAAAAGCCCCAAAAAGCAAAAAGTCGGCCTAAGCACCGACTCTTTTAAGGTCACCTCTAAAAATTCAATTTTCAAAAATTTGACATAGTCCACTCCGCTTGCTCGTCAAATGCAGGCCCATAAATGGTCCTGCGCTTTCCTCGCTTCGCTTAGTTGGTTGCGACACTTCGCGCTGGTTCAACAAGTTGCAAAAGCTGGGCCTCATCAATGATCAAGCAAG
>JAKSIM010000038.1 GCA_024398845.1 Fibrobacter sp. | reverse complement strand
CAAGCAAGGTCGGCATGAACTTCACGCTCGCCTGCCCCAAGGGCTACGAACAGCCAGCAAAGGTCGTGGAAGAAGCCGCCGAAGGCCTCAAGAAGCACGGCTGCAAGTACCGCGTGTTCAACGACCCGAAGGAAGCCGTGAAGGACGCCGACATCCTTTATAGCGACGTGTGGGTCAGCATGGGCCAGGAAGGCGAAAAGGCTACAAAGCAGAGCCACTTCCTGCCGTTCCAGATTAACGACGAACTCTTGAAGTTCGCTCCCTCACACTGCAAGGTTTCGCACTGCCTCCCGGCTCACCGCGGCGAAGAAATCACGGACTCCGTGATGGACAACCTCAAGGTGAACATGAGCTACGAAGAAGCCGAAAACCGCCTGCACGCCCACAAGGCTGTGCTCTGGCAGGTCATGGAAGCAAGCAAGTAATTGCCGTTTTTGCAAAATTGATGGACCAAAACTCGTTTTTTTTAGTTTTGGTCCATCTTTTTTTACTTTGTACAAGATTTTTCCAAAGTTTTTTGGCCCTCTGGGGCTTTTTTCGTAGGACCAAACAGCACTTTTTGGCATTTTGGTCCATCATTTTGGCAATTTTCACCTTTTTGGGCGCGAAAAATTTCCCCATCGGCGGTCGCACGCTTCCATACGCAATGAAATTTATACATTTACACCGATGACTTCTTTGAAAAGACTCGTTGCCATCGGTATTACGGTCATTGCCACCGCAATGGTTTTGGGTTGTACATTCCCAACCCGCACCGGTTACGACAGGCGCATTGGCGGGTATAAACCAATACCTAGAACAGAAACGATTGACGACAACACAAACTTTACCGAAGAAGCTAGCGCAAATAATTCCACCGCACAGGCCGCAGATTCCGCGACGGTCAAGCTTCCCAGCCAAACGAGTGCCGGAGCAGTCAAGGCCGCAGCGGCAAACAAATCCAAACCGCAACCGCCCAAGGCTCGCGGTAGCCTGGAGCAGTACGCCCGCGGTTGGCTTGGCGCCAAGTACGTATACGGGAAGGCCACCAGAAAGCAAACCGACTGCTCTGGATTTGTAATGCAAGTTTATAAGGGATACTACGGAATCGCCTTCAAGCACAACGCCCACGACATGTTCAAGGACTCTCGTGGTTCAAGCGTAAGCCGCGGTCGCCTGCGTGAAGGTGACCTGGTATTCTTCGGCAGTTTTTGGAAGATTGACCACGTGGGAATCTACCTGAGCGGGGACCGATTTATTCACGCAAGCACAAGCAAGGGGGTCGTCATCTCCCCCATGAGCGACAAGTACTGGGGCAACAAATACCAAGGCGCCAGAAGATTTAAATAGCCCCTTTTATATAATCTTGAAATTCGCATACAATGCAAACGCAAACATTTTTCGGCTCATCGGCTCAAAGAACTCCGAATGGTAAGCGGCAAATTTCATGTAGGTATCTAGCCTAGTCCCTAGCGAGACTCTACGCGTCAAGTCAACTTCGGCCCACGTACAGTTGAAAAGCAACAAATCCCAACCATACGCTCCGTAATGCGGCAACGAGTTCGGCATGGTATGGAGCGCCTCCAGATTCATGCGATTGCAAATCCGAACATTTTTCCAAATACCGAGTTCCAAGTAAAGGCTGTATTTTGCGCCCATATTGTATTGGTAGTTATCCATGTTCGACTCGTAACCGGGATGTTTTTCCTTGAGAATGTCATCGTAACCCATGTCGGTCGTGCCCAACAAAATCCAATACAACTGGTTGAACATGCGAAACCGCAAATCGCTAAAAAGCCAAAACGAGATATCCAAACCGCCACCAAGCGAAACCGTGCCCACTGTGGCGAAGTCCCCGTAAAATGTATCGTAATCCAGATACGTCGCAAAATCTATCCAGCGGGCATTACCATGAGTACCTACATTGCTTAATTTACCCGTAATATCCATGTAAACCAAATTTCCATCGTCACCAAAAGCAAGCGCCGAAATCACAGTAAAATAATCAAACGGTCGTTTGACCTCTGTATACGGGCGTCCATATTCCGCATTGACGCCAAACATAAAATGGGTATCGTCCCAATTCTCGTCAAGCGCTCCCGTATTTTTTCCATCAAAGCGGAAATCGTTTCCAAAGCGCAAACCGGAACCAAGGAACACATTTAAGTCCAACGCATCACTTTCAACCTGCGCATACCGGCTACCGAATATTTTACGTTGTATATAACCAACAGGTTCTATGCCAAGCGATGCCGCTCGGCGCCATATACTTTCATCGCCATCACCATACAACTTTTCCGAAAACCGAAACAGCACCTCGCCGAAAACCGCCCCGCCAATCGATGTCGTTATCAAATCGTTGATGGAAGGATATTCCGTCTCGGCAAACATCTCCCACGTGGCGCTGCCAAACGACGCCCAGAGCAGACTTCCATAAAACCCGTAGCCACCCATGCGCGCCGCCGCGTAATACCTGGACCCGTGATAAGGATGCCCATAAAAATTCACCGCCCAATGATTATGGTCCCATTTCCAGCCTTCGCGAAAATTCCGTTTCCAGTAGGTCGGCCCCGTATGGGCGTAATTTTTGTCAAGTAGATAGTAGTCGACGCCCCAGACAAGCAGATTCAAGGCAGTCACTTCAACGACGACAATCGGGACGGGAATACGGTCATTGGTTTCGGCGGCCCACGATTCCAGCGAAGTTCCCGTTTTTCGCAATAGCGGCAGCACATCGTTTTCTACAGGCAAATTCATTGACCAAACTTCGCAAAAAAGAAAAGTCAGCAAACAAAAAACATATTTGAAGGTTCGTGATGTCATAGGCTGTTCACAAATGTTCAAATATGGATATGCGAAAAACAGCCTTTTCTTTGACGGAATTGCATTGTATAATCACGGGCTGCACTTACGCTTGTCAACGATTCACGGATTTTTTTATTTTATGAAGCATGAAGAAAATAGCATTCCAGGGCCGACGCGGGGCCTATAGCGAAAGCGCCGCCTACTATCTGTTCGGAAACGACATAGAGGTCGTCCCCATGGACACTTTCGAGGAAATTTTCCAGGGCATCGAGACGGGCGCCGTTGACGGAGGCGCCATCCCTATCGAGAATTCCACGGCGGGATCCATCTACGACAACTACGATTTGCTGTACAAGTGGCGCCACCCGATTGTCGCCGAAGTCAAGTTGCAGATTTCGCACTCCCTTTGCGTGCTCCCAGGCACAAAGCTCGAAGACTTGCGCGAAGTATTGAGCCACCCGCAAGGTCTTGCGCAGTGCAGCCGTTTCTTCGGCAGGAATTCAAACATCAAGAGCACCGCCTTTTACGACACCGCCGGAAGCGCCGAAGAAGTCGCACGCCGTGGCGATAAAACCGTAGGCGCTATTGCCAGCGCCTACGCCGGCAAGTTCTACGGTCTTGAAATTCTCGCGGAAGGCATCGAGAACTTGCCGGGCGTGAACTTCACGCGGTTTTACGCCATCCAGAAGACCGCCGCGGAACTGCCCGAATACGGCCGCGCAAATGCCGACGCGGACTGCGAAAAGTTAGCCCAGGCTAACTCTGAGAACGAGCAAAAACCGCAAAAGTTAGCCCAGGCTAACTTCGTGAACATCGCCTTTGCAAATTCCGCGCCAGTCATCAAGACGACACTCCTCTTTATGCTCAAGGATTCCGGGAAGTCGGGCACGCTTTACGCCGCCCTCGGCTGCTTCGCGAAACGAGGCCTCAACCTCACACGCATCGAAAGCAGGCCGCACCCCGACCGCCCCTGGGAATACATCTTCTACATTTCCTTCGAAGGAAGCCCCAAGGACGCAATCGTCGTGGAAGCCCTACAGGAACTGCAAAGCTACAGCGACTTCGTGTACCGCCTCGGAAGCTTCGTAGAAGGGAAAACCGTGAAATTAGGAGCTGGTTGGACCAGCTCGCCCTAAGTAGGGCTTTTCTCTCCTTTTTCCCAAAAAAGTTCTATTTTCGGGCATTTTTTCCACATCAAGTACCCATTTTTCACGTTCATAGAGCGACGTCCATAGAACGGCGCTCATCCCTTTTTTACTACAATTCCCACTATAAACCCTAAACAGCGAAGTACAATCATGGCATACGAACGAACCGACAGAAAACCCGAAGAATTCCGCAATCTCAAGATGACCACCGGCTTTATCTCCAGCGCCGACGGTTCCGTACTCATTGAAATGGGCCGCACCCGCGTCATCTGCAACGCCACACTTTTGCCGAAAGTCCCCGACTGGCTCGCCGGCCGCGGCACCGGCTGGATTACCGCCGAATACAGCCTCCTCCCGCAGAGCACGGGCAAGCGCGTGGAACGTGAACGCAAGGGCGCATCGGGCCGCACGCAAGAAATCCAGCGCCTCGTGGGCCGTTCCCTCCGCGGAGCAGCCGACCTCGCCGCCCTTGGCGAAAACGCCATCGTCATCGACTGCGACGTAATCGAAGCCGACGGCGGCACCCGCACCGCAAGCATCATCGGCGGCTTTGTCGCCCTCGCCATCGCCCTCAAAAAAATCAAGGTCCGCCTCGGCATCGAAAAGCAAATCCTGAAGCACGGCATCACCGCCATCTCCGTGGGTGTCGTAAGCGGAAACCCGCTCTGCGACCTTTGCTATGTGGAAGACTCCGCCGCCGACGTTGACATGAACGTGGTGATGCAAGACGCGAAGAACTTCATCGAAGTGCAGGGCACCGGCGAGCACGCCAGTTTCGACCGCGCCATGTTAAACAAGCTCCTCGACCTCGGCGAAAACGCCTGCAAGGAAATCTACAAGCGCCAAATGGAACTCATCGGCGAAGAACTGCCCTAGACTTTCCACTCACAGAAATTCTTCATCATGGCGAGGCCCACCTCGCCACTTTTTTCCTGGTGGAACTGGCTTGCAATTAAGTTGTCCTTACCAATAAGGCCCGTGAAAGTCTGCGTTCCGTAGGTGGTTTCGGCAAAACTGTATTCTGCCGGCACCTGCGGATAGTACGAATGCACGTAGTAAAAATCGCAACCGCTGCGAATCCCCTTCATAATCGGGTGTTCGCGGGTAAAGTTCACCTGGTTCCAGCCCATGTGCGGAATCTTGAGGCCCGGCTCATCCTTGAAACGTACGGCCTTGCCGGGAATCAGTCCAAGAGTCTTGACGCCACCGTCTTCCTCGCTTTCTTCGAGAATAATCTGGCAGCCGATGCAAATGCCGAGCACCGGATTCCCCGCCTTCACGACGGCAGCGATGGCCTCGCCGATGCCTGTGCGGGTAAGCGTTTCCATGGCAGACGCCGCTGCGCCCACACCCGGGAAAATCAGTCGTGAGGCCTTGGCAATTTCGCAAGCATCGCGACTCACCTTGGCATCGACGCCAATGTGCTTGAGCGCGTTCATCACCGAAGTCAAGTTGCCAGCATTGTAATCCACGACAGTTATAGACATAAGAACCTCTTTTTACAGGCTCAAAGATAGCATTTTTATTCGGTCAATAGAGCAGTAATCGCAAACAGTTTCTATTTATTCAAAAAGTCCAGCGCCTCGCCGGCGAGTTCCACGCAGCGATTGCACGGGATGACCGCATTCGGGCGGATTTCCTTGCAATGGGAACACCCCTTCGCACCGCGCTTGAAAAAGTCCTCCAAGGCATCGGCATGGTCCGGCTGCATCATCTTCGCCGCATAAAGCGCACCGCAGGTGCCGTTCGGAGCGCGCCCACCGCCAAAATCGCGGAACATCTCGGCAGACTCCACGGCCTCCGCCTCAGACTTTCCGTTGGCACGGGCGAAGCCGTACGCCACCGACATGGCGCAGTTACCGCGATGCTCGGCATGGAAACCTTTTGCAATTTCAGAAATCGTTTCAGCCATAATAACACCTCACTTTCCCCCAATCTAACAAAAAACTCCCCGCATTAAGCGAGGAGCTTTCTCAAACTACTTTTAAAAAACGTGTTGCTAGAAATTGAAGGCCAAGTTTCCGCCTACAGCACCATTAACCGGATTAAACATGGGCTGGAACCTCAAGGTAGACAAAGCCGTTTCACCCATCATGCTTTTATAGTGTTGAGACTTTTCTTCATATTGGCGAGCCCTGCGAATTTTGTGATTACCCACGCTTTTCAAGACAATACCTGCGATAAACACTTCCGGCATGGTAAGCACAAGTACATAGCCGACCCAAAAAGTCGCGTCATAATCAGGGTCATCGTCATCATCATAATAGGAATCATCCCTACTATCAGCCCTTATAGCGCCAGCAACCATAAGGCCAAGACCAATCCCCGTACCAACACCGCCGCCAATCATCATACCGACACCGGCATTATGCAAGCTATAACCCGATTGATTAACCCGATTCGCCAAATCCTGATAATAAGCAGCGCTATCAGCAGCGGAATAATCCAAGTCAACCTGCGCAGGAGCCGGTTGAACCACCGGAGCGGGGGCGGAAGCAGACGAAGCCGGAAGTACCGGAGTCGTACCCTTTGCATGGATGAGACCTATCGTTTTACCATTTTCATTAATGAAATAGGTAGTGTCCATTTCCTGCGCAAAAGAAAACATTGCGAAGAACAAAATTAAAAAGAAGAATAATTTATTCATGCAACAAATATATAATTTTTTCAAGAAATTTAAAAGTTAAAAGCCAGGTTTCCACCTATTGCCTGATGTACAGGATCAACAACAGGCCGGAATCTCAACGTGGACAGAGCGGTTTTTCTCATATTTTCAAAGTAATCAACCTTGTCTTGATAACGATTCGCCCTCCGTAGTTTAGCTCCGCTCACAAAATTGCAAATCTCGCCCGCCACAAAAAATCCTGGCGTTCCTAGCATAAGCAAATTCAGAGGCTAGCGCGAGCCCCGACAACGCCGTATCGCGACGCCTATTATGTAATTCGTCTAGAAACAAAAACAGCAAAATCCACAAGGATATCTGCTGTCTTAAAATTATCCTTAACCAGGAATTTTTTCAGTTGCAAGCAGAGCAAAATCCTTGAGGCGAATGCAGCGCAAGCATTTATGCTTGCATTGCTGAGCCGATTGGATTTCTGGAAGGCCGCAGGACCAAAAAAAAGAACCCGATTTTCATCGGATTCTTTTTTTAATTATCCACAATATGGAATTCGCTTAGAACCGAGTGCAAGGCGCAAAAATTCGTCTGCAGAGTAATTCGTCTAGAAACAAAAACAGCAGACTCCACAAAGATATCTGCTGTCTTAAACTTATCCTTTACCAGGAATTTTTTCAGTTGCAAGCAGAGCAAGGCCGCAGGACCGAAGCCGTACACTTGTACGGCGAGAGTCCGAGAACGCAGCTATGCGCCGCAAATGGAAAAATTACTTGTCCGTAAGGAATGCGACGCCCGGCAGCTCCTTACCTTCGAGGAGTTCCAGAGAAGCACCACCACCGGTAGAGGTGTGGGTGACCTTCTTGTCGGCACCGAACTTCTTGGCAGCCGTTGCGGTATCGCCACCACCGATCACGGTGATTGCGCCAGCTGCGGTAGCTTCGACGATGGCGTCGGCCATAGCCTTGGTAGCCTTTTCGAAGGCTTCGAATTCGAACACGCCTGCAGGACCGTTCCAAACGATGGTCTTGGAGGACTTGATAGCGTCAACGAAGAGCTTGGTGGATTCTGCACCAACGTCGAGGCCCATCCAGCCAGCCGGAATGCCTTCCTTGTCGCTCACAGCCTTGGTAGCGGCAGCGGCGTCGAACTTGTCGGCAGCGATGTAGTCGACCGGGAGGATGATTTCCTTGCCGGCGGCCTTGGCCTTGGCAATGAGTTCCGGGACGAGCTTTGCGCCTTCTTCGTCGAACAGGGAGGAACCGATTTCGATATTGTCGAGAACCTTCTTGAAGGTGAACGCCATGCCACCGCCGATGATGATCTTGTCGGCCTTGTCGAGGAGGTTGTTGATGAGCTGGATCTTGTCGGCAACCTTGGCACCGCCGAGGATGGCGAGGAACGGACGCGGAGGATTGTTGAGAACCTGGTCGAAAGCCTTGAGTTCCTTGTTCATGAGGAAGCCAGCAGCGCGCTGCGGCAGTTCAACACCAGCCATGGAGGAGTGAGCGCGGTGTGCGGTACCGAATGCATCGTTCACATAGACGTCAGCGAGCTTGGTGAGAGAAGCGCGGAATGCCTTGACAGCTTCCTTGTCGGCCTTGATCTTTTCTTCGGTGCCGTCAGCGTTCTTGATCTTGCGCTTGCCTTCTTCTTCGATGTGGAAGCGGAGGTTTTCGAGAAGGATGATGTCACCCGGCTTTGCAGCGGCGCATGCGGCTTCGACTTCGGCACCGCAGCAGTCGTTAAGGAACTTGACAGGCTTCTTGATGAGTTCTTCCAGCTTCTTTGCGACCGGAGCGAGGGTGAACTTCGGGTTCACTTCGCCGTTCGGGCGACCGAGGTGGGAAGCGAGGATCACAGCAGCGCCCTTGTCGAGAGCGTACTGGATGGTCGGGAGGGCGGCTTCGATACGCTTGGTATTGGTGATTTCACCAGTGACCTTGTCCTGCGGAACGTTGAAGTCGACACGGATGAACACGCGCTTGCCGGCGAGTTCGAGATCTTCGATAGAAAGCTTTGCCATTATAGCACCTTCTGGTTAGAGTTAAAATTACGGCTTAAAAGTAGAAATTTTTGTACGAAATGCACCATATTATATACAAGAAAGGCGAATCACTAGCAAAAAAGGTTGTCTAAAAACATACTAAAAACCTTTTTTTTATAACATATCGCTTTTTTTTTATATATTTCCTAGAAAATTAGTCCTACTGGAGTAATACGATGAAGCGTAGTTTTTTGATGGCTCTTTGCCTTTCTGTGGTTTCTGCATTCGCAGGGCCCAATGACATTAGCTCTTTTGACGCCCAAGATGTGGGTACGCCTGATGAATACATTACGGCAGAATTTGGCGGTGAATTGAAGACCGCACCGGCAAGCGAAGTCGCCACCCTTCAAAAAGGCCGTTTGGTCGTCCGTCAAAAGTTCGAAGATCCGTTCGGCGAATCCGAAACGATGTACCAATTGTACCAGGGTGCCGCAGGCGACCTGAGCTCTTTGACAGCCCTATCCGCCCCTGCCGGTGCCTCCTATAGCGACCTCGTGAAGGCCAAGTTCTACGAACGCGAAGACATGGACCCGAACGACGATATCGAAAAGGTTTACTTCGACGGCAAGTTCGTCTACGTTCCGGGCAAGAGTACCGCGGTCGTCTACCTCCTTGGCACCCCGCTCACCCTTGAAAGTGCAGCTCCGGTCGCCGAATCGGAAGAAGTTGAAGAAGCCCCCGCAGCCCCCGCACCGGAACCGGTAGCCGCCCCTGCAGCCCCGGCCGCAGAAGAATGCGACGAATACGACCCAGATTGCGAAGACGAAGATGAAGACGAATACGATGTCGCTGGCGACCTCAACAAGACTAACAGGGATGCCGACGAACGCGACAACTCCGCCGACTACGCCGCCGATGACGCTGGTGAAAATGCAATCGACCGTTTCGGTATTGCTGACGAAGTCCGCTTCTGGAGTGCCGTTGCACTTTCTGCCGCAGCCGCCGCCAGTGCAGTCCTCGGCGTTCTCCAGCACATGGAATCCAACAAGGCTCGCGACGCCTACGACAAGTTGGACGAAACCCACTCCAAGATTTACAACAAGATTCTCGAAGTCTGCTCTGCAAACTCTCCGGAATCCGTTGGCGCTTGCGCAACGGCAATGAGCTATTACGACATGACCGGTTCGGGCTATTCCCTCAAGACCCTCGAAGCCCGCATGGACGTCAACAAGAAGACCCAGGACTCCTACGCTACTGCACGTAACATTTGGTTCGGCGTGACTGGCGTAACCCTGACTGCAGCCATCGTTCTCTTTGTATGGTAGTAGAAGCCGGCAAAATCAGCCTTAAGGATTTGCAGTTCAACTGCATCATTGGCACGCTCCCCTACGAACGGGAAAACGAACAGCCGATTGTTTTGAACGTGAATCTCTGGTTGGATTTTGTACAGGCAGCCCGCAACGAAGACTTGGCCCACTCCATAGACTATGCGCAATTGGCGGAAAACCTTCAAAGGTTTATCCGCCTTTCTCAATTCCAGCTCGAAGAAACTCTCGTTCTCGAGACAGCCAAGTATATTTTAAACAATTACCCCAAGGCACTGATGGCCGAAGTCTCCGTAAGGAAGCCTCTCGCCATAGAGAATTGCGCCGGGGCAGAATCGTCTATTCGCGTCAAGCGATAGACTCTTTAGCTATAGGTTCTGTACCTTAGCGCTTCAGACAAATCCGATATTTCTACCGCAGGGGCATTTCGCAAATCGGCGATAGTCCTTGCGACTTTGAGCAAGCGGTAGTAACCGCGGGCGCTCAAGTTCATTTTATCGGCGGCAGAGACGGCAAAACGTTCAGTAGCGGCATCCATACCGGCCGCCTTGCGGGTCATTTCAGAAGTCATTTCGGCGTTGGACTTGAACGGAAGTCCCGAGAAGCGCTTTCGCTGCACATTGCGAGCGGCACATACCCGTTCACGGATTTTGGCCGAAGGTTCGTTTTCCCTGTGGCCCACGAACAGGGAGGAATCGACCGGAGGGACGCTTACCTGGATATCGATACGGTCTAGGAGTGGGCCCGAAATTTTTTCGCGGTAACGTTTGCGCGCGTCCGGCAGGCACGTACACACCCGCTTGGGGTCCATCGCGAACCCGCAGGGGCACGGATTCATAGCGGCGCCCATCATAAAGCGCGCGGGCCACACGACAGTTCCGCTTGCGCGGCTCACCGAGATGGCGCCGTCCTCCATAGGTTCGCGGAGAGCCTCCAGCACGCAACGGTTGAACTCCGGAAGCTCATCCAAAAACAGGACGCCGTTGTGCGCGAGGCTTGCCTCCCCGGGGGCAAGTCGCGCGCCCCCACCCACAAGCGATACCATGGACGCGCTGTGGTGGGGCGTGCGAAAGGGCCGGGCAAGCACAGGCTTAAACGCGTCGGAATCCCCGGCCCGCCTCGCGCACGAATGTATGCGAGTCGTCTCGAGGACTTCCTCATCCGTCATCTCGGGTAAGATGCCCGGTAAACAGCGGGCGCAGAGCGTCTTGCCGGCGCCCGGAGAACCGACGAGGAGAAAGTTATGGGCGCCGGCAGCCGCCACTTCTAAAGCCCTTTTCACCCCTTCCATTCCAATCACATTCTTGAAATCCGGCACATCATTCACACACTCCACGTGGGAGCGCCTGAGGCCAGAAGCCACCTGAACTCCGGAGTCACCGCCACCCTCTAAAATCTCAATACAATCCTTTAAAGTATCTGCACAAATAAATTTGAGGCCTTCCACCAGCGAAGCTTCCTGGGCATTATCCCGCGGAATGACCAAGACGCTTCCGTCTTTTACCAAACTCATCGCAATGGACAAAACCCCTCTAACAGGCTTCATCAAACCGTCCAGCGAAAGTTCCCCGACAAAGACGTATCGGTCCAAGTGAGGAAAGGAGACCTCACCTGTCGCTACAAGTAAACCAACCGCCAGTGGAAGGTCCAAAGCACTGCCCTCCTTGCGCAAATCCGCAGGCGACAGATTCACCGTTGTACGGAAACCCGTCACCACCTTCCCGACCGAACGAATCGCCGAAACAACGCGTTCGCGGGATTCCCTCACCGCACTATCAGGTAGCCCCACCAAGGTAAACCCGGGGAGACCCTGCGCCGCATCCACCTCGACACTTACGGGAACGGCCTTGATACCAAACAAACAGTAAGAACGAATTCGCTTAAACAAGGGAGGACCTTCTATGCAATAGCCGCCTGGAACTTTTCGAGCACGCAGTTTTCAATGTGCTCTCTGAGCTGGCGCGTAATCGGGTTACAAATGCTGCGGAAGTCTTCGCCCTTGTAAAACGGATCGTTCGGGTAGCCAACAAACAAGCCGTTGGATCCATCCATCACGCGAAGACCGCGAATCACCATCTGGTCATTCAACACAATCTGGGCAATACCCTTCATGTGTCCAAGGTTCGGGCCTTCCTTAAAAGGCCACACACTTACCTGCGTCACCGCAAGGCAATCAAAGGCGCTAGAAGCCGCCTTTTCCGGTTCAACTTTTGCTTCAGTCGTATTCATTTCAGCCATAAGGCCTCCTATATTATTGTGTTTGCCCAGGCGAGCCCAATCAATCGCTCTATAACCTTCGGCGCAAACAAATTGCAAAAGTCGTGCCAATAAATTAATTGGCCCATTTACGCAAAAAACACAATGTTTTCATTTTTTAACTGTCCAACGTGCACACAAAGATGTCCAAGGTACACACAACCTACCCTTTCACCCATCCTAAATTTGACTAAAAGATGACAAATAAACTCAAGTTTGCTAATTTCAAGGGCGATATTTACTCATACTCCAAAAAAGGATTGCACTATGAAGTTCAAAGCGCTTGCCACATTGTTGGCATCTACCGCCTTGTTTATCGCTTGTTCAAGCGATGACAGTAGCGATGCTTCCACCATCACCAACATCAACCAAGAAGCCAAAGAAAACGCAGACATTGCGTTCCAAGTTGTAAAGCCATTCACTGGAGAAGGCATTGACGAAGTCGAAGTCTATTCCATTTCTGACAACGAATCCCAAGAGACGGATTCCATGGGCATCGTCACATGGTCTTCCAAGGCTCTCGGTGATTACGCCTTTGAAGTTTCCAAAAAAGGTTACGCCACCCGCCTCGTTAAAGTCAGCCTCAAAGAACAGGGTCAAGGCAGCGTCGCTCGCGTAGGCGATGTGTTCAAGACCATCACTCTCCCGCACGCAAACGTCGTCGCCAACGGCACCATCCTTTATAAGGATGCCAGCACCGGGAACCTCAAGCCCGCCAAGAAGGTAGAAGTTTTCGCAAATATCAGCGACGAATTTGTCCCGGCTCAGCTTTCTACCACCACAGATGATAAAGGTGCATTCACCTTCGACAACATTCCCGAAGGCACGCCCTGCATCATCACGTTCGCACAGACCGAAATCGGCGAAAGACTCTACACCTCCAACGACACGCTCTTTATTCCTGGTGCTCGCGCCAAGGACATTATCAACTTCGACCCTGTTCAAATGAACGTCACCGCTGCCTCCATGCTCAAGATTAGCGACAACCTCGATGAAATCGAAGAAGGCACGACCATCAAGATTACCTACTCCGCCAATATTGACGCAGACTCCCTAATCAACAACTGGGCCGTAACATACGGAGCGACTCCTGTTTTGGTCGAAACCTCCCTCGACAAGGACGGTAAGACCATCAAGATCAGCTCCTTCTCTGGCAAGTGGGAAGACGGTTCCACCTACACGATTTACGGTTCTGCCGTTTCCGTAGATGGCGTCAAACTTCCGTTTACAGGTTCCTTCACCATTGGCAAGGGCGTCTCTGCGGCAGTTCCTGGCAACGTCTCTAGCTTAAAAGCCAAAGGCAGCGAAGACTACGCAGGTTACGTCACCTTGAACTGGAAGGCTCCGAAGGGCGAAATCGAAGGTTACGAACTCTACTACAAGACCAACGAAATGGCCGAATACCAAAAGCATGGCTCCATCAGCAACAGCATTGACAGTGAAGCAACCTCTGTAGAATGCAGCTTGACAAGCTTTGGTTACGACTACGAAAGCATCAAATTCGTCATTTTGCCGTACAATGAAGCCGGTGCTGCCAACATCTCCGAAGCAAAATCCGTCGAATACACCGTTCCGGAAGAAGATTTCGAAGAAGAAGACGAAGATGAAGATGAAGAAGAGGAAGAAGAGGAAGAAGAAGTAGAAGAATAAAGTCTTCTTTACAGTATTTTCTAGAAAAAGCCCACTCCAAATGCGGAGCGGGCTTTTTCGTAAACATATAAAAACTTAGAAGGCAATACAAATTTGTTTTAGGACATTATGCATACAAATTCTTTGACAAAGAACAGTGTATTTTTCTAAATTTTTCGTCAACAACTAGGATTGAAAAAGAGGTTTTTGTGGTCAGGTTTCTTGTACTACTCCTTTGCGGCATCGTCTTTGCCCAAACTGGGCATAATACAGTATACGATATTACAGACGACACGAAATTTTATTCGGCCGATGGAAACTATTATGAAGACAGTACACAACAAGTCCGGTTCAAGTATACCGCAGACCACAGTGGCACCTGCGGCGTACAAATGAAAGACACTATCAATGTCTTTTACAAATATCTCTATTTTTACGGAACTGACGAAAGTTTTTCAAGCCGTACAGACTATGCTTACGCTTCCGGACAATTCAATTACACATTCAGCTGCACAGCCGGCATCACCTATTATTTCGCCTACAAAACATACAGCACAAGTTATTCCAGCTACTATTTCGGCATAAAGTCACTACAGAACTTCACTGTAAAACGCACCAGCGCAAGCACGAACTGCTATGTTGACGCATCCAACGACATCGTCTCGCAAACCGTTTTAGAGGGATCTGTCAAAACCTACATTGGCTATGGCTATGAAGGATACAAGCCCAACGGTTGGAAGGCCAAAAAAGGATTCAACAAGCCGTACTTGTCCAACTACAATTCCATCACGGATACCATTAATTCCGATGTAGAACTCGAGCTGCAATGCACCGAGGCCCAGGTCTACGATATCACCACCACACAAAAACCATATTCCGCCGACAGCAACTTCTACGGGAACGACCAGTCTAGTGGCGTTCGATTTAAATTCGAATCCCCGGATACAAAGCCCTATGCCATCAGGGCCATAGCCAAAACCTACATGTCTGGTTACCAGTATTTTTACGACAGCGACCCCACTTTCACTAGCCTCAAGAGCAGCAAGTCTTTTTCTAACAACAGAACCACGACCTTCGTAAAAGCTACCAGCGCAGGCCAAACCTTCTATACAAAAGTTAATCCGAACACCTCTTATTACAGCTATGTTTTCTTGATGGATGCCGTTCCCGCCTCGATCGTAAGCATCAAAGGGAAAACTCAAATTGATACAGTCATTACCGGAGATACGCTTGTCATAAGCGCAGCACAGAGCATTGACACCGGCTACACCTTCGTCAATTGGGAAATTGAATCCGGAAAGGGTTCCTTTGTAGACTCCACCGCATTTACCACAAAATTCATCCCTACTAGCGAGAACGTATCACTAGCAGTCAAAACCAAAAAGCTTAAAATCTACTCTCTGACGGACTCGCCCAAAAAATTCATATACCAAAAAAACGGTACACAAACCCCAAACTATTACGGCATCCGAACCATATACGATGCTCAAGATTCAGGGCTGTACGCCATTTGGACAAAAACGAACTATACCGGATACATTTATCAATACAGCAACGACAGTTCCTTTACCACCAGAAAAACATACGCCACCATTAATTCCGGGGAACGCAAATACATTGTCAATCTAGACAAGAACACCAAGAACTTTTACCTTTTTGTTCCCTACGACAACACCCACCTTTCGGACACTATAAAGATTTGGGTCAAGCCGACCTTCAAAGTTCGCTCCGATACCGTTGGCAGCGGAACGGTCACCGTTGGCGTAAATTCACGCAGCTACGATTCCACCTACACCGCTAATGATACCGTTCCTTTGACCGCATACCCAAGCGTAGGCTTCCGTCTTGACTATTGGGAAAAGACCTCAGGAAATTGCACCATCGGAAATACCAAGACTTCAAAAACATATGCAATCATTAAAGGAGATTGCGAAGTCACCGCCCACTTTACCGCCGGAAAAATCTATGCGCTGACCACCCAAAAGAAGAGCTTTAACTACGATAGAAACGGTACGAATACAACGAAATTTTACGGGATAAAGACCTCATTTACGGCTCCAGACTCGGGCAGTTACGCCGTTTTAACAAGCCGTACCACTAATCCAGATTATTTCTACACATACCAGTTTGACAGTTTATTTACTTCATTCTCCTACTCCGCCGGAAGCGACGCTCTTTACAACCGATATATATTCACATCCGATTCCGGAGTTACGAACTACTTCCTTTTGCGAGCAGTCAGTTCCATCGACACCACCGTTAAGGCCTGGATTTCTAAAATTTATACCGCCGAACTGGACTCCAGCGCAATATCAAGCACCAAAGGCGTCGCTTATATCGGGAACTCCAACTATTATTCCGTAACAAATCTCGTTAGCGGTGATTCCGTCTTGTTGAGAGCCACGGGCAAAACCGGGTACAGATTCAAAAAATGGACAGTTTCCTCTGGTTCATGCACCATTGACGAACCCACCAAACGAACCACCTACCTCCGCATAAAATCCGACTGTACCGTCAAACCTACTTTCACGGCCGGCAGTGTATACAAAGTAACCAAAACAGCAACCGCCTACACCACAGCAGAGAATTACTTTGACGTGAGCGCAAATAGCGGTATTCGCTACACCTTTAAAGCTCCGTCCAATGGCACATACGCTATAGCTGTATCCTCCGCAGAAAAGGGATACTTTAACTACTACGTCTATACCGATTCAACATTCTCCAGTACAAAAACAGTAAAGACTTATTTAACACAAACTCTCGTAGATACCCTTACCATGAAAAAGGGGGAATCCGTATTCTTCCTCGTAAAGAACAACTATCTTTACGATTCGCTGCAAACCTTCTGGGTGAACTATTCAACCCAGCAAACAATCATCACCTTGGACCACGACTCCACAGGAACAACAAATCCCTATTCAGGTTACAATCCGGCATGGGTCGGAGTCAAATATGCAATTACGGCTAATGCAAATGTTGGCTACCGCTTTAAAAAATGGATTATCGAAACGGGCATGCCCATTATAGACGATTCCCTCAGCGCAAACACCTACGTTCTTACCACAAAGAGTACGGCAATCAAGGCCACATTCAAAAAGGGCTCCATATACCCGCTCACCACGCAAAAGCAATCCTTTATCTTTAAAAACCACTACTACTCCGACGCTATGGCTTCGGCCATTGCATTCACCTGGACGCCACCCGACACCGGACGCTATTTTATAGCCATCAAGCCCAAAGACTCCACGGTCGCCGCCCTTACAGTCACAAGCTACGGCAATGACTCGCTATTCTCTTCGGCAAATGCAAAAGTGATTACATCGAACACGTCTTTCCAAGGTAAAGCGAAAAAGCCGTTATTTTTCACCGTTACAAACAGTACGAACACCATTACCAACGAATCTTTCTCTATCAATGTCGTTATTCCGTACGTGCTCAAAATCGTTGAATCCGACAAAGGAAGAGTCATTCCGTCAGGGAACACCTACATTTTGCCAGACTCCGACACCCTCATTTACACCATTCCTTTTGGCGGTTACGCCTTTAAAGAATGGAAAGTTAAACAAGGAAACATCGATATTGAAGACTCTAAAAAAGATAGAACACGCGTAAAGCCGATTTCAAACGAAAGCACCCTAGAGGCAATTTACAACATTGACCTTGCCGCGGTACCTTCCGTAAAGATTAACAAGCTCGACGTTAGCAACCACCCTGGCATTTGCGCTCAAGTGACCGTTACCGATGAAAATACCGGAAGAACATTCGCCGCTCTCGAATCTACCGACTTTATTTTATTCCAAGACAACAAATCCCTGCCTATACAAGCAACCGTAGCCAACCAAATCGGCGGCGTTTCAGTCGCCCTTGTGGTAGACGAAAGCGGTTCCATGTATGGAGATGCAATTGATCAAGCAAAAGACGCCATGAGGAATTATGTCAACGAAATGGGTCCATACGACAGAACCGCAATTGTCGGCTTTAACGGTAGTTACAAAGGAAGCATTCATCAAGCTCTGACATCGAACAAACAAGACCTTTTAAACGCAATCAACACAGTAAGAGCCTCCGGAGGAACAGATATTAACAATGGCGCACTTGCCGGCGTTCAACAACTTCTTGGAGAAACGAACGCAACAGCCGTTATCATCTTTTCAGATGGATCCGGTAGTGGAAACGTTCCTACGGATTCCGTTACTGCATTGGCCAACAGCCAGGGAACCCCCATTTATTCTATCGGTATTGGAGGAAACTACAGAGACCCGTTACAATACTTGGCCGAAGGCACTGGCGGCTCCTACACCTACGCTCCATCGGCAAGCAAACTTACCGAAATCTACACTTCTATCAAGAGTGAAGTTCAGGCGCAATACACCATTTGTTACCAAACGCCCGATATCGAGCTGAATAGCGAAGACCACTTTATTAGAATTCAAACAACAATCAACGGGAAAACAGCCTTCGATACTTCAACTTGGAACGAGGACATTTTGCCGCCCATCATCAATCTTTCTCCGGAAACGTGGAAACTCGTAGGCAAGAGCCAGACTCCCAACGACACCAACATCACTATCGGCATTATTGTCAAATCCAAGCTCACCATAACCGGCGCAAACGTCTTTATACGTGAGACGAGCCTCGAAAACAAAAAGTTTAGTCAATATGCCATGGTTAAAGAAAACGACAGCCTTTGGACTTTCAAAGTACCAGCGAATATGGTTAATATTCCAGGCATAGACTTTTACGCAACGGCCACCGATTCCACAAACATGGTCGGCAAGTCCCCAAGCGTTAAGGCTCCGGCCTCCGAACCTTACACCATCCCAGTCAAGAACAAGGTTCCCGAAGTAACTTTGCAGAACATTACCTGCGTAGACACCACCGATAAATACGGCAGCATACTCTTTACCATTACCGATAACAACGGCATTCACGAATCCCGCATTTACTACCGCTCGTATGGAGAAGTTTTATTCAAGAACAAAAAAATGTCTTCCGTAAAAAGCGAAGACGACACCTGGGAAGCCAATGTTCCGAGAACGGCCTTCCGCGATGGTCCTATTGAATATTACGTTCGCACTCAAGACAAAAAGGGAGCCTACGCCCGCTGGCAAAAAAATGCCAACTTGACCATAGAAGCATGCAAGGAAACCTTCAAGGTCGTTGAGGTCAAGGATAAAGTCAAGATTTACAACGCCGAAGACCAAGATGAGCCCGTCGCCCGTGAAACCAAAGAGATCAAGCTCACCGTCATATCCGAAGACTTCTCCAAAAAAACGGACACGGTTGCCGTGAGCCTCAAATGTCTTGTTTCCGGTGACGAAGAAAACAACATCACACTCATTGAAAAGAGCAGCGGTTTCTACGAAACTCGAAAGAATGTCGAAAAAGACGAGTACACCGCCAAAAAAGAAAACGGAATTATTTCGTGCGCGAGCGTCGACACGCTCATTGCCGATTACAAGGACAAGCAATTTGGCACACACGCTCGCGATACGGTATTCCTGGGCGATACAATAACCCCATCTTACCGCTTTATTGACGAAGATAATGATAACGACTTGGATTCAGTAGAAACCAACACCTCCGCGAATTTCCGCCTTCAAGTTACGGCGATTAGCCCGTCCATTTACAAGGTCGACACGCTCAAAGTCCGCCTCTACACCAACAAGGGCGATTCCATTTGGATCAGTGCTGTAGAAACAGGCGCCTACACCTCTACATTCGAATCCTCAAGCTACTTTAGGTTTGTGGAATCCAACGAAGACCGCAAAGACACCGTACTCGATGGCGTTTTTGACTTGAAGACCAAACGCAACCGCGTCAAAATTCAAGCCTCAGTAAAGGACATCAGCATTTCGAAAAAGAAACAGGATTCCCTCATTGTATATTCCAGCTACGTCCCGGCAGACAGTGCCGAAATATACGACAGAAATCTGGACGGTAAGGCCGATTCCATCCGAATCCACTTTATGAGTCCGCTCGAAAAGAATATCGTAGGCATTGACTCCATTTTCTGGACTTCTCCCGGGGACAACTGGAAGAAAGTTTCAAAAAAGGATATCAAAATAAGTAGCGACTCCATGTGGATTACCACCGTTCTCAAAGACCCGTTTGAATACGGTTTAACGGCTCCCAATGCAAAGAACCCGCCGTACTTGCGCTTTACCAAAACCGAGAAGGACTTCTCGCAAAAAGTGCCCTTAACAGATAAAGTTGGAGCCGTTCCCGTTAAAGCCGTAAAACACGCTGGAGACATTTCAACTAAGGAATTCATGACCGAGAATCCTTCCGTTCCCAGCGACACGCTCGTTGTCACCCTATCGGAGCCAATTAAAAAGACCGAAGGAACCGACATTTGGAAGGACCTATTCCTATACGCCTCCAAATGCAGTGACACCACCAGAAATAAAATCAACCTGCTCCAGGAACCCACATCGGACACCTCCAAAACGGTATGGACATTAATTCTTGACAACAACGACCTTCTCTCGGGCAACTGCATTTTCACAAACCCCGAATCCAAGTACGTCGACAAGAACAACAACAAGATGGGACTTGGCGGTGTTAAAATTGAAGGGCAAGACATCAAGGTCTACATCTACGACATCAAGGCCAACCCTGCAGTAAGCAAGCCTGGTCAAAAAGTTAAATGGATTGTTCCTGGCGGTCACTCCTGGGATATTATACCCGATACAATTTCGACCATCATGGTATCTACCATTGCCCCATACAAGGCGAACATTACTATCTACGATGGACTCGCTAACGTAGTTACCTCGTATGAACAGGTGTTCGGCAAAAAGAAAGGTGAAATGGACGAACCTCTTCGCGCCAATGACCGCAACAAGGCGAAAACAGCATTCCTATACTGGAACCAGCGTTCCAGCACAGGCCGCAAAGTCGGCACCGGCGTTTACCTGTGGCGCATAGATTTCGAGTTTGAAGACGGCCATTCTGAATATCGACTCGTGCAAACCGGCATTTGGCGCGGCGAAAACAAGAAAAAGACAAAATAACGTCTGTCTTAACACAAACCATTCAAAGCAGTCCAATTTGGACTGCTTTTTTTGTTCAAAAAAAGACAGAATCTTGTTTTTTGTGCCAAAAACATTTATATTTGCAAGATATGCTTTTAAAACCTAACGCTAAGTGGAGACAAAATCAGGGCATCGCCCTCCCAACCGTTCTCGCCGAAACGACGATTACCAAAGACTATTTTCAGGTGAACTTCACCGTCGAAGAGCCTTTGGACTGTTTTCGTGCCGAGGTTTTGGAAGATGGCGGACGCAGCTGGGAAGATTCCTGTGTGGAAGTATTCCTGCAGAACCCGGCAAAACCAGAAGAATACTTCAATTTTGAAACCACCAGCCGCGGGTTTATACTAGCCGCGCGTGGAGAAGGCCGCATGAACCGCACCATTTTGAGTGCCGATGAAATCGCCTCCATTGAGCGAACAAAGCAACTTGCAAGCGTCATCGGAGATTTCATTAGCTGGGGAATCTCCATCAGAATATCTGCAAAAATATTTGGACTTAAAACTTTTGAGGGAGAAACACTAAAAGGAAATATTTATAAATGCGCAGACCTGGCGAAGACGCCGCACTATCTGAGCGCCTTCCCAATCGAAACCGATAAACCGGACTTTCATCGTCCAGAATTTTTTCAAAATTTCTAAGAGGGGAAAATATGAAATCATATATTAAAGAAGCCATCATTTTGGCTGTTGCTATTATTTGTGTTGGCGTCTGTTTTTACAATGCCTGCGTTGATGCCAAGGACAAGGATCGAATCGTTGCGGTCAAGGGACTTTCTGAAAGAGAAGTAAACGCCGACTACGTCATTTGGCCCATAGCTTTTAAGGAAGCGGGCGACAACCTTAAGCAAATCAACTCCATTCTTGACAACAAGTACAAGATTATCGAAAAGTTTTTACTTGATAACGGCATTGAAAAGAGTGAATTTGAGCGTTCCACGACCGATATCGAAGACCACAGCACGAACATTTACGAAGCCGAAAAGGCCCGCACTCGCTACACGGCAACTCTCGTTGTAACGCTCGCCACCAACAAAATCGAAAAGGCCAAGGCCATCATGGCAAAGCAAGGCGACCTGATGAATTTCGGGATTGGCCTTAGCGACAACGATTATCGCTACCGCAAGATTTTCAACTTCACAAAGCTCAACGACATTAAACCCGAAATGATTGAAGAAGCCACGAAGAACGCCGAACTCGCAGCGGTCAAGTTCGCAAACCTTTCTAAGAGCAAGCTTGGCAAAATCAAGAGCGCATCGCAAGGCCAGTTCACCATCGAGGATCGTGACGAAAACACGCCTTTCATCAAGAAGATTCGCGTGGTGACCAACATCCAATACTTCTTAGAGGATTAATTTACTCAAAATGTCCACAGTCATCTTGTTCAACAAACCGTTCGGCGTGCTAAGCCAGTTTACGCCCGAGGCAGGCCACAGGGCGCTTGACGAATTCAAGTTCCCTGCAGGTATTTATGCTGCAGGGCGTTTGGACCACGACAGCGAAGGAGCGCTTCTCCTCACCGACAACGGCAAGTTGATCAAGAAGTTGTTGGACCCAAAATTCGAGCACCCGCGCACTTACCTTGCACAGGTGGATGGTCAAATTACTGAAGAAGCCGTGCAGCGCCTCGTCGTCGGCGTGGACATCAAGGGGTATCACACAAAGCCCTGCCACGCTCGCATCGTAGAGGCTCCAAATTGGATCTGGGACCGCATTCCGCCGGTCCGTTTCCGAGCAAACATCCCCACCAGTTGGGTGGAACTCACGCTCATCGAAGGCAAGAACCGCCAAGTCCGCCACATGACGGCGGCGGTCGGATTCCCAACACTGCGCCTGATTCGCATTCAAATCGGGAACATTCCACTTGGAAACCTGCAGCCAGGGGAATGGAGAGTCGTCAGCGAGCGTGTTATTTAAGAAGAATTTTTATTCTCACTTCTCTCGTTTCACAACCTTGATAGTCGCAGCATAGGCGCTGTTGCAAAGGCCAAGCACCGCCGAGACGATAAATAGAGTTTCAATGCCAAGGGCGTGCCAGATCCAGCCGCCGAAAAGCGCAATGAGGACCGTCACCAAGTGGTTCACCGAAAGCCCCGTCGAAATCGTCGCGCGCATTTCGTTCTTGTCGTCCGAAATGTCCTGCACGTACACGCTCGAAGCCATCGCGGCAAGCGAAATCACGGAATCCAGCACGTAGTTCACGCAGCATACAATCATTGCGGTATGCATATCGAACAAATGATGCGCAAAGCCGTAAAAGAAGCAGACGATTACAAGAATCAACGTATCGCCAATCATCACGGGCTTGTAGCCCAGACGGTCGATAATCTTCCCTACAATCGGCGAGAATACGAAGCAGGCGATTGCGGAAACCGCGAACAAAATGCTGATGAGCCGCGCGTCCGCCCCGTAAAACAAAATCAGCACATACGGGCCGAACGTAAAAAACACCTGCTTGCGCGCCCCGTAGAACATCTCCAGCATGTAGTACTTGGTAAACTTCTTGCGGAAGTAGAAACGGCGCTTGTTTTCGTCCGTCTTGCTTTCGCTCGTGAGCCTGAAGGAAACAAGCGTCGCGACAGCGATGAAAACTGCCGCCACCACGAACATGTGCTGATAGAATGCGGCCCCACTCATCGAGGTAATTGAAAACAGCGCAATGACCGCGGCAAAGCCCACCAAATTTCCTATTTGCTGCATCGATGTCTGGCACCCAAGCGCGCGCCCGCCGGCACCCGGCTTGCTGTATTCGAGACTCAGCGTACTCTTCATGCCGAGTTGGATATGCTCGCCATACGAAAACAGGAACATCGCCAAAATGGCAAGCACCTTGTATGGGGGAATCACCGCCTGCGTCACCATGCCGACGAGCATCACGATGAGGCCCATCTTGTACATCTTTTCGGCGGAAAACTTGTAGAAAATTGCGAGAATGAAAATCAAAGCAAGGCCAGGCAGTTCACGGAAAAATTCAGAAATACCGCGATCAAATTCACCCATGCCCACGACTTCGGCCAGGTAGTTGTCGATGACGCCCTTGTAGAGCCCGTAGCCAATGGACATCATGGCAATCGAAAGCAAGAACGCGCGGAACTTTGACCCTTCTTTAAAAATCTCTTTCATAGCGAACTAAAAGGTAGAAATAAAAATGTTATTTTTGAGCAAATCTTTTCGTTTTCGGAGTCTCTATGCATTTCAAAAAAATAGCCCTTGCCCTAGGCGTTTCCCTCTCTTTCGGTCTATCCGCTTGCGACGACAGCAGTTCCCCCACAAGCATCACCGGAGAGGAAAATATAAACAACGAAACCCAAAGCAGCAGCTCCGCCAAAGAAGCCAAGGACGTTGACAAAGACAAGGACGACGTCAAAAGTTCCAGCAGCAAAAAAAATAGTTCAAGCAGTGCAAAGTCAAGTTCCAGCAGCAAGGCAAAAAGCAGCAGTTCCGCCAAAGAAACCAAAGACGTTGACGAAAGCAAGAACAACGCCAAGAGCAGCAGTTCCGGCAAAAACTCTGACGACACCAACAACGAAAACGACGAAGTCAAAAGTTCAAGCAGTGCAAAGGCCAGTTCCAGCAGCAAGGCAAAGAGTGGCAGTTCAGAAAGCACCCTTCAAGAAGACATTGCAAGCAGTTCCAGTAGCGAATCCAGCGACACCGGCAGCGAAGGTGACGACGCAGAAAGTTCCAGCAGCGTAGAAATCGACCCCGAGGCATTCAACGACGCCGACCTCGAACAGTGCAGCGGCAAGAGCAACGGTACAAAAGTCAACATCGGCGGAATTCCGTTCATTTGCATGAACGGGCAAATGACCCCGGACGAAGAAGGCATCAACGAATTGATTGGCAACAAATATAAAGGTTGCGAAGACTCAAAATTGGAAGACGATATCTGGATTTTCTATTCCAGCCCCATGGGGTCCAAGAACACCGAGAAAATCAAATGGACAACGGAAACAAGTTACGAATACGCGACCTTCCCGGGAACTCCCGATGAAATGGAAGCATTTGAAGATCTCGGTCTTGGCCCAGACAAGCAAACCATTGAAGGCGCCAACCGCGAAGAGGTTTACGCCAAATACTGCGGTCAGTAAAAATCCGCTGTCTTGGACCCCGTCGCTCCGCTCCAGGGTGACGCGCAAAACGAGTGTCTCCAGGGTGACGCTTTGGGGCAGTCATCCTTGTGAACAAAAAAAACACCCCGCCGGCGCAGATGCGAACCGACGGGGTTGTTCGTTATTTGCGCGAAGCGCCTAACTTCAACTAACCACTAGCCACCAGCCACTAGCCACTGAAATCGGCGCCGCCGATTTGTGAGCAAAAAAGCCCTTGGTCTTTAACCAAGAGCTTTTTGCGAGAGCGAGGGCCAACCACAGGTTCTCTACCAGCAGTTTGCCCGAGCAGTCATTACAGCAATCCTTTAAAGAAGTCGTTGCCCTTATCGTCGACCAAGATAAAGGCGGGGAAGTCCTTGATGGTGATCTTGCGGATGGCTTCCATGCCGAGTTCCGGGAACGCGACGATGTCGTTCGAAAGAATGTTCTGTTCAGCGAGGATAGCTGCCGGGCCGCCGATGGAGCCGAGGTAGAAGCCGCCGAACTTCTGGCAAGCGTCGGTAACGTCCTGGGAGCGGTTGCCCTTCGCGACCATGATCATGGAAGCGCCCTTGGACTGGAAGCGCATCACGTACGGGTCCATACGGCCGGCAGTTGTCGGGCCGAAGGAACCAGTCGGCATGCCTTCCGGAGTCTTGGCCGGACCGGCATAGTAAATCGGATGGTTGGAGACAACTTCAATCACCTTCTTTTCGACGTCGGTGAGTTCCTGACCGGCTTCCTGCTTGTCGAAGATTTCTGCAATCTTCATGTGGGCCATGTCGCGGGCCACAATCATCGTGCCCTTGAGGCTGAGGCGAGTCTTCACCGGGTACTTGGTGAGGTCAGCAAGCACTTCCTTCATCGGGCGGTCAAGGTCGATTTCCACAGCCGGGGCCATATTCACGGATTCGCCCTTCGGCAGGTACTGTTCCGGATTGTGTTCCATCTTTTCGAGCCAGAGGCCGTTTTCGTCGATCTTAGCCTTGATGTTACGGTCAGCGGAGCAAGAAACGCCGATGGAAACCGGGCAGCTTGCAGCGTGGCGCGGGCAACGGATGACGCGCACGTCATGAACAAAGTACTTGCCACCGAACTGGGCGCCGATGCCCGTCTTCTGGCAGATGTGCAGAACCTTTTCTTCCATTTCCACGTCGCGGAACATACGGCCGCCTTCGGAACCCGTGGTCGGAAGGTCGTCAAAGTAACCGCAGCTAGCAAGCTTCACCGTGTGGGTGTTCATTTCGGCAGAGGTACCACCGATCACAATGGCGAGATGGTACGGCGGGCAAGCAGCAGTACCCAATGTCTTCACCTTGTCGCTGATGAACTTTTCGAGGTTCTTCGGGTTGAGGAGAGCCTTGGTCATCGGCCAGTAGTAAGTCTTGTTGGCAGAACCACCGCCCTTGGCCACGAAGAGGAACTTCATTTCGGCGCCTTCGCCTGCTTCCACGTCAATCTGGGCAGGGAGGTTGCAAGCCGTGTTCTTTTCTTCGTACATGGTCAGCGGGGCGATCTGGCTGTAGCGGAGGTTCTTCGTGGTGTAAGCGTTGAAGATACCTTCGGAGATGGCCTTCTTGTCGTCAGCGTCGGTCCACACCTGCTGGCCCTTTTCACAAATACAGATGGCGGTACCGGTGTCCTGGCAGAACGGGAGGACGCCCTTGGCGGCAACGCAGGCGTTCTTCAAGAGAGTGAGGGCGACGAACTTGTCGTTGTCGCTTGCTTCCGGGTCCTGGAGAATCTTCGCGACCTTGGCGGTGTGTGCCGGGCGCAGGCGGAAACTCACTTCTTCGAAAGCGGCCTGGGCCATCTTCGTGAGGGCTGAGGGAGCCACCTTCAAAATCTTCTTGCCTTCGAATTCGGCAACGGAAATGCCTTCCTTGCCAAGATTCACGTATTCGGTCTTGTCTTCGCC
>JAKSIM010000037.1 GCA_024398845.1 Fibrobacter sp. | reverse complement strand
CTCGGTTCTCCGTGATTTTCTTCATTCAAAGCAATTATTAGAGGTGCCCTAAAATAATTACGAGTCGTAAGTTTATTGTATTAAATGTGAATCATTAAAATATTTTATGAGACCAAATAGGGGTTGAACGCGAAAATGTAAACTGTGATTTTACGCACACTTTACGAAAAAAACTACTACATTTGTTCTTGTAAGCGTGAGGACCTCGGGTCGATCGCTGCAATAAGTTCCTGTCACCCCGGCAGGAACTTTTTGTTTTTTTTTGCAATAAAATTTCCCTTTTCGGTGATCCCCTGATTTTTTTAAATAGTTCTCGTTATTAAAAGGGAGTTTGTATGAAATTCTGTTTGTTTGGAGATTCCATTGCGAAGGGCGTCAAGTTCGACGAGGAACGCGGGCGCTACGTTCAAATGGAATCGTGTTTCGCGAATCTCTTTCGCGAAGAAACACATTCCGATGTCGAGAACTTTGCGTGCTTCGGGAGTACCGTCGATAAGGGTGCGCAAATTTACGAGCGCAAGCAAGCGAGCCTTGCCGATAGCGATTATATCGTATTTGAATTTGGTGGTAACGATTGCGATTTTGACTGGGAGCAGGTTTCAAAGTCGCCGTCTACCGAAATGCTTTGCCGCACGCCCATGGACCAATTCATGGACGTTTATGGTAGAATGGTTGCTCGGGCGATGGGGCTTGGTAAGCGGGTTGTGTTGTTGACGCTTCCGCCCCTCGATCCCGAGCGTTATTTTTATTGGATAACCGAGAAAAGGAATGTCGAGAACATCAAATGGTTTTTAGGGGGATCCATTAGTTTTTTGTACCGCTGGCAGGAACTCTATAATAATGCAGTGCGTTTGCTTGCTGCTAAAACGGGAGCCGTGCTCGTGGATCTTCGGGCGGCTTTTTTGCGCGAACGTCGCTATGCAGATTGCCTTTGCATTGACGGAATACACCCAAATGAGTGGGGACATGTGGTCATGAGTCACGAATTGATGAATGCTTTTCGGACGCGACGCCTAAATACGCCCTAGTTTTTACGCTTGTATACACTTTTTCTTTTAAACATTCCCGTTTTTAATGTACAAATGTCTATTTTATTCTTGGCCTTGTTTGGGGCTGAGTTTAAAAGCGCGTTTGCGCAAAGGGATTGAATATGATCGATGTGAAGGGCAAGTGGTGCCTTGTGACGGGTGGCTGCCGTGGGGTAGGCCGCCTTACTGCCATCGAAATGGCGAAACTCGGGGCGAACATCATTTTGCAGGGCCGTGACAAGAGCCATGCCGAAAAGGTGATGGCCGAAATCAAACCGTATGGCGTGGAAGTCCGTGCCGTGGGCTGCAACCTCGAAAACGAAAGCGAAATCGATGCCGCTCTTGCCGAAATTGATTCCTGGGGCGTTCAGGTGGACCTCGTGTTCAACAACGCTGGACTCATGAGCCACTACTTTACCGATTACACCACCAACACTATGGAAGATTTCCACCAGGCCATGGCGGTGAATTTCTTTGCTCCTATCAAGATTGTATACCACTTTTTGCCGGGCATGATCAAGCGTGGCTTTGGCCGTATGCAGCTCACCACGAGCGGCATCGCGAATGAACCGGAGCTCTCGGCCTATGCTGCTGCAAAGGCCGCCCTCACCAAGTTCGTGAAGGACTTTGCCTGCAAGCTGAACGGCACCGACGTGATGATGAACGTGATGGACCCGGGTTGGCTCCGTACGGACCTCGGCGGTCCGAACGCTCCGAACGCCCCCGAATCCGTGATTCCGGGCTCCATGATGAGCGTGCTTCTCGACGACAAGAAGAGCGGCCGCTGGTTCAGCGCCCAGGAATTTACAGGCATGAGCCTCGAAGACGCCCTCAAGAAGGCTGCGAAGGTCGAGTAATCGGCAAAACTTTTTTCTTGTGTCATAAGGCCGGCGTTTTTGCGCCGGCCTTTTTGTAAATGGTCTTTTTTGCGCGCATTTGTGAATTTTGACAAATTTCTAAACTATATTTCTTGACATGGATAAAAGTTCTTCTCGTGCAAAACTTCGTGATGAAGTCTATACTCAAATGATGTGCGCCCAGGCGCGCCTCTCCAAAGACCAGAATACTCAGATGGGTGCTGTGCTCGTGAGCGCCGATGGCCGAGTCATTAGTACAGGGTACAATGGCGCCCCCGCAGGTTTCGACGACGAAACGGTGCCGTACACCCGCGAAAAGCAGCGCTTGGCCTACGACCTTTTGGATGCGGATACCGGCGACTTTTTAAGTCATCATGAATTTGAGGCGAACAAGTACCCGTTTATGGTGCATGCCGAAATCAACGCTCTGCACTATGCCCGCGGCAAGGTTCCTCCTGGTTCCAAGCTTTATGTGATTGGTTTCCCGTGCGAACGTTGCGCCTTGGACGTGAGCCTCTCCGGTGTTGCCGAAGTTTTTGTGACCAAGGATGACTACGACCCGAAATCGACGCTCAACAACAGCCGCGATACGGCTTACTATATGTTTGCCCAGGCTGGCATTGTGGTGACGCTTTGCGGTAAGCGTATTCGTCCGGTAGTGGCTAGGGTCAACCACGTCATTGAAGTCTAGTTCAAGGCTATATATTATTCTACAGTAATTTCTCTCTCGGTTTCGGAGAGAATTTTTATGCGTATGGTATGCGTGACGCTGCTTGTGTCGTCCATGCGTTCGGGCCATTCAATAAGGCTGATGCCCTGCGCAAGGTAATCTGGGTCGAGCCCGACTTCGCTTAAATCGGCGCCGCCTTCCAAGCGGTACAGGTCAAAATGAAAAATGGGCGGATCGTTCGGGTATTCGTGCAGAATGGTGTAGGTCGGCGAGCATACGGAGCCCTCGAAGCCGAGGCCTGCGCAAATCCCGCGACTAATGACCGTTTTGCCTGCACCGAGATTCCCGTACATGGCGACCATGTCACCGGGCTTAAGGCCTTTGGCAAAATCCTTTGCCCATTTGAACGTATCTTCTTCGCTGCAGAACTTCATATTCCAAAAATAGAAAAAGGCTCGGGCCGTGTTTTTTAAAGCTTGTCTTTGAACTGCTCGTAGGTGAATTCGTGAAGCAGGTGGAAATTGCCTTCGCGGTCGAACATGCCTATGTTTGGGTGCCTTACGCCATTAAAGAACGTGGTCTTTACCATAGTGTAGTGGATCATGTCTTCAAAAATAATTTGATCGCCCACCTGGAGGGGCTTGTCAAAAGAAAAGTCCCCGAGTTGGTCGCCGGCGAGGCATGTATTTCCGGTTAGTTTGTATGTAAACTTCTTGACGCCGGGAAGGTCACCTCCGGTGATGGTCGGACGGTACGGCATCTCGAGGCAGTCGGGCATGTGGGCGCTGACGCTTACATTCAAAATAGCTATGTCCATCTCGTTGTGGACAATGTCTGCGACGTTTGCGACGAGCTCTCCGGTTTGCCAGCCAATGGCTTCGCCCGGTTCCATAATGACCTGCAGGTGAGGATGGCGCTCGTGAAATTCGTTCAGCAGCCGTACGAGCTCCTCCCTGTGGTAGTCCTTGCGGGTAATGTGGTGGCCTCCGCCAAAATTGACCCACTTCATGCGGGGGAGAAACTTACCAAAATGTTTTTCGAAGGTGGAGAGGACGCCTTCCAGAGCATCGACGTCCTGCTCGCAAAGGGCGTGAAAGTGTAATCCTTCAATGCCGTCCAGCAGTTCAGGTTTGAACTCTTTTTCGGTGACGCCCAAGCGGCTGAACTTGCCGCAGGGGTTGTACAGGTCGGTCTCGACCGTTGAAAATTGCGGGTTTACACGGATTCCGCAACTCACGTTCGCTTTGAGGGCGCGATCCCTGAAGCGGCTCCACTGGCTAAAACTGTTAAAAGTAATGTGGTCGGCGAGCTCAAGGATTTGGTCAATTTCTCCATCCTCGTATGCCGGAGCGAACACATGAACTTCCTTTTTCATTTCTTCTTTGGCGAGTCTCGCTTCGTTTAGGCTGCTTGCGGTCGCCCCCGGCAGGTACTCGGCGATAATCGGAAAACTGCGCCAAAAACTGTAACCCTTGAGGGCGCAAATAATTTTGACCCCGGTCCTTTTTTGAATGTCAGAAAGTATTTCCATGTTCCTGCGAAGGCGGGTTTCGTCGAGAACATAGCACGGTGTTTTAACATTTGAGTAGTTTAGCATGCCCCAAATATAGTTTATTGGCCATTTTACCCCCTCAAAAGGGGTAATTTGTTGTTTTTTTTGACTTTTAAAAATTGCTTTAACTAAATTTATTGACGATGATTTTGTCTTACTCTAAGTGCATTTTCGCTTCTCTTTTAGTCCTCGCTATGGCAGGGGCTTCGTTCGGACAATCTAAACCGGCTGCTGCAGGCGCTGCTCCGCAGGCCAATAAAGCTCCGGTGCCGACTTCCGATGTCGTTGCTCCCCGTGGCGCAACATCCACATTAGACGAGATGATCCAGGCCAAACTGGATTCTATGGATCGCAAAAACGCGAGCCCCGTCGCAAAGGTCAATACCGACAGTCTTGCAAAGGCTAAGGCCGACAGCATCCGTCGCATGATTCAAGAAGGTAAGTACGTCCAGCGTGCGAGGTACGATAAGAGTAACTTCGACCACTGGAAGGTTGATACCGTTTTCCAGAAGTCCATGAAGGGCGAGGTCTTTGGTGTCTGGCGTACTCCGATTGTTTCGCATGGCCACGCTTTCCGCGATGCTGAACTTCGCTTCGGCATGAACGATACGCTTTATGGCGTGACCCGCACTTACTCCGACTCTGGCCGCTACCAGATGACCGGTGAGTACACCTACAAGGCTCGCTATCGTTTCGATAACGATTCTTCCCTCGTCACTCGTGAAGTGTTCCGCGATCGCGAAGTCATTCGCTGGGACTACATTACGTTCCGCATTCGCGGCGATTCTCTCAAGCACAACTTGAAGAAACTCGAATTCCGCGACTTGAACGATAACTGGCTCAATGCTCTGCAGGGCTTCGAAGACGTGCCGCCGGAAATCTATATCCGCGACAAGGCCGCCAGCGAAGAGATGAACAAAGAGTACCAGAACTCCAAATCCAAAAAGAAGTAGGGTTAAATGAACCGCGGTGCGGTTTGTTTTGCCTCCTTAATGTCAGCAGCGCTCCTGCTGGCTTTTTTGGCTATAGCGTTTGGCACCGTGGAGGTGCCTTTTGTCGATGTGCTTAAATCCTTGGTCGAACCGGGGGGCGAGGATGTCGCTCACCGGATTGTGTGGGACTTGAGAATCCCGCGGGTGGCTGCGGCGGTACTTGCGGGTGGCGCCTTGGCGGTGTCGGGCCTCGCCCTGCAGTCCGTGTTCAAGAACCCGCTGTGCGGACCGTTTGTGCTTGGCATTAGCAGCGGCGCCAGTTTTGGCGTGGCGCTCGCGATGCTTGCGGGCTTTAGCTTTGGTCGCTTTGGCGTGCTCGGGGCGGCGTCGCTTGGGGCGTTTGCCGTGACCGCCGTGGTGCTGTGGATTGCGTCTCGCTTTCGGGAGAGTGCAGTCCTTTTGGTGGCAGGTCTCCTTATCGGGTACTTTATAGATGCGCTCGTGAGCGTCTTGATTGCGGGCTCCGCGGCCGAGAACCTGCGCGTTTACGTGGCGTGGGGCATGGGAAGTTTTGGGCGCCTGACTCTTGATGCCATCTGGATTTTTGCGGTTGCCGTGTGCGTTGGACTTGCACTCGTGGTCGGCTCTATGCGTTACCTGAATGCCGCCCGCGTGGGCGATGAATTTGCCCGCGGTCTTGGACTCCCTGTTAGGCGGGCGCGCGCCTGCGTGCTTTTGGGGGCGAGCGTTTTGGCTGGTGCTACAACGGCCTTTTGCGGTCCTGTCGCGTTTGTTGGAATTGCTGTTCCGCACCTCGCGTTTATGTTGTTCAAAACAACGAATCATCGCGTGCTTGTACCGGGGGTTTTTGCTTGCGGAGCGGTGCTTGCTCTTTTGGCAGGGCTCTTTCCGGTAAGCGTTCCGCTGAATGCCGTGCTGAGCTTGGTTGGTGTTCCTGTTATTTTGTCTGTACTTGTACGCGGGGCCAAGAGATGAGTGCTGTTTTGGAGTCTCGTTCGCTCTGCTTTGGCTATGGGGCCAAGGCTTGTTGCGCGATGCCGCTGGATTTTTCGCTCGCCATGGGCGAGGTCGTGGTGCTGATGGGCGAGAACGGCTGCGGCAAGAGTACATTGCTAAAGACGTTTGCGGGTCTTGTGAATCCTGTGGCGGGAACGGTTGCCTTGAATGGCCGCTCGCTCGGAGGCTGGACTCCCCGTGACCGCGCTCGACGTGTGGCGCTGGTGCGCATGAATCAAAGCGTTCCCGACCGCATGACGGTGCGTGAGTTCGTGAGTCTTGGACGCATTCCGTATTCCGGTTTTTTGGATTGCCGGAGTGCCGAAGATGAACGTTCTGTTGACGAGGCGATGGATTTGCTGGATGTGGACGCTTTTGCCTCGCGGCCGATTGCGGAATTGAGCGATGGCGAACGCAGCCGCGTGTTTTTGGCGCAGGCCTTGGCGCAGCAGGTCAATGTGCTTTTGCTCGATGAGCCCAACGCCTTCCTTGACATTCCGCGGAGCCATGCGTTGTTCCGCCTGCTAAAAAAGATTGCCGCCGAACGCCAGATGGGCATTGTAGTTTCAACGCATTCCGTGGAATACGCCGAACGCTATGCGGACCGGATTTTGGTCATTGACCCGAATCGTGTGCGCGTGTCGTGTGCGGGCGAGGCGCGTTCCCAGGGACTTTTTGATTGGACTGAAATATAAGACTTGACAGATAACAAATGTGTGAGGTTGGCGAAATCGTGATGAAGAAATTTTTAGCAAAGAATTTTTGCTCAATGCGGGCGGTTACCCTTGCTGCGTTTGCCATGCTTGCGCTTTTTGCGTTGGTTGGCTGCGCGGGTTCTGCAAAAGAGAGTGCTTCGGCAGAAGTAGAAAACGTCTCATCCGATGTATTTACGAATGCGCCGATTGCGAATGCGTCAGGTGTTCAAAACGTTGTAGAGCCTGTGAAACAGCATTTTTTTTGGAAGGTTTCGGATTCGAATTCTACGGTTTGGGTTCTTGGGAGCGTACATTTTGCTGACTCGTCCTTTTACCCGCTGGATTCCGCGATTGAAACTGCTTTTGTGAATGCCGAGGAACTTGCGGTAGAGATTGACATTAGCGATGATTCCGTGAGTAACGATGTGGCGCAAAAGTCCATGGAACAGGGCTTGCTCCCCGCGGGGACGACCCTCAACCAAATTTTGCCTCGCCCGATGTGGACCTCCCTCGACAGCATTTGTGCGGCTTGGAACTTCCCGATTGCGGGGCTTATGCGCATGAAACCGTGGTTTGCAGCGACAACCCTCAGCGTGGTCGCCATCCAGCGGATGGGAATTGACCCGAGTCTCGGGGTGGATGCTGTTTTGCTGGACCGTGCGGCGACCGACGGCAAGGCGATTGTGAGCCTGGAATCGGCGGAAGAACAGGTGGGGGCTCTTGCCGACACCAGCGATTCGGATTCATCGGGCGTTTATTACCTCAAGGCGACGCTCCGCGAAATATCTGGCTTGGATTCCATGGTCACGCAAATGATTCGCGCCTGGAAAACGGGGGACGACGCCCTGTTGCGCAAGGTGATGAACGAAGATACTTGCGATTCCCTCGAGGATGGTTGTGATGCTGCCGAAGACAAGGCGATGCGCGAACATGTAGAAGAAAAGGTCTACACGAGCCGCAATGCGAAAATGGCGGAGTCTATCGCGAAATTCCTTGAGGAAGACCGCAACGTATTTGTGGTCGTGGGGGCAGCACACCTAGCTCTTGATGACGATAACGTCATTGAACTTTTGCGTCGTCGCGGCTTGACCATAGAGCGGTTTTAACCACCCCTGTCACAGCGAAGCTTCCGTTTCAGCTTTGTAAGAGCCGAAACCCTTGATGTTGAACGTACCTTGGGTTCCTGATTTACCCGTAAAGCGGAAACGGATACTTACCAGTTGTGTCGCGGCCGCTTCACCCGAAAGTGTGCTAGACCTAGCTTGCTTGAATTCGCTCCATTGCGCGCACTTGAGCGCCTCTTCCTTGGAGGCTTTTACCGAAATGCTAGGAACATCGTATGATAAAACCTGTTCCTGGTCGCTGTCGAGTCCGAGTTCCACGTAAAAGTCCATAGTCGATTCGTAGGCGAAGCAGATGCCGCCCCATTCCGAAGCGTCGGCTGCAGTAGGCTTTCCGCCAATGGGCTCGCTATAACCAGAGACTAGGAATTCCTGACCGGCATAAGCGTCCAAGTCCGGATTGTTTTGGGAAAACATGACGGTTCCGCATAGGCCGAAGCAATAATCGATAATGGTTTCGTAGGCGTCGTCGCTATATTCATTGCCAAGCATTTGGGGGTAATAAATGTTGGAATAACCTCCATCACCCTTGTCATTGAAAGCAAACCAATATCCCGAAGTTTCTGTACCGTTGTCAAGACCGGTATATACCTGATAGCCATTAGCGGGTTTCCACATGCCGAAGTTATGCGAGGTTGGGGATGCACTTGCCATGGAAATGATTTGCTGGGATGAACTCGAGTTGTGAATGGTTGCCGATGAACTTTCGGGAAGGATGGGCTCTATGAATTCTTCCTTTTGGACAACTTTGTTCAGCGAACCGAATCCCTTGATATTGATTTTGCCTGTTGTGCCGTCTTGTCCATAGATTGTAAATCGGATGGAGGCGAGTTGCTTGGCCGCTTGTTCGCCTTTTATTTCGTTGCCTTCCTTCTGCTTGAAATCGCTCCAGGGAATGCATACCTCGGTTTCTTCGGGCGAAGCCTGTACGTATTTGCCGGGGAGGTCTTGCTTTGATTGATTGTCGGGATGTCCGGCAGGCCCCATTTCGACTCTGAAGTCTGATTCAGATTCGTAAGCGAAACAGATGCCGCCCCAGCTTGATGCGTCGGCTGGTTGGGCTTCCGCGCTGTTGTCGTCTGCAACTCCTGCAACATTGAAGCCGATACCGACGAACGGGGTGGTTTTCAGGGAACCCTTGCCCAATATGGCTGTTCCGCTTATACCTCCAAATTCTTCGATGATGCCTAACATGGAATCGTCTTCGCAGCACCAGTCTTCGTGAGGCCAGGAGAATCTGGATGTTCCTCCGTCATAATCGTCGTCAAATGAATACCAATATCCCGAAGTTTCTGTACCATTGTCAAGGCCGGTGTAGACCTGGTCTTCGTATTCTTCGGGATTCCACATATCGTACCTCAAGTCTTTTGAGGAGCTGCTTTGTGAATTCACTGAAGAACTTGATTTTGTGGAGTCGTCTTTCGGAACCTTCGGCGTGTTGTACGAACCCAGTGCCATGATGTTGAGTTTTGCTTGGGTTCCCGTTTCGCCATAAATTGTAAAGCGTAGCGTGGCCAGATTTTTTGCGGCGTCTTCACCAGAAATAGAAGATTCCCCGCTTTGCTTGAAGTCCTTCCAGGCGAGGCATTTTTCGTTGCGTTCCGCGGCCTTGGCGAGTGTCGCCTTCGGAAGGTCGAAATCAATCGAGCGGTTTGTTGCTTCGTCCATACTCATTTCTACGGAAATGTCTTCGTCCGAGGTGTAGGCGATGCAAATGCCGCCCCAGTCCGAAACGTCCGTTGCTACAGGTGCCCCTTCGTCGTCGATTCCTGCGACGTTGAAGGCTAAACCAGCGAATGCTTTCCCGCTGGAGGAACCCTTGTCTAACGAAATCGTTCCGCACATACCTTGGCATCCGTCAATGATGGGTGTGATGTCGCCGTCGCTGTATTCGTTCGACTTGTCAACAGAATATTTAATATTTGAAGAGCCTCCATCGCGATTGTCGGAGAAGAAGAACCAATATCCCGAGGTTTCGTTACCATTGTCGTGTCCGGTATTGATAACGTATTCTTCGTTGGCTCCGTTCCACAAATTGAAGTGGATTTCTGTTGAAGTCGGTATGGAGTCCGTTTTGCTTGGATTTTGCGCGTTGCTCTCTTCGGTGGTACCTTCGTAGCCGATGATGTTGTTCGAGTTCTTGTCGGAGCACGCCGCCAGCGCGAATAGAATCAGTCCGGGTAGGGTGAAAATCAGTTTCGTATTCATTATTCTATCCTCTTTTTTCAAATTTTTTTGAGAGCGGGAACATTTGCATGTTCAGTCGGTAAACTTGGTCGGGTTTGCGGCTTGTGTTTGCGATGGCCACAATTTTGCGACGGCAGGATTCCAATTCCCTAGTAATTTGTTCGTATGCGTCCCTGTCGACGCTCATGGTGACTCCCGAAAAGTTTCGGTCGTTCACCTGGAATTCGTCAATGGCTTTTTGTGCGAAGCTGGCCATTTCGCGGTGCATGGAACGTATGACCACCGGGAAAACATCGGAGTTCCCCATGATGGCCTTGTCTGTTTGCACGTAGACGTCCTTGAATTTTCTTTTCAATAGTCCTACACTTACCATGAAATCGAGCGATTTACGGACTTCCTGCTCGGTGATGGGTTGCCAGCACATCTCAGCAAGGGCTTCTGGCGTGGCTCCTGGCATAAGCGCGACAAGTTCGCGCAGTACGGGGTTTTTCCAGGATTCAAAGTAGGTGAAGGCGCTGCTGTCGACAACGCGAATCTTGTTGGCTCTTGCGATGTCCTGCATGCTGGCGAACGCGTTTTTGCGTTCTTCGTCGTTTTTGGCCTGGTTGAATTGAACTAGGTACCTAAAGTAAACGCGCTCAAAACCGCCCAGGTTGATGGCGGCGGCGACTCTTTCTATGCCGAGATCGCTTAAGTTGCTTTTGCCCTCGCAAACCAGTTTCAGGTAGGTGGGGGAAGTGAAACCGGCCAAACGAGCGTATTCGCGCCACGTAAACGACGAGGTGCTTTTACGTTCGTCGTAAAAGTCCTGCATAAAGCGACGATAGTCGTGGTATGTGATGACGGGTCTCATGTTTTTTAATATAACTTATTTTGTATCATCAGTCAATAATTTTATGATACAAAGTTGAATAAATTAAAAATTGCCTTTTTTTGGTAAAAAAAGCATTTCTTGATGGTAAAGCTGCGCGTTTGTTCGTTATTTTAAGCCTTTGACGTTTATGCCGAGGCGGGAGAGTCTGTTGTAGAGGGCTGTGCGGAGCATGCCGAGGCGTTCGGCGGTGTGGCTTATGGAGCCTGCGTTTTCGGCGATTTTTGCCTTCAAAAATTCGCGTTCTTCGTCAAGTTGCCTTTCGCGGAAATCGTCGTAGGTGTCTGCGCCGCCCGCACTGTTCGTGCCTGCGCTTGCTGGGCTTTCGTCAATTTGCAGGTCTTCGGCGTTCAATATTCCGGGGGCGGTAAAGCAAAGGGTGCGTTGGATGACATTCTCGAGTTCGCGGATGTTTCCTGGCCAGCTGTGCTTCTGTAGTTTTTGCAGGGCGCTTGCCGAGAGGCTGTAGGGTTCGCCTGCGGGGGCGTATTGACGGATAAAGTAATTTGCAAGGTCCTCGATGTCTTCTTTGCGTTCGCGGAGTGGCGAGAGTTGCATCGGGATGACGTTCAGTCGGTAATAGAGGTCTTCGCGGAAGCGTTTTTCGCGGATTTCTTCCTTGAGGTCGCGGTTGGTGGCTGCGATGATGCGTACATCGATATGGCGTGTCTTGTTTGCGCCGATGGGACGAATCTCGTGATTCTGGATGACGCGCAATAGCTTGACCTGGGCGTGGAGCGGCATGTCTCCGATTTCGTCGAGGAATATGGCGCCGCCGTTTGCATCTTCAAAAAGACCGATGCGCTCGTTCTGGGCACCGGTGAAGGCGCCGCGCGTGTGGCCAAAGAGTTCGCTTTCAAAGAGGTTCTCGGGAATGGCGCTGCAGTTGACGGTCACGAACTTGTCGTACACGCAGGCGATGGCGCGCGCAATCAGGTCCTTGCCAACGCCGGATTCGCCCTGGATGAGGACTGGCCCGGAGTGGAGTATGGCGCGTTCGACGGTTTTGCGCAGGCGCTGCATGGCCTCGCTTTTGCCAATCAGGTGCGACATTCTTTCGCGGAATATTTGGCGCGCGGCGTTTATTTCCTTGAGCTTCGTGAGTTTGCTCATCAGGTGTAAGCGCACGGATTCTACGGAGAGGAATATGTCGTAAAGTTTTGCGGGGAGGCTTGCGAACTGTTCCGGGTTCTCGGCGTAGGCGAGAATCATTGTGTCGGGATTTTTTTCGCGGATAAAAGAGAGGACCGACGAGACGCTTGCAAAGGAATCTAAGTCGATAATGACGAGGCTTGCAAGATCCTGGTCGGTCCATTCACTGTGCGTCTCGACCGAATAATCCACAGAAGAGAGTACATCCAGGATGAACGAGGATGTCGCTGTTTCTTTTGTGAAAAAATCAATCGGTTGCATGGAGTGTCGGCTTCGGTCTACTTTCCGAGTTCCTTGCTGCGGTTGGTGCCTGCGACAACTGCCTTGATGAGGCTGGAGCGGAATCCGCCTTCTTCGAGGGCGTCTACGCCGGCGATGGTTGTGCCTGCGGGGGAGCAGACCATGGCGCAGAGGTCACTCGGGCTTTTGCCGGACTGCTTTACGAGTTCGACGCTCCCTTCGATGGTGCCGAGGGCGAGCTTGAGGGCGACATCGCGAGTGAGGCCCGCTTTGACGCCGCCGCGGGTGAGGCCTTCGATGAACTCGAAGACGTAGGCGGGGGCACTACCGGAAAGTCCGGTGACGGCGTCCATCAGGGATTCCGACACGCGGCAGGTCACTCCGACGGTACCAAAAATCTGTTCAGCGGTGGTAAGCGTTTCTTCGTTGACGCCGTCGGTGGCTAGCGCCACCGTGCCCCTGCCTACGGTAAGCGGCAGGTTCGGCATAACGCGGAGCACCTGGTTCCTCTCGCCAAGGACTGCCACGAGGGCGTTGCGGGCGACTCCCGCCATAATGCTAATGAAGGTTTTGGGGTCAGCGAGAGCACTTGCGGCCTTGTTCCATTCGTCGCTGACCTTCTTGAAAATTTGCGGTTTCACGCAGAGGAACGTCACGTCGGCGGCCTTGATGCCCTCGGCGAAACTTGCCACGCGAACGCAACCGAGTGCTGTTACCGCCTGTGCTGCGGCGTCGCTCGGGTCAAAGAAAAAGATGTTCTTGGGGTCGGAACCGGCTTTCAAAAGCCCGCGGAGAATCGCCCCGCCCATGTTTCCTGTGCCTGCAAAGAAAATTTTCTTGTCCATATTAAATCCTTTAAAAAAAAACTAACCGTTCATGCTGCTCAAGAATTCAAAGTTTGTCTTGAACAACTTCATCTTATCGCGCATGAATTCCATGATTTCCACCGTGGTCATGTCTTGCAAGTAGCGGCGCAAAATCCATACGCGACGCATTTCTTCTTCGGTCAGCAAAAGTTCCTCTTTGCGTGTTCCGGATTTGAAAATGTCGATGGCCGGCCAAATGCGCTTTTCGGCAATGCGACGGTCGAGCACGAGTTCCATGTTGCCGGTGCCCTTGAATTCTTCAAAGATCACTTCGTCCATGCGGCTGCCGGTTTCAATAAGGGCTGTACCCACGATGGTGAGACTTCCGCCGTTTTCAATTTTACGGGCGGCGCCGAAGAATTTCTTAGGAAGTTGCATGGCGTTAGCGTCCACACCGCCCGAAAGAATCTTGCCGGAGTGCGGAATGGCGACGTTGTTCGCGCGGGCAAAACGGGTGATAGAGTCGAGGAGAATGACGACGTCGTTCCCATGTTCCACAAGGCGCTTCGCTTTTTCTAGAACGAGGCTTGCCACCTTGATGTGGCGACCCGGTTCTTCATCGAATGTGGAGGCGAGGACTTCGGCCATGATGTTCTTGCCACGACCGGACGCTTCTTCTTTGAGGCGGTCGATGAGCTTGCGCATTTCGGTCACTTCTTCGGGGCGTTCGTCAATCAACAGTACAATCAACTTGACTTCGGGGTGGTTTGCCGTGATGGCCTTGGTGACGTTCTGCAACAGAACCGTTTTACCGGTGCGCGGCGGTGCGAGAACAATACTGCGCTGGCCCTTGCCAATCGGGGTGAACAGGTTCATTAAACGGGTGCTGTATTCCTGGGAATCGAATTCCAGGTTCAGGCGTTCAATCGGGTGAATCGGCGTGAGGTATTCGAACGATACGCGACGCTTGGTCTTTTCGGGAGCTTCGAAGTTCACCGTGTCGATGCGGAGCAGGGCGAAGTACTTTTCGCCTTCGCGGGGTTGGCGCACCTGACCCGTGATGGTATCGCCCATCTTGAGGTCGTAACGGCGAATGATGTTCTTGCTTATGTAAATGTCGTCCGGGCCGGCGAGGTAGTTGTGTTCCGGGTTGCGGAGGAACCCGTGGCCACCTTCCGGAATAATTTCGAGGACGCCTTCAGTGTAAATCGGGCAGTCTTCGCCGCTGATGGCGCTCAGGATGCTGTAGACCAGAGCCTGCTTACGCATCTTCTTGAAATCGACAATGCCGAGTTCTTCTGCCTTGCTCTGCAGTTCGAACATCGGGAGACCGCGAAGTTCCTTCCACTTGGCGCGTGCGGCGGCCACCTGTTCCGGATCCGGAGGCGGCAGCTGGATGCTTTCATCCAAAAAGTCATCTTGCGGCAAGTTGTTGCGGTTGTGGCGGTTCTTGAACTTGTTGAATTTGTTAAAACGGTTGTTGCCGTTGTTGTTCTGGAAATTGCGGTTGTTGCCGTTGTTGTTCTGGAAGTTTTGATTGTTATCGCGGAAACGGCGGTTGTTAAAGTTCTGTTCGCCCTGTTGACCGTTGTTTTGACCTTGGGCGGCTTCGCCTGCGTTTTGTGCTGCAGGTGCTGCGTCATTTGCGGGAGCTGCCGGAACTTCGGGGGTGGCAAAGGGTTCTGTCGGGGCAAATTCTTGGGCGGGGGCGCTTTCGTAAACAGGAGTGTCAAAAGCCGGAGCGCTGTCAAAGGGCGGAACGCTGTCAAAAGTTGGTGCACTGTCAAAGGCTGGTGCATTGTCAAAAGCCGGGGCGCTATCAAAAGCCGGTGCTTGTTCTTGTGCGGGTTCTGCGTCAGTGCGCTTTTTGGGGGTACGGCCTTTCTTTTTTGGGGCCGGTTTAGATTCAGTTTTTTCTACAGCAACGGATTCAATGACTTCTTCTTGGTCCAGATTCTTTTTTGTTCTAGGCACGATAGTTGTCCTCTGTTATGTTGTTATTAATTTTATATATAAACTTTTTTGATGGATTGTGTTTATCTAATAAACGGTCTCGAGTAAGGGGCTAAACCCTGCGAGAAAAAAAATGTTGGGAAAATTGTTCCTAGTAGAACGCACATAAGATACATAAAAATGAGACTTTTGTCATATATTTTGGCTTTTTTTTATAAAAAAATTTGATTTTCGGGCTTAAAGACCACTCAAAACGCTTTTTAAACAAAAAATGCGATTTATGGACTTTGGGAATATCTATATTAGGGGCGTGGAATCATTAGAAAGAGTGTTTATTGCCTTAGGTAGCAATTTGGCTCCGCGCTCCAAGCGATTGGCTGAGGGGCGTGATATGTTGCGCCGTATTGCTAGTGGCGGTTGGCTCGAAAGCTCCATTTACGAAACGCCTCCGGTTGGCCCTGCAGGTCAGGGTCCGTATTTTAACCAGGTGGTGAGTTTCTGGTATTCGGGGTCGCCAAAGCAATTGCTCTATTACCTTAAGGGTTCGGAACTCCTTTTGGGGCGCAAGCCTCGTGGTCACTGGAATTCCAGGGAAATCGACCTGGATTTGCTCTATTTTGGAAACAAGACCACCGTAGGGAGACCAACCATTCCTCATGTCGAAATTCCAAACAGGCAGTTCGTGCTTGTTCCGTTGAATGATATTGCCCCCGATTGGCGAGATCCTATGAGCGGCTGTACCGTCAAGGATTTGCTGTCCGATTTACTTTCACGGGAAGATAAAATCCCGTTCCGCACCATCACTGGGGAGGAACCGTAATGCTTACCGATAAAGGCGTACATTTTTTGGCGATTGAAGGCGTTATTGGGGTAGGCAAGACTACCCTCGCTCGCATAATTGGCGAACGCTGGAACGCCCTCTGCATTGAGGAAAATTACGAGGAAAACCCTTTTCTGGAAAAGTTCTACGAGAATAGGGATGCCTACGCTTTTCAAACGCAGTTGTTCTTTTTGCTGGACCGCCATAAGCAATTGCAAAATTCGGCGCTCCAGAGCGACCTGTTCCACGACTTGCTGGTGAGCGACTACACTTACGATAAAGACCAGATCTTTGCCTCGCAGAATCTTACCAACGATAGTGAATACGCCATGTACGAGGCCGTGTCGAAGGCTTTGAGCCGCGATATGCCCAAACCGGACTTGGTTGTTTACTTGCAGGCCAGTATCCCGACGCTCCTCAGCCGCATTAAGAGCCGCGGCCGCGCCATGGAAAAATCCATTGAAGGAAACTATCTCAAGGATTTGCAGGCTCGCTACGATCACCATTTTTGGCACTATCAAGATGCGCCCGTTCTGATTATCAATACGGACCATATTGATTTTGTGCACAATGAGAACCATTTGCAAATGGTTCTAAACGCCATTGCGGAGTGCCCGCAACAAACGACATACTTTGTTCCCGAAGGAAATTAAGAAGGTATAATAATGCAAGTTATAAAGTCAATCGATGCCCTACGTGAAGCCCTCAAGCCTCTCGCCAAACAGGGCAAAACAATCGGTCTCGTTCCTACGATGGGGGCCCTCCATGATGGTCATGGGGCTCTTATCAAGGCTTCGGTGAAAGATTGCGATGTGACCGTAGTGAGTGTGTTTTTGAATCCAATCCAGTTCGGCAAGAATGAGGATTTGGACAAGTACCCCAAGCGCTTGGAAGCCGATGCGAAGCTCGCAGAATCCATTGGTGCCGATTTTGTGTTTGCACCGAGCGTTGCTGAAATGTACCCCGATGGCGACCCGCTGACCTTGGTTCGTGACGAAACTCTCGAAGGCATGTATTGCGGTGCTTACCGTCCGGGACACTTCCGTGGCGTTTTGACTGTCGTTTCTAAGTTGTTCTTGATTTCGGGCGCCGACCATGCCTACTTTGGCGAAAAGGACTACCAGCAGGTATTTTTGATTGAACGCATGGTCCGTGACTTGAATTTCGACATCAAGATTCACCGCGTAAAGATTGTGCGCGAGGCTTCGGGACTTGCTCTCTCTAGCCGTAACGAATACTTGACTGATGTCGAACGCAAACAGGCTTTGAGTATTAGCGAAGGCCTTAAGCTGGCTAAGCAAGCTTTTGAAGACGGCGAACGTCGCGTGTCATTCTTGCGCGATTTGGTCATCAAGTCTATTTTGGCCAACCGCGGCCAGGTACAGTTCGTGGAAGTGGTGAACCAGAAGGACTTGCAAAAGTTCGCCGGTGCGCTTCAGCCCGAAGATAAGGTCGTGATTTTGGTGGCAGCCTTCTTTGGCAAGACCCGCTTGATTGACAATATTGAACTGAACTAGACGTTCGGTACAAATTACTTAGAAGTCGCTGTGAATACACCATCCCAAACTTCGCCAGGGGCGACGGGCGGGATGATTTTGTAGTCTTCACAGCGTTTTATGTATACTAAACTCGGACAGGTCTTGCTGCCAGGGTCGTGCTCGGGGAGGTGCGGCTCGAATTCCAGGCAAGCGGTGAATAGCGCAATGGCCTTGTCCCATTCCATGGCAAGGTAGGCTTCACGCGCTTGTTCCCACAGCTCCACAAGCTTGCGATACTTTTCTTCGTTGTTGCATCCTCTTCTTTCGAGAAGCTCGAATGTTTTTACAGGCTGGCTTTTACCGACTACGCGGATGGTATCGAGCGAACGGTAAATAAAGTGGTCCTTTTCTAGGTTTTGTTGCGTATCTTCGCTAATTTGTATGTATGCGCCATATTGCTTGGCGGCACTCTCCAAACGGGAGGCGAGGTTCACGGCGTCTCCCATCATGGTGTAGTTCTTACGCATTGAGGACCCCATGTTTCCTGTCACGATATCACCGGAGTTGATACCGATGCGCATGTGCATGTCGTGAACGATTTGGGGCCACTTGTCGCCTTCGCTGGCCCATTTTTTACGTAAACCCATGAGTTTATTCTGCATGTCGACGGCGGCGTCGCAAGCGCTTTGCGCATGGTTTTCCAGGGGCATCGGCGCTCCAAAGAATGCGATGATTGCGTCACCTTCGTACTTGTCAAGAGTCCCCTTGTTGCTCAAAAGCGTGTCGGTCATGGCCGTCAAATATTCATTTAAAAGGTCAACGAGCTTACTCGGGTCGCCGATTTTTTCGGAGAATGTAGAGAAACTGGCGATGTCGGTAAAGTAAGCCGTGATGTTGGACTTGGATCCGCCAAGGGTCGGCATAATTTCGTTGTTCACCATTTCGTCGATTAGTTCCGGAGAAATGTACTGCTTGAACGCATTGTTCAAGAAACTCTTTTCTTTGGATTCGTAATAGAACTGAACAATTAGAGCGCCTATGTTTGTAAGCAAAATGGCGAGGAGCTGCTTGGATACGCCTATGTATATGCCGCGCAAGAAGAAGTTGTAGGCGATAATGGTGTAGACGACCATGAGGAGTACGCAAATCGAGATGGAGATAAAGCTACGCACGTAAAGACCAATCAAAAGGCAGATGAGGCCAAGCAGAATCACGACGATTTGTTGGTAGTATTCTCTCATAAAAGTCAAGAATTTGTTGTTCAAAATATTTTGGAGAATCGTTGCGTGAACGAGAACGCCGGGGTAGTGCTCTTCGTGGGGGCCAGACACAAAGTCGAACATGGCCGGAGCCGCAGAGCCCAGGATAAACGTTTTGCCTTGGAAAAATCCTTCGTCAATGCGGTGCTTAAGGACGTCGTAATAAGAAATGTGCTGGAAACTTCTCTTGGCTTCTTCGGTGTTGTAACGGCCTTGGTAGTTTACCAGGTAACGTCCGTGGTTGTCTATAGGGATTCGTTTGACGTTTCCAAAGCGGATTTCTTCGCCGGGCTTTAGTTTGCTAATGGTGTCCTCGGGCATTTTGAGAATGTCCTTGAGTACGTCCGCACTCAAAATGACGAGGTTGGATTTCCACTGCTTGCTCTGCACGTCGTAACGAATGTCTACGTCAAGCGAAAGGTGCGCGCGCTTGTTTGGAATGAGGTTCTCGAGAGTATCGGCGAAGTATTTTAACGTACTTATTATATAGGGTGTTATAATAGCTTCTTCGTCTTCTTCGGTGTCGGTTACAATGTAGTGCTCTTGTTCTGTGGAGTCGCGTTGCAGCGTAATCCCTTCTTCGATGTCTTTAATTTCGAGGCCGTTTAGATCTTTAAAGTTGTTTTCGTCAAAATGGCGGAGGACCTCTACGAGCTTTCCGGTAATGCTTTGCCCTTCGAATAAGTCCAAAGTGATTTCGCCGTCGTCGTCCTTGAGGGCTACGATTTTTGAAGAAACGTCAATGAATTCCTGCTTGTGGCGGTAAATCTCGCTTTTGCGAATCTTGGCGTTGCTTTGCTTGAGCTTTGCCTTGAGCGATGCGAACATGGGGTACGAAAAATGCGGGAATGTCGTGTGCAACGAACCGTCTATGTCTCTGTAAACGCCAAACGGCTTGCCGACGTCAATGTACTTGCCCATTTTAATTTTCACATTTTCGGGCTTTTGGTGGTACAGGTGGAGCACCGTCATGAGCGACATGGTCGTGTAGATTTTAACGTCTTTGTCGGTGATGGTGTCTAGCTTGTAAAAGTTGATGGGTTCGCCGTGTTCATCAAGTTTTTTAAATACGTTGGTGTCAATGCGCTCGGTAGGGAACCGGTAGAGCATGGCCACGCGTCGGTTCACGCCATCGTCGTCGGGGTAGGCGTTTACGGAGCCGATGAACTTGGAGGCCTGAGCGAGTTCCGGGAATATGTTGTCGAGAAGGTCCTTTTCTTCGATATCTGCTGGTTTATCGACCTGGTTGAGTTCAAAGGTCGAGGTATAGCCGATTTCGTCCGCACGTTGCGGCGTACTGAGCGGACGCCAAACGGTCTCGTGGAAATATGTACTTCGGTCGCCCATATCGTAGCAGGCAATGACCTTGCCGCTTTCGTTAATGGAGTGGACCATCATGGAGTCAAAGTTGTAGTTCGCCCGGATAGAATTATAGAGGGAGTCCCATTGCTTGTTCCTGTCCAGGTGCTTGAGCATGGTGAGGCTCTGTTCTGCCTTTTGCTTGCCGAAATCAGCGTTCTTGAAAAGAATATCGAAGCCGATTGCCGATGCGCCGCCTTCGCTTAAGGTCCGGACGACTTCGGCGTGAATGTTTCTGTCCCAAGTATTGTAGTTGCCTAGCTTGGCTAGGGAGTTTTCATCGATATCGACAATCAGGATGTTCGGGTCGTAGTTGTCGGCCACCGTGATGTTCTTGCCGACTTTTTGGTCGGTGACTTTGCCGGTGCTAGTCTTAAAGAACATGTCGTAAAAAATGTATTCGAGAGATTCGGCTCCAGAACGGGCTACTCGAATTTTTGGGTCTTGCACATTTCCGAGCAGCAAAATAAGAAAAATAATTACAGCGGCTACAATAAAACCGACGGAAATTTTCTTAATGCGTTTGGATACTTTTTTCTGCATATTCAAAAAATAATAAAACGAAACATAAGCTATATTTTTAAATATAAAGCGAAGGAGTGTATTTTGACTGCCTCTAAAAAGAAAACGACTAAAAAAAAAGACTTAGAATCCAGGGAAGCGCCCTTTTGGGGCATGATTTTGGGCTGGTTCTTGTTCGCTGTTGGTATAATCCTGCTGCTCGGGTGTGTCAGTTCTGTATATAGCGGAAACGAAGGAAATTGGCTTGGACCGTTCTTTGGTGGAGTTTTGCCTGAAACTTTCACGTTTGTTTTTGGACGACTTGCTGTAATTTTATTTACCTTGACGCTTGCTTTGTGGGGGTTGTTTATTGCACTCAAGAACGTGCGTGAACGCTTGCTTAGTTTTTCTGTGGGCATGACGCTTTTGACTGTGGATTTGTCGTGCCTCATGGCCCTAAAAAATTACGGCGAAACGGGACTTTCTAAAGAGACTTTGTTTGCGAATGGCGGCGTTGTTGGCCAGTTCTTTATGCAGAATGTTTTTGTGTCTGTGTTTGGCAAGGCTTCGTTAATGGCTCCGCTTTTGATTTTGCTTGTCATCCTCGCTTTGGTGCTTGTGCTCTCGTTTGGGCTTCGTCCGCGCCATTTTAATTTTATGGTAAAGACCATGCGCTGGGTTACGGATTTGTTCCACAAAAAAGATAATGGAAATAGTGAGGGTAAGGCCTCTGGTGAGGTTCGCGAATCGCGCGAAGGTGACCGCAAGAGTTTGCTGGTGGATGACAGCACCATGTATTCGGTTCCGAGCGGTTATAACATTAAGGACAAGGCCGATATTAAGCCGTTCAAGGTTCGCCGTGGCATGATGAGTATGCCTGTACATGATGACGAAGGCTCTGTGCAGGAGTATGGCGCCCTGGCCGAAAATCCGTATGCTCTGGATGACCAAACGACGATGGCTCCTCCGGGATATACGCGCTGCCGCGCTGCAGAAGACGCAACCGTTGTGGCTTCGGGGCATGCGGGCCGAGGGCTTGATGCTTTGAATGCGACCGCTTCGGGTGCCGCAACCTCGGGTGCCGCAACCTCGGGTGCCGCAACCTCGGGTGCCGCCGAAACGGGTTTTGGTGGCGAAGACCCCGAAATCTTGCGCTTGGAACAGGAACTGCGCAACAATGAGCGCCATATGAGTGCGTTGCAGATAAAAGAAATCAGGGACAAGATTGCGGCGATTCGCCGTGCCCGCGATGTGTTGAACTGGGAAAAGGCGCACCAGAATCGCCTGGTGGTGAAGGGCGCTGTGCGCGGTGGCGAAAATGAAACTGTAAATGATTCTGCAAAAACGGTTGCTAACGAGCCTGTGGCCGCGAACTTCGTGGAAGAAAATACGGCTTTTGTTGGGGCTGAACAGAGCGGCTATGCGGAGCCCGCAGAAAATGCCGAAGAAGAAACGTTTATGCCGGAGATTGTCACCGCCGATGAGGTGGAACAAGATCCGACGTATGCGGGGGCGAATGTCATTGGGACGCGCGACAGTGCGGGTACGAGTTTCGCCTCGGGGAGTACGGGCGTTCCGCAGCCGGACCCGACGGTTCTTTACGATGAATACAAGGTTCCGACGGTGGACCAAATTCTTGATACGCATGACCCGCAGCCCGCGGATTATACGGAAGACGAACTAAACGAAATTGGTCACATGCTCGAAGAAAAACTCGAGAACTTCAAGGTCAAGGGGAAGGTCGTGGGGTGCGAAACGGGTCCCGTGATTACGCGTTTTGAAGTGGAACCTGGCCCAGGCGTGAAGGTTTCTCAGTTCAGCGCCTTGCAAGACGACCTGGCGATGGCTTTGAAGGCGACATCTATCCGTATTTTGACGCCGATTCCTGGCAAGGGTGCCGTGGGTATCGAAATTCCGAATCGCAAGGCGCAAACGATTTTTGGTCGCGATATTTTTGAGAGCGATGCGTTCAAGCCGAGTCCCGAAAAGATTGTGATGGCGCTTGGCAAGGACATTTCGGGCGAGCCGTTTACAATGGACTTGGCGAAGGCTCCGCACTTGATGATTGCGGGTCAGACGGGTTCCGGTAAGTCTGTTTGCATTAACGCACTTATGGCGAGTATGCTCTTTAGCAAGACTCCCGACGAACTCCGCATGATTCTCGTGGACCCGAAGGCGGTGGAACTCAAGATGTACGAGAACATCCCGCACCTGCTTGCTCCGGTGATTACCAAGCCCGAAATTGCAATCCAGGCGCTGGAATGGCTCTGCTACGAGATGGACCGCCGTACCGAAGTCTTGGCGCAGGCGAAAGTTCGTAACCTGCTGGGCTTTAACGAAAAGTTTGAGGCAGGGGAACTCCCTGAAGAAGTTCCGGAACCGGATCGCAGTCATCGCATGGCTTTTATTGTGGTGGTGATTGATGAAATGGCCGACCTCATGATGGTCGCTGGCAAAGAAATCGAAAAATCCGTGAGCCGCCTTGCCGCAAAGGCTCGTGCCGTGGGCATCCATTTGGTGCTAGCGACGCAACGCCCGTCGGTGAAGGTCATTACGGGTAACATCAAGGCGAACCTCCCAACGCGTATCAGCTTTAAGGTTGCGTCGCAGGTGGATGCGCGTACCGTGATGGATCACGCGGGTGCCGAGAAGTTGCTTGGCCGCGGCGATATGCTCTTTAAGGCGGTGAACGCACCTGACCCGGTGCGCGTCCATGGCGCTTTTTTGAGTGACGAAGAAGCCGAGAAGTTGGCGGACGCTTGCAGTGACCAGAACGTTTGCTACCCGCAGCTCGAAAGCTTTGACGTTGTGGGTGCCGATGGTGATGAGGATGGCGAAGGCAATGCCGCAATGAATGAAAAGCTCGACAAGCTTTTGTTCGAAGTGGCCAAGTGGGCTATCGAAGTAAATGGACTCTCGACCTCGGCGGTGCAGCGCCACTTTAGTGTGGGTTACAGCCGTGCGGGCAAGATTGTGGACCAGCTTTATGGCCTCGGCGTTTGTGGCCCCTCCAAGGGCAATTCCAAACCGCGAGCCATGCTCATTGACATGGAAGGCCTTTTGAACCTTGAACGCTCCGGGAAACTCGGATGATTAAACCACTAACCAATTGATAGTAAACAGTAAGCAGTAAACAGGATTTACAGAGGCGGCGCAGCCGCCCACTAACCACTATGCAAGAATACGCTCCTTCAAAAATTAATTTGTTCTTAGATGTCATCCGCAAGCGTGAAGATGGTTATCACGACTTGGGCACGATTTTTCAGACGATTGACGCTGGCGATACCGTGAGTGCGGAACTCCGTGACGACGGCGTTGTGACGCTTGAATACAACGAACCGCAAAATTACCCGAAGGAATCGGACCTCGTGTACAAGGCTGCTCTCGCCCTGAAGGCGTACGCGGTGGACCAGGTGGCTGGTTCGGCGAATGACCCTCAGGAGCGCGCTCGTCGTGAACGTTTGGGTGCGGACCTCTTCCTCGAGAAGGTGATGCCCCTTGGGGCAGGCCTTGGCGGTGGCAGTGCCGATGCCGCGGCAACCCTCAGGTTGCTCTCCCGCCTCTGGAACCTGAACTTTGAGGCCCCGGTGCTCGAAGAAATTGGCGCGAAACTCGGGGCCGACGTCCCGTTTTTGGTCCGAGGCGGCACGGCTTTCGCCGAGGGCATCGGCGAGCGCCTCACGTTCATGGACCCGCTGGAACTTGCGGCGGGGGAGGTCCTTCTGGTGGCGACTCCGCTTGACGCTGTCCCGACGAAGGATGCTTACGCGGGGGTCCCCAAGTCCGGACTCGACCGCTGGGAGCGGTACAAGCAGGAATTCGCCGCTCACTTCGGCCCAGGTGGTGCGCCGTCCCAAACCGCGGCACTTTCCGCGCCGTCCCAAACCGCGGCAATTTCCGCGCCGTCCCAAACCGCGGCAATTTCGGCGCAGTCCCAAGCCGTGGCGCTTTCCGCGCAATCTCTTTCTGAATTTATCACGTTCAACGCTTTTGAAACTTCGGTGTTCCCCAAGCACCCGCTGGTGGCCGAAATGAAAGCGAAATTCTTGGAACTTGGGGCCAAATGTGCCCTCATGAGCGGCTCCGGAGCCTCGGTTTTTGGCATTTTTGCTTCCCGCGCTGATGCCGAAGCGGCCGCCCAGGCCATGAAGTCCATTTCTCGATATCAGGCTATTACCAAGTTCTGGCACAAAAATTAGCGGAAAAAATCCCCTAATCCCTTTGAAAAATTCCTTTTTTTACTATCTTTGTGCGCACCATTGGGGTATCGTCAAGTGGTAAGACAACGGATTTTGATTCCGTTATTCGTTGGTTCGAGTCCAGCTACCCCAATGAATTTTTTTTTATAAATTCCAAAATGGAGAATAAAATGGAACTCACAACGCTCAAAGCTACCTCGAGAGTGCTAGGTGCAAACCGCGATAACGCCCGTTTGCGTAAGGCTGGTCAGATTCCGGCCGTCTATTATGGTAAGGGTGCCGAAGCTAAGAACATCAGCGTCAGCGATATTGATCTGCGCAAGGTTCTCGCTCCGGGTAAGCGTTATACGCTTCTCGACCTCGAAATTGATGGCAAGGCTGGCAATCCGGCCGTCGTCTACACCTATCAGAAGGACGCCATCTCTCAGAAGTTCATTCATATTGACTTCCTCAAGATCGAAGAAAATTCCATGGTCAAGGTTCGCGTTCCGGTGAAGCTCTCTGGTCTTCCGGTTGGTGTGAAGACTCAGGGTGGTATCTTCTCTCAGGAAGCTCGCTACCTCATGCTCGCTGCCAAGCCGGCTTGCATCCCGACCATTCTCGAATTGGATATTTCCGACTTCGAAACCAACGTTACTTTCTATGCCAAGGACTTCAAGCTTCCGGAAGGTGTTGAACTCGCTTCCGGTCCGCGCACGGTGATCTTCTCGATCTCCTCCAAGGCCAAGAAGAAGGATGCTGCAGAAGAAGCTGCTGCTCCGGCCGCTGCCGCTGCTCCGGCCGCTGCTGCCCCGGCTGCTGCCGCTCCGGCTGCCAAGTAATTTGGCTCGAGTCATTGTTTTTGATGACAAGGAATCCCGCCCATTCGGCGGGATTTTCTATTTTTACAAGGTAAATCATTAAACCGCGACATCTCGCCGCAAAAAATTAATTATGTATCTCATCGTCGGTCTCGGAAATCCTGGTACGCAATACTCCAATACGCATCACAACGCAGGCTTCATGGCTGTAGAAAAACTTGCCGATTCTAGCAAGGATTGGAAGGAAGAACACAAGGCGCTTACCATGAAGGTGAACATCGCGGGGGAGGAATGCCTCCTTGCAAAGCCGCAAACCTACATGAACCTCTCGGGCGAGGCGGTGCAGGCCTTGATGACCTGGTACAAGATCAAGGTAGATCACCTGCTCGTGTTCAGCGACGACATTAATTTGGATGTAGGCCGCATCCGCTGTCGCGCGAATGGCAGTCACGGCGGCCAGAACGGGCTTCGCAACATCATCGAGCATGTGGGCGACAAGTTCCCGCGCATCCGTTTTGGCGTGGGCAAGTGCCCTCCGAAATTCGACCTCAGTAATTGGGTACTGGCGAAATTCTCCGCCGAGGACAAGCCCGCCTTCGAAGAGGCTATTTCGAAGGTCCCCGCCCTCGTGGAATGCTATTTTAAACGCGGCATGGAAGAATGCATGCAGCGCTACAACGGAAAATAGCGGCCGTCTTCATTCGCTTCGAGAAATGGAAGATGTGGAAATGTTACAGACGAAAACGGTGACACTCTCGCTTACGAGCGTGTTGGAAAAACGTCACGATGCCACGAAAAAAATTTATGCAAAGCCGCGGATGAACCCTGTGGAGCTGCGTCATCGTGCGAGCCTGCTCCAAAATAGTTCAGAACTGCCGGATGTCATTGATGTGATATTTGAGTAATTGATTTTTTTAACGCGTCTTTCGACAATCACAGCTTTGTAAAATGTACGGCATGCTTAGGCGAAAACTTTACGCTTTCTGTGCGGCCGAGCGCGTCAAAAGTGAAGGATGCTTTCTTTGAAATTTTTCCCTTTGTTTTTTTGTCGTAAAATTGCCTGTTTTACGATATGGTACTCAAAGAAATGCGTGTATGCTGGCTCAAAAATGGCAAAAGCGTAACAAAAAAGGGAAAATCTTTTCGTCTCCCGCCTTTCGTCTTTCGTCTAAATTTCTATATTTCCATTGCAAAAAAAGAGGTTCTCTTATGAAAATTTTGCCTGAAGCTTTGACGTTTGACGACGTTCTGCTTGTTCCGGCTGAATCCTCCGTCTTGCCGTCCCAGACCGACGTGA